>JAXFUC010000139.1:0-10503 GCA_034176395.1 Bacteroides sp. | reverse complement strand
CGGCCGTCATGGCATCGGTGGAGGTCACAGCTCGCAGCGCCACGGCTCGTTCGTAGGTGCGCTCATCGCCCATCACTCCTACCGACTGCACAGGCAGCAGGATGACGCCGGCCTGCCACACACCATCGTACAATCCCCAATCGCGCAAGCCTTGGATGAAGATGTCGTCGGCCTCTTGCAGGATCTGCACCTTCTCGGGCGTGATGTCTCCCAAAATGCGCACTGCCAATCCGGGCCCCGGGAAGGGATGGCGGGTAATGAGATGCTCGGGCATACCCAGCTCACGCCCTACACGTCGCACCTCGTCCTTGAAGAGGAGGCGCAGTGGTTCGCAAAGGCTGAGATTCATTTTCTCGGGTAGTCCGCCCACGTTGTGGTGGCTCTTGATGACCGTTCCTGTGATGGAAAGCGACTCAATGCAGTCAGGATAGATGGTGCCTTGAGCCAACCACTTCACGTCTTTCAGCTTGTGAGCTTCTTGGTCGAACACATCAATGAAGCCTTTACCGATGATTTTGCGTTTCTTCTCGGGGTCGGTCACACCGGCCAACTCCGCGAAGAACTTGGCCGAAGCATCCACTCCGATAACATTTAAGCCCAAACACTCATAGTCGTGCAGCACGTTGCGGAACTCGTTCTTGCGCAGCATGCCGTGGTCTACGAAGATACAGGTCAGGTTCTTGCCGATGGCACGATTCAACAATACGGCAGCCACCGAGGAGTCGACCCCTCCGCTAAGTCCCAGCACCACTTTGTCATCGCCCAATTGCTGCTTGAGTTCGGCCACAGTGCTCTCGATGAACGAAGCCGGCGACCAATCTTGCTTGCATCCGCACACCTTGACTACGAAATTCTTCAGCATTTGTGTGCCGTGCTCGGAGTGGAACACCTCGGGGTGGAACTGAACACCCCACACCTGCTCGCCCTTTACTTGGTAGGCGGCTACTTTGACCTTATCGGTCGAAGCAATGATTTCAAAATTATCGGGTACGGAAGTGATGGTGTCGCCGTGGCTCATCCACACTTGCGAATGCACCGGCACTCCCTCCATAAGTACGTTGGATTGGTTTACTTCGTCCAAATGGGCACGACCGTATTCGCGCGTGGCAGCCGGCTCCACACTTCCTCCTGCGGTGTAGGCCATGAACTGTGCACCATAGCAGATGCCGAGGATGGGATACTTACCGCGAATCTCGGCCAAGTCAACCTTGAAGGCTGCCTCGTCGTAGACCGAGAAGGGACTGCCCGAAAGGATAACACCTTTGACCGTGGGATCGTTCTTGGGGAATTTATTATAAGGAAGGATCTCACAATAGGTATCCATCTCGCGCACACGGCGACCAATGAGTTGGGTGGTTTGCGATCCAAAGTCAAGAATGATAATTTTCTCTTGCATAAACCGTTTTGTTAATGATTTGGACGTTTAGAATTGTGTGCAAAAGTAGGAAAAAGCCCTCAAACAGCCGAGAACTTGTCGCGAGGAAATGGGTGAAAGCCTACGCTTTCGTTGTTTCAAGACCAAGACAACCGCTTGACAAGGTGCTTCATGGTCGATCTGCCTTGAAGTCGCCGGGCTTGGCAGAAGTCGCACCGGGCTGCATCAAAGCTTGCATGCCATCGGTGAACACTTCCTCATAACCTCCCGAGGGAGCAGCCACAATGAAGTAAGCCTGAATTTCGGGATGACGAAGACAATAGTTCAACGATGCTTCGACGCCCATGACCATGAAGGCCGTGGCCAAAGCATCGGCGGTGAGACAATCCTCGGCCACCACGGTGACCGAAAGCAGGTTGTGCAGAACCGGGTATCCCGTGCGAGGGTCGATGGTGTGTCCGTACTTCTTCCCCTCACGATAATAATAGTTGCGATAGTTACCCGAAGTAGCCATTGCCCCATGAGTCAACGTCAAGACGGTTTGCAGGTCTTGTCGGGTGGAAAGAGAATCCTCGATGGGACGGTTCACCCCGATGCGCCATGGGCCACCTTCGGGATTCTTGCCACTGACCACCACCTCGCCACCAATCTCCACCATATAATCGGCAATACCTTTGCGAGCCAGCAAAGCAGCCACTACGTCTACGGCATAGCCCTTGGCTACGGCACTACACGTGAGCTGCATACGAGCGTCTTCCTTGTGTACGCCCTCCGGAGTGAGGCTCACTCGCTCGTAACCCACCAAGCGGCGCAAGCTATCCACAGCCTGAGAGTCGGGGAACTGCGTTTGTTCGTGCCCAAACCCCCAAGCATTGACCAAGGGGGCAACAGTGATGTCGAACGCCCCTTCTGTTTGTCGGGAAAGTTGCATCGCACGCTCGAAGCAATGGCAAAAAAAGGAATCGGGTCGAACGGTCTCGTTTCGGTTGACCTTGCTAATGACCGAAGCCTCGTTGAAGGGCGAAAGCGAGAGATCGAAACGCTGTAATTCGGCCTCCACCTCACTCTTGAGGTCGGCCGAATGCCGATAGGTGAGGTGATAGACCGTACCGAAAACCAAACCGGTTGTTTGGCGGTAGTCGGCCGACCGTTCGGCACGGAAAAAGCTCCAAACAGCTATTCCAAGGCCGCCCAAAAGACAGAGAATGAGTTTAACACGTTTCATGGGGATGGAATTGAGAGTTCAAGAAAAGAAAAGGTGTTCGAGCAGGGTTTTCAAACCTATAAGCATCAATATGCCACCTCCAAAGAGCGACACACGAATCTTACGGGCACAAAATGCCCCGTATTTGGCACCGAAAAGCAAACCGGCCAGCGTGAAGACAAAAACCGTGAAGCCCACAATCAATGAAACCGGGAAAATCTGCTCGAAAGCACTGAAGCCCATGCAAGCAAACGACACGCCTACCACCAATGCATCTATGCTCGTAGCGGTTGTGAGCAAAAGGACTGTTCCCGGATGGGCAGGATTCAAGCCGGGTTGCTCGCCTTGGCTACGCAAGGCTTGCCACACCATGCGTCCACCCAAATAGGTCAAGATGGCAAAGGCCACCCAATGGTCTACGTCCTCGATGAGGGAGGCAAAAAATCGACCTCCCCACCAGCCGGCCAGCAACATTCCGATGTGAAAGATGCCAAAAATAAAAGGAATGCTTAGGAACGGTCTCCAATCGAAACGTTTCATCACTATTCCGCCGGCAATAGCCACAGCCAACGAGTCCATCGACAATCCGATGGCCAACAACCAAAGCGATAATCCTGTCATTTGTTCAGTAGTTCCTTGGAGTATTAAAAAGGTAATTTATAGACTAACGAGTACGTGATTCCCATGGATGAGTTTCCGAACTTACCATATCCGGGAACGATGTGTGGATTGCCATACATAGCCACCGAGGCTGCTGTGCGATACTTCATGCGAAGACTCCAGCCCATGTACAACCGCTTGTACACCTGTGCTCGAACGCCGAAGACCAACTCGAGCCATTGCATATGGCCCTTCAATCCCTCGTAATGAAAAGGAGTGGTTTCACCCCAATAACCATCCTCGAGCGAGGGAGTGTGTCCCCCCTCCGTTTGAACAGCATATATGTCGTAGCCGAAGCTCGAAAAGCCATAGCGTAATCCCAGGCACAACATATTTTCCTTGCTCTTCTTCTTGTAAAGGGTGTTATAATCCATACCCAACCGAATGTAGGGCGATGGTTTGCTGCGATAGGCTCGCCCGGCATCGTTTACCGCATCGGTACGCCCCAATCCCAACTCCAACGCAGGCACAAATCGGTATTTCAGTGTAGTGGCCACGCTTAGTTCGGTGCCTACATAGCTGCTGCCCAGCAGATGATTGCCTACTCCATATAGATCAACACCCACAAATGTCCCGGTGTACCAAGGCACGGAATCGCGCACCACCGATTGTTTCGTCTGCTTACGTTCCAAGTCTTGGCGAGCAACCTTGCGAGGCACACGCACAGGCTCTTGTGCTTCCGAAGCCAAGGGCCAAGCAAGCAGACACAACAGACTAAGGAGTCGCACGACCACGCAGGCGATGGCGGAAGACAAGTCGCAGGTTTTCGTTCTTATACACATTGGCGTCGTTATTGATAATCTCAACGTTTTCCATTCGTTCGGGCTGCTCGGGAGTCACTCCGTTTTGGATGGTCACTCGCTCGATGTATTGTTTCATTCGGTAGCCGCAGTCCATCGACTCTAAGAAAGGAGTATTGGTATGAATCACCGTCAAGGTATCTCCCCCGCCTTTCACAGGCTCCCAGTCGTAGAGGAACACCAAGCGAGTCTCTCCGGTGGAGAAACGCAAGGGCAAGGACAAGGTCTGAACGGATTTCATCTTGTTGATAATGACAGAGTCGGTGCCTACGGCCAGTACAGTGAGCGAGTCGAGCGTATCGCGACGCATCTGTCCCGAAATGGGGTCGGTGGTATAGATGGCGCAGTGCATCAAGGGACGTCCCATCATGGAGCAATCGGGTTCCTCATCGCACGACAGCACCGCACTGCCCGCACAACAGAGACTCACCAAGAGCACACAAAGGTGGAAGAAGCGTTTCATATGCAGATGGTCAAATTTGTTTTTCTACTTGATAATTGTTGCGCTCGGCAGCATTGCGCGAGATGAGTTCGCCCAAGAAACCGGTCAGAAACAATTGCGTTCCAATAATCATGGCCGTGAGCGACAAGTAGAAGTAGGGAGAGTCGGTGACCAACCGATAGGGCCAACCTCGATACATGGCGTAAAGCTTGCCCAACCCTACGACCATCACCGAAATCATGCCCAGCAGGAACATCAACGAACCGAGCAAGCCGAAGAAATGCATGGGCTTCACCCCGAAGCGAGAAAGAAACCAGAGGGAGATGAGGTCGAGGTAGCCATTCACAAATCGGTTGAGTCCGAACTTGGTGGTGCCGTATTTGCGTGCTTGATGCCTAACCACCTTCTCGCCGATGCGGGTAAATCCGGCGTTCTTGGCAATGTATGGAATGTATCGGTGCATCTCTCCATAAACCTCGATGTTTTTGACCACCTCCTTACGATAGGCCTTCAAGCCGCAGTTGAAGTCGTGCAGATTATGGATGCCCGACACTTTTCGGGCGGTGGCATTGAAGAGTTTGGTCGGCAAAGTTTTGGACAAAGGATCGTAGCGTTTCTGCTTCCAGCCCGACACCAAGTCGTACCCCTCGTCGACAATCATGCGATACAGTCCGGGAATCTCCTCAGGACTGTCTTGAAGGTCGGCATCCATGGTGATGACCACTTCGCCCTCGGCACGGGCAAAGCCGCAATAGAGTGCGGGCGACTTACCATAATTGCGACGAAACTTTATGCCCTTAACTTGGGGCAACTCGGCTTGCAGTTGCTCGATGACCCTCCATGAGCCATCGGTGCTCCCATCGTCGACAAAAATAATCTCGTAGGAAAACGCCTCGCGCTCCATCACCTGCTCAATCCATCGGCAGAGTTCGGGCAGCGACTCTGCTTCATTGAAAAGGGGAACAACCACTGATATGTTCATAACATCGTATCTGTTTGATTCCATCTATTTACTCTCCTTGCGGCCTACCGGGTGTGCGCCTCACAGCAGGCATACCGGTGGGAATGGCCAATAGGCAAGCCCACAGAATGTTCCACGAAAGCAGTTGAACGGTGATGCGGATGGGCGTGAGCTCGCGCGCCGAGGCTATGGCCTCTTCGATCACCGCTCGGTGTTCGCCCAATTCGGGATTTTGATTCATAAACTCGTTCCACAAACGGACATAGGAGTCGAGCATCATGCCGTGGTCGATGAAGCGGAAGTATATGAAATGCCCCACCGATACCAACAAGGCCGCAAAGGCATACATCAAGAAAGCGAACAACACCGCACGAGATAAATCAATCGTTCCTCCGCAGGCCTTATCGCGATAGAGCTTTACATAATGATAGCCCATAAAAGGTACTGCCAACGTCAGTGCCCAAAAGAGCAACGCGAAGAACGGGATATTGAAACTCAACGGGAAAAGGATGAATTTCAAAATCCAATACACCCCCATATAAGTGCCCAGATGCATGGCATATCGGTGTAAAAGGGCTCTGTCTTCTTTCATTCGTCGATAGGAAATTTGAAGTAGGTCACAAAGATAGCAATAATATCGGTTGGAGCAGTGAATGCCAATAGGTTTTACCCCGACCCTTATCCGGAAACAGAGCAAATGGCTCCCGGCAGCATCGCTCTCTTTGAGACCCACTGCCTTCGCACTCATATCTTCGATTACGAATCGAAAATAGCCGAAACGCAAAGCACAAGAATACGGCCGGCAATGCATAGACACTCACCAACCAAAGCATAGGCACTCACCGTCCAAAGTGTGGGCACTTATCAAGCAAAGTGCAGGCACTTACCGACCAAAGTGTGGGCAGTTATCAAGCAAAGTGTAGGAGGCTATCCGCTCAACAGCTCGCAACCCACAAAACGGATGCGGCGATCCATCACAGCCATTCGCAAAGGAATGTAGGTTCAAGACCTCGATTCTCCGGACTGTACATGAGGCGCCACGTATCCGCCCCGCTCCACCTCCACCACTTGGGGCAGCATATCGGTTTGTACATTATTCATACTGCTCCACAGGCTATACCGCGCTTCGGGGTTAAGGGCTTCGAGCCTACGCAACACAGCTTTCATATCGCTGCGACTGGAGCCCGACTCATACGGACAGTTCTTCACCTGCTTGCGGTAGCCACGCAAAGCGGCCAACTCCAACAGGTCGGCCTCATGAACCAAGCAGAACGGGCGGATGATGGTCATGTCGAACTTACGCATCACCAGTTTCGGAGGCATGGTACTCACGGCTCCTTGGAAGGTCATGTTCATGAGTAAAGTTTCCAGGATGTCGTCCATGTGGTGACCCAAGGCTATCTTGTTGCATCCATGCTCCTTGGCCACAGCAAACAAAGCCTTGCGGCGATTCCACGAGCAAAGAAAGCAGGGCGACTTGCGATTGTCGGTACTGGGGTCGAACGAGGTGGAAGCCTGCAAAAACTCCACTCCGTGGGCTTCGCAATGGGATTTGAGATAGTTCAAATCGCTCTCGTAAGCAATATTTTCCATCACGATGTGCACAGCCACCACGCTGAAACGAGGTTTGAACACACGGGCACGTTTCCCCAACAGCTCCACCAAAGCCAACGAGTCTTTGCCTCCCGAAAGGCCTATGAGCACGCGGTCGCCATCCTCTATCAATCCATACTGCACCATACCACGCCCCATGCGTTTCTCGATTCGCCGCACAAGCATTTGCTCTTCCTTCGCCATGCGGCCATCTTCATCCATCTTCATATTCTTGTTCTTTCCGTGTTTCTCGTCCAACCCGTTCGGCAGCCAAAGATTCTCTTTTGCATGACCTCCTACACTTCGAGCATCTCTTTCTCGTTCACAACGATCGAAGGGTTACACCTTGAAGGGCTGCAAAAGTAAATCAAACCGCTGAAATAAGGACGTTTTAACAAATTTGTTTACGCACAAAGGAGCGTAGCACACTTATTTTTGTATCTTTGAAATGTGAATGTTTCGAATGAATCGACCAAGAAACGCACGATAAACGACCCTTAAACACTCATGCAGATGTCTCGTCCCCAAATACTTTTCTTCGCATTTCTGATCCTCGCTTCTCTCACATTGCAAGCTCAAAGCCTTGAAGAAGCGCGCACCCTACTCAAAGAAGGGAATTATATACAAGCCAAACCCGTGTTCGAGAAGTTGGCCTCGACACAGCCCGGCAACGGTAACCATCGGCTTAACCTGGGCATCTGCCTGCTACACACGGGAGAAGCGGAAGCTGCCATTGAGCACCTCGAGGTGGCCGCAAAGAAACGTGTCCCGGGTGGACAACTCCATTTGGGTCAGGCCTATATGGCTGTGTATCGTTTGGAAGAAGCGGTAACCACCCTGGAGGCCTATCGCAATGAATTGACCAAAAGGAAGCGAGCCACCGACGAAGTCGACCTCATCGTGGACGAGGCCAAGAACAGGCTGCGAATGCTCAAATCCGTAGAGCAGGTTTGTTTCATCGACAGTGTGGTGGTGGACAAGGCTCGCCTACTAAGTGTTTATACCCTGCCGACCGAGGTCGGGAAGGTTGAGTACCTCGCACAGATGTGGAGCCAAGCCGGTGCAGGCGATGACCAAACCATGTATCAAACCGAACTGGGCAACCGGGCCGCCCTCAGCCTCCCGGGAACAGATGGGCATCGTAAACTGGCCATGACCTACCGACAAGGCGAGCAGTGGGGCACTCCCGAACTCTTGCCTGCCCCCATCAACGAAGAGGGCAGCGACACGGCCTATCCCTTCCTCATGCCCGACGGAACGACCCTCTACTATGCCACCAACGGCAAAGGCTTGGGAGGATATGACCTTTACGTAACACGACACAACACGCGCGAAAACACTTTTTTCGTACCTGCCAATTTGGGCATGCCATTCAACTCTCCCGGCAATGATTACTTATATGTGGTAGACGAATTCAACGAATTGGGCTGGTTTGCCACCGACCGCAACCAAGCTCCGGGCAAGGTGTGCGTCTATGTTTTCATTCCCAATAAGAGCAAGAAGACCTACGACTACGAAACCACCGACCTACCGAAACTGGCTCGACTGGCTCGCATCCATGCCATACAAGAAACATGGATCGACGAAGCAGCCGTGGCTCAAGCACGTCGGCGACTGGAAGCCTTGCGCAATCGTCCCTCGATAGAGGAAGGAATCAACCCGGGCGAGGCTTTCATCATCAATCATCAAACCATTTATCACCATGCCGGTCAGTTTCGTTCGGCCGAAGCACGCCGGCAGTACATCGCCTATCTCAAGATGCTGGACAACCTGCAAATGCAAGAGCGAAAATTGGAGTCCATGCGGCAAACCTATGTCAATTCCACGCAACAAGCAAGCATGGCCCCCGGCTTGCTCGACCTGGAGCAACGTGTGGAGCAGATGCACGCCGAACTGAGCACCCTGGTCAAACAAATCAGACAATTGGAAAACGCCACGTTCTAACCCTTTTATACACACATCAATCCATGGAAATTCTCATCATCACCATCCTCATCTTGGCCGCCACTCTCTTGTTCTTGGCCGAGTTATTTATTTTCCCCGGTGTGAGCTTGGCCGGCTTTGCGGCATTGGGCTGTATGCTCTATGCAAACTTCAAAGCCTATACCGAGTTGGGAATGACGGCCGGACTCGTCACCAGCGTCGCTTCGGCATTGGCTTGCATCGGCTCGCTGGTGTGGTTCATGCGGTCGAAAACCCTCGACAAGCTTTCGTTGAAAGAAAACGTTGCGGCCACCCTCGACACGTCGGACAAAGACAGCTTGCACGTGGGCGACCTCGGTCTAACCACCACACGCCTGGCCCTCATGGGACACGCAGATTTCGACGGGCGCGTGGTGGAGGTGAAATCCATTGATGGATTCATCGATGAAAAGACCCGAGTACGGGTAGAACGCATAATCGACGGAGTGATTCTTGTCGTCAAAAAACCGTGCTAAACCAATCGTTAGCAAACATTTCTCAATTATTCACCCTTATATCACCTTTACATCCACATGGAACAATCACTCTTTCCAATCGCAGCTCTCGTAGTCGGTGGGATTGTCTTGTTGGCTCTCTTCTTCCACTACGTGCCCTTCTTCCTTTGGCTTTCGGCCAAGGTGTCGGGGGTAAACATCTCCTTGGTGCAACTGTTTCTGATGCGTATCCGAAACGTTCCGCCCTATGTCATTGTGCCTGCCATGATCGAAGCTCATAAGGCCGGCTTGCAAACCATTACTCGCGATGAACTCGAAGCCCACTACTTGGCAGGCGGACACGTGGAGAAAGTGGTACACGCCTTGGTTTCGGCCTCGAAAGCCAACATAGAATTGCCGTTCCAAATGGCTACGGCCATCGACCTAGCCGGCCGTGATGTGTTCGAGGCTGTTCAAATGTCGGTGAATCCCAAAGTAATAGATACGCCCCCGGTGACAGCCGTTGCCAAAGACGGTATTCAGCTCATCGCCAAGGCACGTGTAACGGTTCGTGCCAACATCCGCCAATTGGTGGGCGGTGCGGGCGAAGACACCATCCTTGCCCGTGTGGGCGAAGGCATCGTATCGTCCATCGGTTCGTCCGAGAACCATAAGTCCGTGCTGGAAAACCCCGACTCCATTTCCAAACTGGTGCTTCGCAAAGGACTCGATGCCGGTACAGCCTTTGAAATCTTGTCCATCGACATTGCCGACATAGACATAGGCAAAAACATCGGTGCAGCCCTACAAATAGACCAAGCCAATGCCGACAAAAACATTGCACAGGCCAAGGCCGAAGAACGTCGTGCCATGGCCGTGGCATCCGAACAAGAAATGAAGGCCAAAGCGCAAGAGGCACGTGCCAAGGTGATTGAGGCCGAAGCAGATGTTCCCAAAGCCATGGCAGAAGCCTTCCGCAATGGAAATCTCGGCATCATGGACTACTATCGGATGAAGAATATAGAAGCCGACACCTCGATGCGCGAAAACATTGCGAAGCCAGCATCTGCCA
>JAXFUC010000138.1:0-10158 GCA_034176395.1 Bacteroides sp. | reverse complement strand
GCGCGGAACTGCTTTAACGCATAGTTGGTAACTTCCCAAAGTTTCTCCAAACGCTCGGGCTCTTGCTGAATGATGTGCAATGCCTCCAAAGCCGCTGCTGTGGCCGCGGGCGTATTGGACGCACTGAAGATGTACGTCCGGGCATTATGTCTTAACCAATTGATGATCGACGAATCGGCTGCGATAAAACCTCCGATAGAAGCCAGCGATTTGCTGAAAGTTCCCATAATGAGATCCACCTCATCGGTCAATCCGAAATGGTCGCAAACTCCTCGACCTTCCTTACCGAAAACGCCAATCCCATGCGCCTCATCGACCATCACCGTTGCATTGTACTTATGCTTCAAGCGGATGATTTCGGGCAGATTAGCCAAATCGCCTTCCATGGAGAAAACTCCATCGACGATGATCAGCTTAACGGACTCGGGTTTACACTTTTGGAGTTGCTTCTCCAAATCGGCCATATCGTTGTGCTTGTACTTCAGTTGGTGCGAGAAAGAGAGCCGACGACCGTCGACTATCGAAGCGTGATTACGATCGTCGCAGATGATGTAGTCGTTCCGGTCGGTGAGACAAGGTATCACACCCGAATTCACCGTGAATCCGGTGGAGAAACAAAGGGCCTCATCCTTTCCCAAAAAAGTAGCCAATTCCTTCTCCAGCTGTACATGAAGGTCTAAAGTTCCATTCAGAAATCTCGAACCGGCACACCCCGATCCATATTTTCGCAAAGCCTTAACACCTGCTTCTATCACACGTTCATCGCCCGTTAATCCGGTGTAGGCATTCGAACCGAACATGAGTACAGGATGTCCTCCCATCTCGACTTCCGTTCCTTGTTTTCCTTCTATTTCGCGGAAGTAGGGGTAAACTCCCTTTTCCATAAATTGTTGCGGCAAGTCATACTTGGACAACCGTTCTTGTAATAATCCCATGTATCTTAAAGTTTCTTGTTGGTCAGGTAAAAAATCAAAAGATAGAAGCTCAAAAAGCTGCTATCTCCTTGCAAACAGCTCGCAAAGATAGCACTTAATCACTTCGAGTGTGCAATTTCTGAAGAAAACTTTCTCCAAATGCCACTCTCAACCCTCAACAAGCCCATCGAGTCGGCAACTTTGGGCATTTCCAATTTCTTCTATTTCGATCCGTCGAAATCGAAACCAACAGCTACCATCCCAAATGTCCACATTTACCGAGCAAAACACCTGCACTTCGGTCGCAAAGTGTAGGCACTCACCGAGCAAAGTGCAGGCGCTTTATCTACAAGGCTCGGACACTTTGTCAACCGCCCTAAAATAGTTTCTACACTGTTCTCGAGCATCTGTGAAACGACAATTTTCTTCCTCGAATACACATATCAGAGACCAGTGGAAAACGGAGCAAACATTTTCCCTCTTTCAAACGTTCTTCTAATCCTACATTATAAGAACACTGCTTATGCGCTTGTCTGAACTTCGAACCGGAGAAAAAGGAATCATCATCAAGGTATTAGGACACGGCGGTTTTCGGAAACGAATCGTCGAAATGGGATTCATCAAGGGAAAAACTGTCGAAGTCGTCCTCAACGCCCCCTTAAAAGACCCGGTTAAATATCGAATCATGGGTTACGAAGTTTCACTTCGCAGACAAGAGGCCAGTATGATAGAAGTGGTGAGTGAAGAATCCATCGCCCACTCCTCTCGACTATCTTCTCCATTGCAAGGTATCGCCGAACAGATAGTACTCGATGAAAACGCAATGAAGCAAGCTGTCTTGGGCAAACGCAGAACCATCAACGTGGCTCTTGTGGGCAACCCCAACTGCGGGAAAACCTCCTTATTCAATCTTGCCTCGGGCGCACACGAACACGTGGGCAATTACAGCGGTGTGACCGTGGATGCCAAAGAGGGATTTTTCGATTTCGAAGGATATCGTTTCAAACTGGTGGACCTTCCGGGTACCTACTCGCTATCGGCATATACCCCCGAGGAACTATATGTGCGCCGACATATCATCAACGAAACTCCCGATGTCATTATCAACGTAGTCGACTCATCCAACCTGGAACGCAATCTCTACCTCACCACACAGCTCATCGACATGAACGTGCGGTTGGTGGTGGCCCTCAATATATACGACGAATTGGAAGCCGGCGGAAACAAGCTTGATCACAAACTCTTGGGACAGCTCCTCGGCATACCCATGATTCCCACCGTTTCCAAACGAGGACAAGGCATCGAAGCTCTATTCCATGCCGTCATCAACCTTTATGAGGGGGGAGACTATTTAGACCAAAATGGCAACCTACATCCCGAAGTATTGTCCGAACTCACCGAGTGGCACAACTCACTGGAGCATAGCGAAGAACATACGCACGGACACATAGCCGACTATGTTCAAGGCGACAAATCCACACGATTCTACCGCCACATCCACATCAATCATGGTCCCGAATTGGAGAAAGCCATCGAATCGGTCAAAATACTCATCGCACAGAACGAGTCTATCAGAGACAAATACTCCACTCGTTTCCTATCCATCAAATTGCTCGAAAACGATCCGGAAATCGAAAACCTGATTCGCTCTCTACCAAACGGAGAGGAAATTATGGAAGCTCGCAATCGAGGTAGCGCCCAAATACGCAAACACCTCAACGAAGACAGTGAATCGGCCATCATTGATGCCAAGTATGGATTCATTAGCGGTGCGTTGAGAGAAACCTTCACCGAAGGCAAAATGGGAAAGGGTATGGCAACCAAGCTAATCGACAGCGTCATCACCCATCGCATTTGGGGATTTCCAATCTTCTTCTTACTCATGCTACTCATGTTCGAAGCGACATTCGTTTTAGGAGCCATCCCCATGATAGGCATCGAATGGCTGGTGGAAAAGTTGACCGGGCTGGTTGAATCGAGCATGACCGACGGCCCTCTGAAAGATCTATTGATTGACGGTGTCATCGGAGGAGTCGGAGGCGTCATCGTCTTTCTCCCCAACATCCTCATTCTGTACCTATGTATCTCGTTAATGGAAGACTCGGGCTACATGGCTCGTGCAGCTTTCATCATGGACAAAGTAATGCACAAGATGGGCCTACATGGTAAATCGTTCATTCCCCTCGTCATGGGGTTCGGCTGTAACGTTCCGGCCGTCATGGCCACGCGTACCATTGAAAATCGCAAAAGCCGACTTATCACGATGCTCATCAACCCACTGATGTCGTGCAGCGCACGCCTGCCGGTTTATTTGCTACTCATAGGGGCGTTCTTTCCCAAACACGGAGGATTGGTTCTTTTCAGTATATACATCATAGGCATTCTTCTTGCCGCACTCATGGCCCGCTTCTTCAACAGACATTTAGTGACCGGCGATGATACGCCGTTTGTCATGGAGCTCCCCCCCTATCGCATGCCCACGGCTAAATCTATAGCAAGGCATACTTGGGAAAAGGGGGCACAGTATCTCAAGAAGATGGGAGGCATCATTTTGGTTGCATCGATTCTCGTGTGGTTCTTAGGATATTTTCCACGAACGGAAACGTATGAAACCGTGGCTGAGCACCAAGAACACTCATACATCGGGCAAATAGGAAAAGCCGTAGAACCTATCATGCGTCCTCTTGGGTTCGATTGGAAGCAGAGCGTGGGCTTAGTGGCAGGGCTCCCCGCGAAGGAACTCATCGTCAGCACACTCGGAGTTCTCTATACGGGAGATGACAACATAGAATCCACTCACTTAAGCGAGCGAATAGACATAACTCCCTTGGTAGCGTTCTGTTACATGATCTTTGTCTTACTCTACTTCCCATGTATAGCCACGTTGGTGGCCATCAAGCAGGAATCCGGCAGTTGGAAGTGGGCAGCTTTCTCAGCCCTATACACCACCGCACTGGCTTGGATCACCGCATTCATCATTCACCAAATCGGACTTCTCATTCTATGATATTCTCAACTTTTGGCTGGCAAGAATGGGCCGTATTCTTCATCGTGAGCTACTGCCTTTGGTTATCCTTACACGGAGTATGGAAGCAGATACGACGCTTCCGACAAATAGCCTCCATCAATGAGTCGGCCTGCGCAAATTGCGCCGGTGGATGCAGTCTTAAGAAGGGAGGGATACAGAAAAAACCAAATCGTCCCTCCGCTCTCTTTCCAACACATATTCCTGCGAAAAATCGAGTAAAAGCAGAACAAATACTTGGAAGTTCCGAAAAAAGCTCTACCTTTGCCGACGAAAACAAGATTGGGTTCCTTGGATGAGTGGCTTAGTCAGCGGTCTGCAAAACCGTGTACGGCGGTTCGAATCCGCCAGGAACCTCAAAAAAACGCCGGGCAAATCAAAAAAATGATTTGCCCGGCGTTTTATATACCTCTTCTGAAGCGAACAGTCAATTCATTGCTTCCCTCCGATGCATTCGTACACGCTTCCCCACCGAAAGAGCAGAATATAAAGTTCAAGAGCACCGAGACAAACTCCGACTCACTCACATTTTGAAGTCCAAGCAGGTCTTCATACGCAAAAAAGGGCTACCTTTGTCGCATTATTCAACAGGAAGAGAAAGAGACGTGGCCAGAAAGAAAAAAGACCTTCCACTGATCGAGAAGGTACTCATCACCGGTATTGCAGCCGAAGGGAAAGCCATCGCCAAAGTCAATGATTGGGTTGTTTTTGTACCTTATGTCGTACCGGGCGATGTGGTTGATTTGCAAATCAAACGTAGGAAGAACAGCTATGCCGAGGCAGAAGCTGTATATTTTCACGAGTACGCCACCGAGCGAGCTGTTCCCTTTTGCCAGCACTACGGTGTGTGCGGGGGATGTAAGTGGCAAATCTTGCCCTACGAGAAGCAGATAGCTTATAAGCAACAACAAGTAGAAGATAACCTCAAACGAATCGGCAGAATAGACTTGCCTCCTACCTCGCCCATTTTGGGATCGGCCAAGACCGAATTCTATCGCAACAAACTCGAATTCACGTTCTCTAATAAGCGTTGGCTCACTGCCGATGAGGTTCGGGAGAACATACAGTATGACCAAATGAATGCTGTGGGCTTTCATATACCCGGAGCTTTTGATAAGGTACTTCCTATCGAAAAATGCTGGTTACAAAACGATATATCCAACCGCATCCGAAATGCGATTCGCGACTATGCCTACGAGCATAACTATAGCTTCATCAACCTAAGAACCCATGAGGGTATGCTACGTAACCTCATCATACGTACCGCTTCCACGGGCGAGATTATGGTGATCTTAGTATGTAGTCTGCATGAGGAAAGCGAAATGCCGCGTGTTCAGGAAATGCTGGATTTCGTGGATCGGTCATTTCCGGAAATCACTTCGCTACTCTACATCATCAACAATAAGTGCAACGACACAATAAACGACCTTGACGTCTTTGTGTACAAAGGAAACGACCACATCTTCGAAGAAATGGAGGGGCTTCGTTTCAAGATAGGCCCAAAATCGTTTTACCAAACCAATTCGGAGCAAGCTCATGTGTTGTATCAAGTAGCTCGTGATTTTGCCGGCCTTACCGGCAAGGAATTGGTTTACGATCTATACACCGGTACGGGCACCATTGCCAACTTTGTTGCACGCCAAGCAAGTAAGGTCATCGGCATAGAGTACGTACCCGAGGCCATCGAAGACGCCAAGGTGAACGCTTCACTCAACGGTATTACCAATACACTGTTCTATGCCGGAGATATGAAAGACATCTTGAACCGAGATTTCATCGACGAACACGGCCGCCCCGACGTCATCATCACCGACCCTCCACGAGCCGGAATGCATCAAGATGTGATCGACGTACTACTCTTCGCACGCCCCGTTCGCATCGTCTATGTCAGTTGCAACCCAGCCACACAAGCTCGCGACCTGCAACTGCTTGACTCGGCCTATCGCGTTACCCGCGTACAACCCGTGGACATGTTTCCCCACACCCATCACGTAGAGAACGTTGTCTTATTGGAACTCCGTTAATATCGCACCCCACTATAACCCTTCATGGAAAAGAAACCTCGCCGCAACGCCGCTGAAAAAGCATTGGCTCAGTATACCAACTATTTCGTGAGAGAACCGATGGAACTCATGGCTTTCTTGGCATCCAAGATGCCCGATGCCAGCAGAACAAAACTCAAAGCATTGCTCAGTAAGCGAGTGGTACTGGTGGATAGTGTCATCACTACTCAATTCAACTTCCCTTTGAAATCCGGAATGAAAGTGCAAATCAGCAAGGAAAAGGGGAAAAAGGCTTTTCAAAATAGGCTACTAAAAATCGTTTACGAGGACGCCTATCTCATCGTTGTGGAGAAAAGCGAAGGATTACTTTCGGTGAACACCGATCGTCAAAAGGAACGCACAGCCTATACCATCTTAAACGAATATGTACAACGCTCAGGACGGCACCACCGCATACACATCGTACACAGACTCGACCGAGACACTTCGGGCTTGATGATGTTTGCCAAAGACGAGAAAACGCAACGAACCCTACGCGACAATTGGCATGACATCGTCACAGACCGTCGCTATGTAGCGGTTGTAAGCGGAGAGATGGAAAAGGATTATGGAAAGGTGGAATCATGGCTGACCGATCGCACCCTATATGTCAGCTCCAGCCCGGAGGACGATGGGGGAGCTTTCTCCATCACTCATTATCGGACCATCAAACGAACCAATGGCCTATCACTTATCGAACTCGATCTGGAAACCGGACGTAAAAACCAAATTCGTGTGCATATGCAGGACTTGGGGCATCCTATTGTCGGAGACGGACGCTACGGAGGAGAGGACACCCCTAACCCAATCGCTCGTTTGGCATTGCACGCCTTCAAACTCTGTTTCTACCATCCCGTAACCGGCCAGCTAATGGAATTTGAAACTCCTTATCCGGCCGACTTCAAGAAACTCTTCCTGAAACGGTAACACCCATACCTGGTCTTTGAAGTTCTTTCGTAGGCATCTTCTAAGAGCATTGCCACGAGAGTTCGGAACAAACCTAGTATAGACTCTTTACATAGTTTTTACTTGAGTCATCATTTCCTATTGACGAGCAAGAACGATTCTTCCACGATACATACGCGAGGAAAATGACGTCTTTGTGTACAAGATTCGGAGATAATACCTACATTTGCTCAGTTTAACAACAAATGTGCAGAACATATATGGAAAACGAAAAGAGCTTTATTGCTTATATAGAGAACAGTATAAAGAATCATTGGGACTATCCGGCGTTGACCGATTACAAAGGAGCAACACTTCAATATAAAGACGTGGCCCGCAAAATTGAAAAGCTACATATCATCTTTGAAGAAAGTGGAATTCGCAAGGGAGACAAGATAGCCGTTTGCGGACGTAACAGTTCACATTGGGGAGTCACTTTCTTGGCCACGCTCACCTACGGAGCGGTCATCGTCCCCATCCTGCACGAGTTCAAAGCAGACAATATACACCATATTGTCAACCACTCCGAAGCCAAACTACTTTTCGTGGGCGACATGATTTGGGAAAACCTCAACGAAGCTGCCATGCCTTTGCTTGAGGGGATTCTGCTGATGACCGACTACACTTTGCTGGTATCGCGCAGCGAACGCTTAAACTATGCACGCGAACATCTCAACGAGCTGTTTGGCAAAAAGTATCCTCGCAACTTTCGTATAGAGCACGTATCGTATCACAAAGATCAACCCGAGGAATTAGCTGTACTCAATTATACTTCAGGAACTACAAGCTACTCCAAGGGAGTAATGCTTCCCTATCGTAGCCTTTGGTCGAATACTCTCTTTGCATCCGAGGTACTTCCTTTGCAAGCCGGAGACAAGATGGTCTCAATCTTGCCAATGGCACATATGTATGGACTTGCTTTCGAATTTCTCTACGAGTTCTCGGTGGGTTGCCAAGTATTCTTCCTAACCCGTATGCCCAGCCCTAAGATCATATTTGAAGCATTTGCAGAGGTCAAACCTCGCATAGTTGTTGCAGTGCCTCTAATCATCGAAAAGATCATAAAGAAGAAAGTTCTTCCCAAATTAGAGACTCCCACGATGAAGTTGCTCTTGAAGATGCCTTTTATCAACGAGAAAATCAAAGCCAAGGTGAAAGACGAAGTAGTCAAAGCTTTCGGTGGAGAGTTTATATCGGCTATCATTGGCGGAGCAGCCTTCAACCAAGAGGTAGAGGGCTTCCTGCGCTCCATCGAATTCCCTTATACCGTGGGGTACGGCATGACCGAATGCGGCCCTATTATCTGCTACGAAGATTGGAAACGTTTCAAGCAGGGTTCTTGCGGTAAAGCAGCCCCACGCATGGAGGTCAAGATAGATTCGCCCGATCCACAAAACATAGTGGGAGAAATCATCTGTCGCGGAGACAATGTGATGCTGGGCTATTTCAAAAACCCCGAAGCCACTCAGGAAGTAATCGACAAAGATGGCTGGCTGCACACGGGTGACCTTGCCATCATGGATGAAGAAGGAAACGTTACCATTAAAGGACGAAGCAAGAACATGCTCTTGGGTGCCAGCGGTCAAAACATCTATCCCGAAGAAATCGAAGACAAACTGAACAACCTTCCTTATGTAGCTGAAAGTATTGTTGTGCAACAGGGCGAAAAGTTGGTGGGATTGGTTTATCCGGACTTCGACGAGCTGTTCGCGAATGGCATGAAGAATGCAGATTTGGAACGTATCATGGAAGAAAATCGCGTTACTCTCAACCAAGATCTGCCTTCATACAGCCAAATTACGAAGATGAAGATTTACCCCGAAGAGTTTGAAAAGACCCCCAAAAAGTCCATCAAGCGCTATCTTTATCAAGAAGCATAAGGCCCACTTAAAGCATGAACTTTAAAGTACAAAAGCCTACCCTACTCTTTATTGCGGGAGCTTTCTGGATTGTTGCAGCCACTCGGATTTATACTTCGATCCTGCAAGCATTGCCTCTGATATCCTATACACCCATTAGTTCGTTACTGATGGGTGTATCTGCATTACTCATCTTCCTCTTTTTCTTCTTCATCTTCCAAACTGTTTATCACAAAAACACCAAACGTATTCTTCGGAAAAACGCTTCACACCACCACCCTATCCAAATCTTCGATCTTAAAGGATGGTTTGTAATGTTTTTCATGATAACACTGGGAATCATTATCTCTATAACTAAGCCCTTCTCACCTCAAGTAGTGGTTTCATTCTACTGCGGCCTGGGGACAGCATTATTCATCACCGGCATTCGCTTCGTAAAGAAAGGCATGCAGCAGCTCAATCTGTGAAAGTTCACCTTCTTAAGCCAAAACTCTATACTTTAATAAAACCACATACTTTCCTCTGAGCGATACTCCAAACTTCTCTCAACTCCCACGAATTGTATAATTAGAGATTCACTGATTCCGATACCGACAAGGACAAAGAGTCAATGAGAGAGGTGACAGCTTGTTCAAGGAATAAACCGAATGTACAATAAAACAACACCTCCCGATCCAAACGATTGACTCCCCAAACACAAATCATCAACTAATATTTTTTAGTGAGGTGACGTTTCTTTCACCTCATAAAATACGACAATGTATTGCAAGAAAGATTCAAATATCTACCTTTGCAATCGTTATAAATTTAAAGTATTTATATTCACATTAATCAAATCATTATGAAGAAAGTATTTTTAATTCTATGCATTGCCCTTTCAAGCATTAGTGTATTTGCACAAGAAAAAGGCGTAAAATCTGTGGGAGCTCACTTGCTGCTTGACTTGGATGGTTCCAATATCGGAGTTGGTGTGAAGGGACGCTACGGCTTCACCGACGTAATACGTGGGGAAGCCTCTTTCAACTACTTCTTGAAAAATGATCTTGTTTCTTCTTGGGACATCAACGCCAATGCACATTACCTCTTTCCCCTATCGGATACGTTCACCGCATATCCGTTGGCCGGATTGACTTACAGTAACATCACTGTAGATGGTGTTTCCGCTACTGTTCTCGGGCAGACAATTTCTACCGGCAGTTTTTCAAAGGGCTATTTTGGGCTCAACCTCGGCGGTGGTGTTGACTACAAACTGACTGATCAGTTCTCACTCAATGCCGAAGGTAAGTATCAAATCATCAACGGATATAGTGGTCTCGTTCTTTCAGCCGGTATAGTCTATAAGTTTTAATCCCATTGAGAAGGTTCGATAACCG
>JAXFUC010000137.1:0-9359 GCA_034176395.1 Bacteroides sp. | reverse complement strand
TACGGTGAGAAAAGGGAAAACCGTAGCCTTGGTGGGACAATCGGGCTCGGGCAAATCCACCCTCGTAGACCTCCTGCCCCGATACCACGACGTGCAGGAAGGAAGCATCAGCATCGACGGCACGGACATCAAGAACGTGAAGATTCACGACCTGCGTGCACTCATCGGAAATGTCAATCAAGAGGCCATTCTGTTCAATGACTCCTTCTTCAACAACATTGCTTTCGGGGTGGAAAATGCCACTATGGAACAAGTCATCGAGGCCGCACGCATAGCCAATGCCCACGATTTCATCATGGAAAAACCCGAGGGCTACCAAACCAACATAGGCGACCGAGGCAGCAAACTATCGGGCGGACAACGTCAACGCATCAGCATTGCCCGAGCCATCCTCAAGAACCCACCCATCTTGATACTCGACGAAGCCACCTCGGCATTGGACACCGAGAGCGAACGCCTCGTACAAGAAGCCCTGGAACGCTTGATGCAAACCCGCACGACCATAGCCATCGCCCACCGCCTGTCCACCGTGCGCAACGCGGACGAAATCTGTGTCATGCACGAGGGCGAAATTGTGGAGCGAGGTCGACACGAGGAACTTCTCGCCCTGAATGGCTACTACAAGCGGCTGTACGAAATGCAGCAACTCTAACCGACTTTTGGCATCGGCGAGGCAAGTCACCTCCCCCTTAATCGAACAACTCCTTCAGCACCTCGAGCGACTTCAACTCCGGAAAAGCCGGCAGATGAAGCCTATAATACTCGCACACCACCTCCAAACAGCGATTGCGCTCTACCCGGTTCATGGGAAACAGACGCATGGTTTCGTATCTCACCTTCAGCAGCTTGTGAAGCACGGCCGCTTCGTGGGGCATGAGATGCGGATGAACGGGACGCAAGGAGGTGAAACAAGCATTGACCAAATCGAAGTAAGCCCCCGAACGATAGCCTTCCGAATTGGGCATCAACCCCAAGAAGCGCGACAACCGCATGAGAAACACCAGGTGAAAGTTGGCAAAATCTGCTCGACACGCATCCAGCCAAGCCATGGAATGCTGAATGTAGGCATACAACAAACGGTTTTCGCCCTCCTCGCGTACTGCGCGATACAGAAACTCGGCCACAAAGAAAGCGATGGCAGCCTTTCGGGGTTCGTACAAGATGCTTCCATAGGCAAATTCCAATCCGGCCTCTTTCATTCTACTGAGCGAAGCGTGCGGACGCACCTCGGCCTCGAACTCCACGCAGGCCATGGGGTGAAACAAAGAACCACGCATACCGCCTTTGCGAGCTGCCGGCACCACACATGCCATCCGTCCGTGGGTCTCGGTGTAGAGATCCACAATGAACGAACGGTCGCTATGCTTCATGCAACGCAACACCACTCCTCGAAACTTCTGCAACATATATAGAATAGGTGGAGATGATACAACCGCAGCAAAGCTACGAAATACACGCCAATCCCCCCTCGCCCTTTTACACTTATCGCATCCCCTTTCCACACCCCACCGACAAAGTGCCTACACTTTACAGCCAAAGAGCCTACACTTTGGTCGTGAAGTGTAGGCACTCACCGCACCAAATCCCCATGCCTGCCGAATATATTCCCTTAAATCTGCACCTCAAAAACCTCGCCTCACATCACAAAACGCCCAAACACCCTTACAGAACACTCACTATCAGCACACTAAGCAAAAACCGGCACTTTAAAATTCATCCTCATTCCCTTCGCAAAGAATTCACATCCACTCCACAAAAGCCGGGAATGGACAAAAAAAAGCGCAAATAGCACCAAAAAAAACAGCAAACATTTGGCAGTTCTAAAAAAGGTTGTACCTTTGCATCCGCAATCGAGAACGACAACAACGTTCCTGCGGTTTGCGCTCTATCGCTTTTGGCCCATTCGTCTATCGGTTAGGACGCAAGATTTTCATTCTTGAAAGAGGGGTTCGATTCCCCTATGGGCTACAATTATAAGAACAGTAGAACCAAAAGATTAGTCAACGAACATGGCAAATCACAAATCATCTCTGAAGAGAATCAGACAGGAAGAAAAGAGAAGACTTCACAACAGATATTATGCTAAAACCATGAGAAATGCTGTGAGAAAACTTCGTGCTACGACCGAGAAGGGCGAAGCCATTGCTCTCCTTCCTCGTGTGGCCAAGATGCTGGATAAATTGGCTAAGACCAATATCATCCACAAGAACAAAGCCAACAACTTGAAGTCTAAGTTGGCTCTCCACGTCAACAAGTTGGCATAAGACTTGTAGACCGAGGGGCAATAGTAGTCTTTCGATATACAGATAGGCTGAACTCAATGAACCGAGTTCAGCCTATTCTTGTTTTCCCCAAGAGCCTCTCTCCCTCAATTGCATTAAAGTCCATACACTCCCGCCCCAAATAGGAAGCGACACACAACGATCGGCCGACATTCATAGCACATTCCGCCCCCGGCAAGCACCACAACCTATATCCATCTGCCGGCCGACCTTGGCGAACGATTGCCAAACGACAAACACAACTTCTCTTTATTCTCGCCACCCATTCGTTTTTCAATCCCTTCGGCAAGAAAGTAGAAACAATCCTCGCTTCCCATTCACCTACTGTTTATCTTTGCAACATTATTTACTCAATACGCAAAGCCCATGATTAGAAAAGGAATCGTAGCACTGAGTGCAACCCTCATACTCGCCTCGTGCAGCTCGGTGGCACTGACCGGCAGAAAACAACTTCTCTTGGTATCCGATGCCGAGGTTTTAAGCCTGAGCCAATCCAACTTTCAGGATTATATGAAGACCGCACGTCCGTCCACACAAACAACCAATACACAAATGGTGAAACGTGTCGGCAGTAAAATTGCCCGAGCCGTGGAACAATACCTCACGGAAAATGGACAAGCTGCGGAAGTCAACAACTTTGCATGGGAATTTCACCTGGTTCAAGACCAAACACCCAACGCCTTCTGTATGCCCGGCGGCAAAATCGTAATCAATGAAGGCATCCTGCCATATACCCAAACCGAAGAGGGATTGGCCATTGTCGTCGGTCACGAAGTGGCCCATGCCGTTGCCAAACATTCCGCCGAACGCCTCAGCCACCAAATGCTCGCATCCTATGGCGGACAGGTACTTAGCGGCGCACTCGGAGGACAATCGGCCGCCACACGAGCCTTGGCACAACAAGTGTTCGGGCTGGGAGCACAG
This sequence comes from Bacteroides sp., assembly GCA_034176395.1. Classification (GTDB taxonomy): domain Bacteria; phylum Bacteroidota; class Bacteroidia; order Bacteroidales; family Bacteroidaceae; genus Bacteroides. The sequence goes on along the minus strand of JAXFUC010000137.1, from coordinate 6,153 downwards.
TATGGCGTTATGCTTCCCTACTCGCGCAAGAACGAATACGAAGCCGATCACCTGGGTATGGTTTTCTCGGCCATGGCCGGTTACAACCCCGAAGCCGCCCTCTCCTTCTGGCAACGCATGTCGGCCCTGTCGGGAGGCGGTTCAAGCACACCCGCTTTCATGAGCACACACCCCTCGGACGAGGCACGCATCCGAAACATCCAAAAGCTGATGCCCGAAGCCATGCAATACTACCGGGCCGCCAAGCCATCGGCCACTCCGATAACGAAATCTGCCGCTAAAGCTAAAACCTCAAGTGGACAAACCACCAAGAAACGTTCGTTCAGCCTGGAGCCGGTGAAGAAATGAGGCTCATTCGCAAGGCCGTCGAACATAAAAACAGAAGTAGTCAATAAGTAAGTATAAATTGCCCACAATAAAATGTAGGGTGTCACAACATAAAGCATAGGCCACCGCTTTTTAAGAAGCGATGGCCTATGTTACTTCTACCTCGTATCTTCCCTCCGCCAAAGAGAAAGCCGTATATTTTGTATCGAATGTTGGTCCACGAATCCCCACTCACATACAACCAAAATTCAAGCTGCTAAACTTCGGGAACAAGAGACACAGAGAGCGACGAAATGCAAGAAATTCCGGTAGCCCGCCATTGCCCTTTTATAAAGTGTACAACACACTCACAAGAGGAAAAAAATAAAGTGTCCTTTAAACCGAGCATTGACCTTCCCAACCTGACGCAGGTACGCTCCTTTTCACAGCTCAACACCGCAAAACGAGCGAGGCAACCATTCGTTGTGGAAGGTTGCCTCGCTTGCTTTTCAAGTCAATAGTTTTCTCGGACTACAACTACTTAGAATCAAGCCGTGGGGACAGGAGCCAACGGGTTGTTGTTCTCTTTGGTCAAAGCTTTATTCTGTTCGATTTCATCTTCGGGAATCAACCATAAGAAAATTTGAGACTCGGCAGGCAAATTGAATGCTGCACTGGTGGGCCATCCTGCATCTCGACGATCCAATCCCTTCTTCAATCGCATAAGATCGAAGAAAGAGAATCCTTCGCCCCATAGTTCAATGCGACGCTGGAACCAAACATCATCCACGGTCACCGTTGTCTCATGCCAAGATGGGTCACGCTCTGCCATCAAGACTTTCAGGGCAGTGGCTGCTTCGCCACCCTTGCTTTGGTGTGCCAAGGCTTCGGCCTTGATGAGGATCATTTCCTCTGCACGCATCAAGGGGAAGTCGCATGCGTTCGTGGGATTATTGTAGATATTCTTATACGGACCGAACTTGATGTTCAAACCGGGTTCTTTCCAGCCCAGCCAATCGGCGATATTGTACGTTTTTCCTTCCTCCTCTATCTTCCATTCCCAGTCGATGCTCTTGGTTTTTTGAGTGAAATCGTAGCCCAGCAATTTACCATCCTTCATGATGGGATCTCCTTGTGCCCACCAACCTTTACGCACATCGGTCTCGGGTATTTGGGCAAAGAGTTTGTTATTGATGTAGCGAGCTGCATAGCCCGGAGCGTAACCATTTCCTCCCAACGAACACATCATAGAGGGAAAGTTCAAGATACCCGACTTCACAATCTCATTTTCTTCGGTCACAAGGCTTGCCCATATCCACGATGGATTGTCGTTAGCGTTGTTGAAACTGGGCTTGCTCACAGCTTCACGAGTGTAGGGACTGTAGCCTTCCAAGGCTTTCTCAGCATCGGCAACGGCCTCTGCCCAGTTGTTCATCAAAAGGTTGGCACGAGCACGTAGGCCATAAGCCACGTTGATATTGATCTGCGACTTATCGGTGCGGTCGGTACCAAGCAACTCGATAGCCTCGTTCAAGTCGGTCATGATACGCTCATAGACCGCTTTCACCGTAGCTCGAGGGTTGTTTCTCACCTGTTCGGCATCCATATCCTCGGTTACCAAGGGTACTCCGGGGGCTTCTTCGTGTCCTTTATAGGTAAACTGATAAATCTGGATGAGGTTCAAATAGTCCCAAGCACGGTTGGCCAAGGCCTGTCCGCGATAGCGCTTCATAGCTCCTTCGGCCTTATCTTTGGTGGCAAGCTTTAGAATGTCGTTACAGCTTTTTATGTGAGTATAAAACTGATTCCACATGAAATAGGTGACACGACCGGTAGCATCACGATCTTTGAACAGCAGATTCTCATTGTACCAGTTGTAACCGGTATCCTCGGAACGCATATCCATGCCACTCATATCGAGCATCAAGCAAGTGGATGCAAAACCAAAATCGAAGTGATTGGTTCTTCCGGCCCAGTCGGAAATAGCTCCATACTTGGTCAACAGTGAAGATAACGCCACGATGTCGGCTTCCAATTTGCCGGGATCGACGGACTGTACTTGGCTCTTTTGTCCGGCAGTAAGCATCCCACCTTCGGGCATTGTGTCCAAATCTGTGCACGAAGCAGTCAACAGCAGCGCAGTTGTAGGGAGTGCATATAGAAGTTTTTGATACTTATTCATAGGTGTCTATTGTGTTTAGAATGTAACTTTAATACCGCCTGAGAAGGTGCGTACGGGAGAATAGGTAGACGTATTGCTGGCGGTGTAGCTCAAACGCGGGTCAAGCCCCTTACGCTTGGTGAACAGTGCCACATTGTCCACAGCCATATAAACTCTTAAGCTTCCCAATTGCATCTTCTTCAAGAACGAAGTTGGCACTGTATAGCCCAATGTGATATTGGTAATATCCAGGTAATTGGAACTGATCAAGAAACGATCGGACTGGCTGGTGGTATAAGTATCGGCAGCGTGTACTCGGGGAATATTGGTATTCTTATTGGTTTCCGACCACGAATTCAAGATGTCCTTATGCCAGTTCTGTCCTGCACGGGCCGAGGGACCCGCGTGCATCAGCGCAGCATAACCGGCATCATAGATTTGTCCACCCAGCTGATAGGCACAAGATATCGAAAAATCGAAGCCATAAGCATTGACAGATGTTCCAAAGCCACCATACACATCGGCCAATAAGTCATCGGTTGCAAAGCGATCGGCCTTACTCCACTCAGTCGTTGTCTGTGGGTTGCCATTTGCATCTTTCTTATCCAACGCATACAAGGATTGTCCCTTCTCATTCACACCCATGTAGCGGCGTATGTACATACGATACATAGAGTGACCTTCTTCATAGATGCGAGGATCGTCAATGAGTTTGCCCTCCAACTCGGGAGCCAGCTTGTTGATTTTGTTCTTGACGAACGTGGCGTTGGCAAACACGTCCCAGCTCAACTTTTTGTTCTTGAGAATGTTGTAGCTGAGATCGATTTCCAAACCACTATTGGTGATGGAGCCAACATTCTTGGGGAAGAATGCGTATCCATTGGTGGGATTCACCGGCATGTAGTAGAGCAGGTCCGAAGTCTTACGGCTGAAATACTCGATGCCTCCGCTCAACTTGCTGCGGAACAACGTGAAATCAAAACCGGTATTGAACGAATGAGACGTTTCCCACGTAATATCTTCATTTCCTTTGTAGGACAATGCTGTGGCAAACTCGTTATTGTTATTGCTCACACGGAACTGATCCATGTATGGATAATAGTTGTTCGTAGCGTCTTTATAGAGCAATGCGTCGTTACCTTGCACGCCATAGCTCATCTTGAATTTGAGGAAATCGACCCAAGTGAGGTTCTTCATGAAATCCTCCTTGGTCACAACCCAAGCTCCACCCAAAGAGCCGAAGTTACCCCAACGGTTCTTAGGCAAGAAACGTGAAGAAGCATCGCGACGGAAGGACGCACTGGCAATGTACTTACCGTCATAGTCGTACTGAACACGAGCCAACCAACCCTCAGTGGCATAGTTGTCGGAATAGGACTCAATTGCAGGGTTCTTGATGGCGTTGTCTATTTCGATAATTTCCGGGTTAAAGAGTTTTTCCTTGCTACCATTGAGATACGTGTATTTGTAGGTATACGTTTCGTGTCCCAACAGGGCATCGATGGTGTGCTTACCAAGTTCTTTGGTATAGGTTAGCAGCTGTTGCTGATTCAGTGCATACGAACGACGACTACCCGCATATACGATACCTCCCACGCGAGAATACTGGCCATAGTAGGCATTGTACAAACGACGATAAGTCGTATTGCTAACGTCCAAGCCAAGGTTGTAGGTAAACTTCAAACCTTCCATCAGATCCACAGCGGCAAACCAACGGCCACTCAGTACATCGGCCTTGTAGTTACGTTTATCCAGCTCCACCATTATGGCCGGATTCGATCCGCTCATAAAGGTGCGTTTGAAGTTACCACCCGTGGTTCGATCACCGAAGTCGTAGACGGTGAAGCCACGGCTGTCCTTGCGAATGTTACCATCTGCATCGCGACTATACATGGGATAGATCGGAGCGATATTGTTGGTAATGTAGAAAAGGTTTGACGATGAGGTGGCATTGTTATTGTCTTGGCTGGCGGGGAAGTCCATGTCATAATGAGTAATGGCCAAATTAGACCCCACTTTGAGCCATTTCTTGGCTTGATAGTCGGCCTTGAGGCGAGTGGAATAGCGTGTAAATCCCGAACCGGCCACCAAACCGCTGTCGTCCAGATACCCGGCAGAGAGGAAGTAGTTCAGCTTATCGGATGCGCCCGAGATGCTGGCATTGTATTCTTGACGTAGGTTTCCACTGTTGAACAATTCGTTATACCAATTGTCGGGGGTATAAAAGTAGGTTCCATCCGAGAATCCCAACGTAGCGTTGGGGTTCAACTTTCCATCGATACCGATCACGTATTCGCCCTTAGGCACCGTATAGATTTGGTAGCCCAATCCTCCACCGCTGTTGGTAGACAACAGAGCATTGGCCCGTTTGTGGGCTTCCTCGGGTGTGGGATACTTCGCCGTACCGACCACACTGTTGTAGATGGCCTCGTAGGCCTTCTCTGTGTAGACACCCGGATCGGTGATCACATCATAGTTGGGCACTGCACGACGATTGGTACCCCACTTCATATCCACCGAAATCAGCGCATCCCCCGTTTTTCCTTTCTTGGTTGTAATGAGCACCACGCCGTTGGCCCCGCGCGCTCCATACAAGGCGTTGGAGGCTGCGTCCTTCAGGACTGTCGTCGATTCGATATCCGCCGGATTGATAATCGATAGGTCGCCGTCGAAAGGAACACCATCAATCACATAAAGGGGTTCGTTGCCCGCAGCCATGGAGCCTACGCCACGGATGCGCAATTTGGACGATACGCCCGGCTGACCTCCGGAGACTCCACTGGTGACTTGCACACCGGCCACCACTCCCGACAATGCGCCTGTGATGTTGGACACCTGCCGTTGCTCGATTTTATCGGCCTTGACCGTGGCAGCCGATCCGGTGAACGATGATTTTTTAGCCGTACCGTAGGCCACTACCATGACTTCTTCAAGCTGCTTGGCATCGGGTTTCAGCACCACCTTCATCGTGGGTTTCACAGCCACTTCTTGGGTCTGCATGCCGATGAAAGATACCACCAAAGTCTTGGCAGTACTTGGTACGCTTGGCAAGACAAAATTTCCATCCATGTCTGTGATTGTGCCTTGTGTGGTACCCTTTACCACCACGGAGGCTCCTACGATAGGTTCACCGTCTTCTTCCGACGTTACTGTGCCCGAGACCTTTTGTGTCTGGGCCACTGCCAATCCTATACCTATGACAAAGAGGTAGGTTAGCATCAACAATAATTTTCTCTTCATAAATTCTCTCTTAAAGTTAAACGTTGCATTCTCAAAGGTAGTCTCGCCAGACTACTCGCCGCAAAATTATCAATAAAATCAAAAGTTCCAAATTTTTGTTTAATATAATCGAGTTGCAAAGAGTAAACAGGGGCTTTCTTACCTAAAAACAAAACAGATGCTAAAAAAGTGTGCAAAAATTTTCGATGTTGAGTCTATCGTAAACAGCCAAGGAGAAATCAAAAACTGAATCGCACAGCAAAACTGACCTCATCGGTAAGAGCCGTCTTGCTCGATGCATACATCGATGGGAATGGATGTAAATGTTTTGTTTATCGGCCATAAATACTTTGTTTGGTAAGTGCAAACACTTCGTTCGGTAAGTGCAGGTACTTTGCTCGGTAAGTGCAGGCATTTTGCTCGGTAAGTGCAGACACTTTGCTCGGTATGTACCTACACTTTGCTCG
>JAXFUC010000136.1:0-3599 GCA_034176395.1 Bacteroides sp. | reverse complement strand
CATTGCAGTGATGCCCGATGTGAATAGCCCTGCCGACCAAAGCGGCTCGGACATGGCTCGTTGGATCGGTGCCACACCGGCCGACCGCCGCATGGAACTCACCAGCGAACCCCGTCCCGAAATCAATGTGACCCAAGAGATGCGCCAAGAAGCCTACGACAACTGGGAGACACAGGACGACCACGGTATGATCATCTACGGATTGGCCAAGGATCAATACGGAAAGGAATACTTCATGGTGAAGAACTCATGGGGCACAGACAACCAATACAAAGGAACTTGGTATGCCTCCAAACCCTTCGTGGCCTACAAGACGATGAACATCGTATTGCATAAGAACGCCATCCCCAAAGAAATTGCCAAGAAACTGGGCTTGAAATAAAAATCGGCCAAGTAACCCTTGTTTTTTCCATATCCCAAGAGCGCAACCATGCCACGTGCATGGCTGCGCTCTTCTTTTTATCCGGCTGCACCGGGTTAATCACAAACACCTCATTTCCAACACCAATAGCCCCACCCAACAAAGTACAAACACTTACCGAAGTAAGTGCCTATACTTTGCAAGCAAAGTGTAGGCAGTTTGCCTGCAAAGTATAGGCAGTTCGTCGGTCGAGTATAGCATCCGGCCAACGAAACACAGCAATCCGCCACACAAGCCACAAACGCTCACACAGCAATGACCCATAGGCAATCGGCCGACATGGGGCATGGCCGGAACTTATTTCGCCGCTCAACGCTTCGTTCAACAACCATCCCTGAAAACTCGCTCCCTCCACGCCTCTCTTTCCATGAAGTTGCACACGAGGCTCACCCCACATTTTTAGCCTCTTGCACCCGTATTTCCTTTTTCTTTTTCGTACTTTTGTCCCATTGTGCATATTCTGTCCTTGCACAACAAACACCCAATCGACCTACGACAATGAAAGTCATCGACCTCATACATAAAACCGAGAAAACAGCTTTCTCCTTCGAAATTCTCCCACCGATCAAAGGCACGGGCATCGATAAACTTTACAGTACCATAGACCTACTGCGAGAATTTGACCCGCAGTACATCAACATAACCACCCATCGCAGCGAATATGTGTATAAGGACTTGGGCAATGGGCTCTTCCAACGCAACCGCCTGCGCCGTCGTCCCGGTACGGTGGCCGTGGCCGCAGCCATACAAAACAAGTATGACATCACGGTGGTTCCGCACATCCTGTGCAGCGGATTCACGCGCGAGGAGACCGAATACGTCTTGCTCGACCTTCAGTTCTTGAATATCACCGATTTGCTGGTGCTGCGTGGCGACAAGGCGCGACACGAAACAGTGTTTATTCCCGAACCCGATGGCTACCGCCATGCCACCGAGCTGCAAGAACAAATCAATCGCTTCAACCAAGGCATTTTCGTGGACGGCTCGGAAATGACGGTCATCAACCACCCCTTCTCCTACGGTGTGGCTTGCTATCCCGAAAAGCACGAAGAGTCGCCCAATATGGAAACCGACCTCTATTGGCTGAAGAAAAAGGTAGAAGCCGGAGCGGAGTATGCCGTGACCCAACTGTTTTATGACAATCGAAAGTATTTCGACTTCGTGAAGCGCGCTCGGGCCGAGGGCATCGATGTGCCCATCATTCCGGGCATCAAGCCGCTGCGCAGACGCTCCCAACTGAACGTAGTACCCAAGACTTTCAAGGTGGATCTGCCCGACGACCTGGTCAAGGCCGTAGAATCTTGTTCCACCGACGAAGCCGTGGAGCAGGTGGGCGTGGAGTGGTGTGTGGCGCAGTGCAAAGAGCTCATGGCTCAAGGCGTGCCCAGCATCCACTTCTACTCCATCGGTTCGGAACACAGCATTTACCGCGCTGCCAAGCAATTGTATTGATTCACCGCATAACCCCCACAACAAGCAACGTGTATTTCAAAAGCATCATCGGCCAAGAATCCATCAAGCAACGCCTCCTTCGTGAGGTGCAGGAGCGGCGCATTCCCCATGCTCGTCTCCTTGTGGGCGGCGATGGAGTGGGTGCCTTTCCGCTGGCTGTGGCCTATGCCAGGTACATTCATTGCGAGCATCCCCAAGCCACGGACGCTTGCGGACAATGTGCCTCGTGTGCGAAATACGACAAACTGACCCACCCCGACCTGCATTGGGTTTTTCCCATCGTGAAGTCGAGCAAGGGAAAGCGAGAACTTTGCGACGACTACCTGAGCGATTGGCGCAGTTTTGTGCTGGGGCAACCCTACTTCAACCTTGGCCATTGGCTCAAAGCCATGGAAGCCGAGAATGCACAAGCCTTGATCTACGCCCGCGAAAGCGATGAGATCATCAAGAAACTAAGTCTGCGTTCCAGCCAAGGAGGCGCCAAAATCGTGCTGATGTGGCTACCCGAACGAATGCATCCGGTTTGTGCCAACAAGCTACTGAAGCTGGTGGAAGAACCTCCGAGCGAAACCTTATTCCTACTGGTGTCCGAACATCCGGAACAAGTCTTGGGAACGATACAAAGTCGCGCCCAGCGCCTGAATGTGCCTCCCTTGGAGGAAACGGACGTCAGCCACGCATTGGAAACTCGGTATCACACCCTGCCCGCAAATAGCCGCAACATTGCTCACCTGGCCGGGGGCAGCTTCATCAAGGCCTTGGAAACCATCCACCTGAACGAAGACAACCATTTGTTCTTCGAGCTGTTCGTGAATCTCATGCGCCTATCCTACCAACGCAAGATACGCGAGATGAAGCAATGGAGCGAGCAGGTTGCAGGCATGGGGCGCGAGCGACAAAAAAGTTTGTTGAGCTATGCCCAACGCATGATTCGTGAAAATTTTATCTACAACCTGCATCGGCCCGAACTTTCCTACCTCACCCCTGAAGAAGAGAGCTTTGCCACACGCTTCGCTCCTTTCGTGAACGAGCGCAATGTGATGGGAATCATGGACGAGCTGACGTTGGCCGAAGAACATATTGAACAAAACGTGAATGCTAAGATGGTGTTCTTTGACTTTGCGTTGAAGATGATCGTCTTGCTAAAACCCTAATATAATCTCCCACTAAACACCTCAAACAAATGAAATACATACCTCAAGAACATAAGCGTGGCCTCTGTTGCAAAGGCTGCTCCAAACACGACAAACAACTGAACACCTACGATTGGTTGGCCGATATTCCCGGAAATGCCGAGGATTGCGACATGGTGGAGGTACAGTTCAAAAATACCCGCAAAGGCTACTATCGCAACAGCAATGCCATTCCCTTGGAGAAGGGCGACATCGTGGCCGTGGAGTCCAGCCCCGGGCACGACATAGGCACCGTGACCTTGACAGGACGCTTGGTGCGGCTGCAAATGAAAAAAGCCCACATCAAAAACGAAGCGGAGGCCAAACGCATCTACCGCAAGGCCAAACCCATCGACATGGAAAAGTTTGAAGAAGCCAAAGCACGCGAGCACGACACCATGATCAAGGCTCGGCAAATTGCGTTGGACTTGAACCTGAACATGAAAATCGGGGATGTGGAGTATCAAGGCGACGGAAACAAGGCCATCTTCTACTACATAGCCGACGAGCGAGTGGACTTTCGCCAGCTCATCAAGGTGCTGGCCGAAGTGTTC
>JAXFUC010000135.1:0-48966 GCA_034176395.1 Bacteroides sp. | reverse complement strand
CACAATCATCAACACTCTTCTCTCCTACATCTTCAGCGACACCACGATGCTCATAGGTTGCCGTTCACAATCATCGTGCAAGGGCTGAACGATAAGATTCATTCCTTGATTCATACGCTTTATGATTTGGCTTATACACTTCGTGGCTTGGTCGCCTCCGATTTGTAGGCAGTCAAAAAAGTCGTTGGCCTTGAATCGGCGAAGTCGGACAGTTATTTCCTCAAGTCGGAACGCAAGGACGAAAGTCGTTACACAAGGACATACCACAGCGATAAGGAAAGGAGAGTCGGGGAGAGAGGGATTAGAAAGAAGCAATGAATTGGTCGAGCATGGCCGGCGATCCTTCTTTCTTGAAGATCTTCTTATACAGTTGCTTCCGTCCCATCGAAACGGCACTTTGCGTTCGACAAACCAATTGGGAGATAATCGACACGGGTATCCCTATTTTGAGCAAAAGGCAAATGTGCAATTCCATGGCCGTAAGGTGGGGATGTAAGAGGAAAAGTCGTTCGCTGAACTCGTCGTAGGCTCGGTCGATGGTTGTTTTCAGCTCCTCCCATTCCTCGGCATTGAGTACGATGGTCTCATCATTGATGGCCGCATAGCAGCGACGATAAATGGCCGATTGCCGCAGGCTGTCTTCTTGCAACTGACGGCTTCTCATCAGGGCTTCCACTCCGTGATTGGCCTGCTCCAATTGTTCTTTTCGAGCCAGCAGCAGGCTACGTTCCAATTCGTTCTTTTCTTGCAGAGCCACACGGAGCTTCACCTCCAGTTCGTCAATCTGCTTCTTATTCTCTTCCAGGAACTCCCGACTCTGCTGATGCTGCCGCTCGTACACATATCTTAGAAGGCTTTCCTGGTGTTTGCGTTCACGCAACTTGCGTTTTTCGTAGGAGTACAAAAAGACACCCAGCCCCACAACGACCAAAAGGATAAAGGCAATGCTTATTTTCTGTCGTTGATTTTGCTTGTGCAGTCTGGCCTTCTCTTCCTCCATACGGCTAAAATTGTAGGCAGCCTCGAGTTGTCGCAACGACGCGGCGTCCATCTCACTGTACAATGTATCCGAGCACGACATATAAGCCTCAATCATTTCCATGGCTTTCTGCAAATTGCCCTCCTCCTTTTCAATCAAGTACAGGTTGTAATAAGCATTGTTTCGCACATGAAGACTCCCTTGTTCGATGGCTTTTCGGTAGTACATCTTGGCACTGTCCAACTTTCCGTCCACCTGAAACAGATGAGCCCAAACCCGGTAGCTGGGTTCCTTCTCGTAGGGAGCGACCCACAACAACAATCGTCGTGCCTCCTCGTACCGTTCTTCCGACATGTGAAAACTGGCCAATTCTCTTAACAACTGAACAACCTTGACCGTATCTTGCTGCTGCCGTGCCCAATCTACGGCTCGGCCGTAATAGTGTATCACGCTGTCGGACTTACCTTCGAGATTGAAAGCCACAGCGATGTTGCGCAGTGCATAGGGGATAATCAAGGAGTCGTGAGCTTCCATCAGGAGGTCGCACGCCTTTTGATGGGTGGATAGCACCTTTTCGTTCAAACCTTGACGAGAAAAGATGATGCCCATTCGGCTGTACACTCGCCCCGTGAGCTCGGGAGCATCGACACGGTCGGACAGCTCCAATGCTTTATGAAAATAGTCCAATGCCATTTCGTGAGCTTTGAGACCGGCGTACACAGAGCCTGCATGGTAGTAGGCATGCATCAGTTTCTTCGGTTCCGACCTCCTTTCGTAATAATGAACCAAGGCGGTAATGAGCGAATCGGATGCATAAATATCCCGACTCTTATATTGGGCCTCCACCTGCAGCAATCGAAACCACATGGCTGTGGAAGTAGGTGCCGACTCCATTTCATCGCTCACCGAGTCGAGCAGAGCCAAAGCCTCATCGGGCTTACTTCCCAGCAATCGTTCGGCACGCGAAAGCACATCCGGCTGTTCCTGCTTGCATCCAAGCGGCAGCAGTAGGAACAAAACGCCGCACAGCACATACTTGGCAAAGTTCATGACCTTATTGTTGAAAGGATAACCGCACAAATATAAAGGAAGTTCATTCGTAGGCCAAGCAAGTACCCTCTTTTATTTCGTGCGTCGAGTGCCGACATCGTCCACGTTCGCCGCACGTTAGCCGTTTTCCCATCACAAAAACTTCGCTTCTTCTCTCCTTTCCTCTTTCAAAGGAGTTTCCTGAAATAGCCCTGAGAAGGGTTGTAGAAAGGCAACTGAATGAAAACTGAATTTTTTCTGAATGACTTTCTTCCACCTCTCCAAGCCCTGCGCCCTACTTTTGTGACAGTTCCAAAGATATTGTTTGGGGCAAGTTGCATTTCGCCCCTACACAATGGACCCCATAATTCTTTAACCTATAACTGAAACCTAAACCATTAAACCTTCGCTTCCTTACCCGAGGAGGGCGGTAAGCGAGGCAGCACTTTTCCGGTTCTCCCCCCTCTCAACGAGAACAGGATTTTGGAAACCGATGAGCCTTCAACCACTCATCGGTTTTCTTTTTGCGATAAAGGTTCAAAGTTCTAACCGCAAATACTTACTTTTGCAGCATCGAGGCCTCATTGCCCGATGCAACCAATCACCATCGCTCTTCCAAACCTTTCACTCTCCGTTTGCACGAGAGCCCGGTTTGCCAAAACGACTCGCCTCATGAAGATTCCTCAAGCTGTTTGCGTATACGCCGCCTCCAGTTCAAAAGTTGCCCCCGTCTATCTGCAAGCCGCCCACGAACTGGGTACGTTGCTGGCACAACACCGCATCACTTTGATCAATGGAGCCGGACGCACGGGACTTATGGCCGCCACCACCCAAGGCTGCTTAGAGCAAGGTGGAAAAGCCGTTGGCGTGATTCCTACTTTCATGCTCGAACAAGGCTGGCAACACGCCTTCATGTCCCAACTCATTGAGGTCGACAATATGCATGAACGCAAACAGCGCATGGCTCACCTGAGCGAAGGCATCGTGGCACTGCCCGGAGGCTGCGGAACCTTGGAAGAGCTGCTCGAGATTATCACATGGAAGCAATTGGGATTGTACACACATCCCGTCGTCATCCTCAACACAAACGGGTTTTACGACCCACTCATCGCCATGCTACAACGAGCCGTGGACGAGCGGTTCATGAGTCCCCTCCATGCCACTATTTGGCAAGTGGCATCCCACCCTCAAGAAGCCATCGACCTCTTGCTAAACACCCCGGAATGGGATCCATCCGTTCGTAAACTCGCAGCCCTATGAGCACGGTGAGGAAAGACACCCTGTCGCCCTTATATGGGTTGGAGTATCGCTCCACGTTCATGCCTCGGCTGTCGACCGAGGTGCCCGCCTTTCGACCATCTGCCGGCTTTGAAGGCGCACCGGTGAACTACTCCCCACAAACCGATCCCTATATACCGGGCATGCTGTTGGTTTGTTTTTTGGTTTCGGCCTTGGCTTTGGCCAGAGGCAAACGGTTCCTTATTTTGAGGGTGAAAGACTTCTTCCTCCATCGCGAGCGTTCGAGCATCTTCGACTCGTCCACCGCAAACGATGTGCGTTACCTCCTTACTTTGAATCTTCAAACCTGCCTACTCACGGGCATACTTTTCTTCCTCCATTTCCACCAAACCGACCCGCAACTCATTCTTCTCCTACCCTCGCTCGTTTGGTTGGTCACATATACCTTTTTGTGCTTGGTCTATTTGGTTACAAAGTGGCTGCTTTATTCATTTTTAGGTTGGACTTTTCTTGACAAAAGAACCACAGATATGTGGCTGAGTGCCTACTCCACGATTTTCTACATCTTGGGGCTGGTTCAGTTTTTATTCGTTCTTTTTCTCGTGTACAACCGAGTTTCTCCGCCAATTTTCCTGAGCATTGGCCTCTCGTTTCTCATTATTGCTAAACTATTGATGCTTTATAAGTGGACACAGTTTTTTTTTCGAGGTCCTCAAACGTTTGTGCTTTTAATTTTGTACTTTTGTGCCCTTGAAATCTTGCCCTGCCTTGTATTCTACCAAGTGCTGGAGGAAACGAATAGAGTGCTGACAATAAACTTATAGGACATTGAAGATTAAAAAGATACTCATCTCTCAGCCAAAACCGGCATCAGAGAAATCCCCTTATTACGACATTGCACAGAAGTACGGAGTGACCATTGACTTCCGTCCTTTTATCAAAGTGGAAGGTTTGTCGGCCAAGGAGTTCAGGCAGCAAAAAATCTCCATTCTCAACCACACAGCCGTGGTGTTCTCGTCTCGACACGCCATCGATCACTTCTTCCAACTCTGTACCGAACTTCGTGTCACCGTTCCCGAAACCATGAAATACTTCTGCGTCACCGAAACCGTGGCCCTTTATATTCAGAAGTATGTCCAATATCGCAAACGCAAGATATTCTTCGGTAGCACGGGCAAGGTAGAAGATCTCATGCCCACCATTTTGAAACACAAGACCGAGAAGTACCTCATTCCCATGTCGGATGTACACAACGACGACGTGAAGAACCTATTCGACAAGCATAAGCTCACCCATACCGAAGCCGTCATGTACCGCACCGTGAGCAATGACTTTACGGCCGAAGAGGTGTTCGACCACGACATGATCGTCTTCTTCAGCCCGGCCGGAGTAAGCTCGCTGCAAAAGAATTTCCCCGACTTCAAGCAAGACGAGATTCGCATCGGTACGTTCGGAGCAACCACCGCACAAGCCGTTCGCGATGCAGGTCTTCGCCTCGACCTGGAGGCTCCCAGCCCACAAGCCCCATCCATGACGGCAGCTCTGGAGCTATTCCTCAAAGGAAAAAACAAATAGACATTGCTCGCAGGGGCGATAGTCCCCGCTCATACGAAAACGATTATACAAGGAGATGTCGCCGACCGGGGGCATCTCCTTGCGCATATATGGGCTATTTGCTACCTTTGTCTCCGAACCTACCATGCGTTCGCCCCGCATCATGCCCACCTTCACCCTACCCAAAGCCGAAAGACTGCATAGCAAACGCCGAATCGATGCCCTCTTCTTGGGAGGGGCGGCCAAGTCGTTTTCCATCTATCCGCTTAGGGTAGTCTACCTCCCTCTTCCCGCCGATTCGGGTGAATCGACCTCCATTCTAATCAGTGTGTCCAAGCGTAGGTTCAAGCATGCCGTGGATCGCAATCGTGTGAAACGCCAACTGCGCGAGGCCTATCGGCTACACAAGCACCTGCTTGCCTCCGCTTCGCAGCCGGTGCACATAGCCTTCCTCTACCTATCGGAGCAAATCGTTCCCACACAACGGCTAATGGACACCATGCAGACGGCCTTGCAGCGACTCACCGAAAAACTCTCCTCATGACCTCCCCCGCTCATTTCCCGACCCGGTGCCTGCGGTTCGTACAGCGAGTGTTGACTGCGTTTTTGCTACTCCTCGTTCGCTTCTACCGGCTTTTCATATCTCCACTCACTCCGCCTTCCTGCCGTTTCACCCCCACCTGCTCGGCCTATGCCATGGAGGCTTTGCAAAAGCACGGCCCTTTCAAGGGACTTTGGCTGACCCTGCACCGCATCCTTCGTTGCCATCCTTGGGGCGGTTCGGGCTACGACCCCGTTCCCTAATCCTCCTAACTCCATGTCCTCCATCTCCATCCCCCTTCTTTGGGACATACACAGCCATCGACCTTCCACCGAAGGGGGTGTATGCACCGTCGTAAACCACGAACAAAACGACAACATCTGCACCGCCTCGACTCCCTATGCTTCCATAGGCATTCACCCCTGGCAACTGAATCCGGACAGCTTTGACAAACGATTGCGCGCCTTGGAACGTTCATTGGCCGATCGCCGCTTTGTGGCCATCGGCGAGGTGGGGCTGGACAAGCTGCGCTCCCCAGCCTCACCGACTTTTCAACTGGAAGCTCTCGAACGAGTGGCCTTGTTGGCCCAAGCCGCCAAACTCCCCCTCATCATTCACTGCGTCAAGGCAGCCGGCGAGCTGATGGCCTTGCACAAGCGGCTACGCCCCTCCTCTCCTTGGGTTTGGCATGGATTTCGAGGAAATCCACAGCTGGCCGAAGCCTTGCTCAAACAAGGTTTCTACCTTTCGTTCGGTCCACGTTTTCAAACAGAATCGTTGCTGATCACACCGCCCGATAGGCTGTTGCTGGAAACCGACGACAGCCTTGCATCGCCTCACGCCCTACTGAAAGACATGGCCGCCCTTCGCCAAGTAGAAATCGAGGCTTTGCGCCTGAAAATCAACGATAATACACAGCGGATTTTGGCTATAAACACATTGTGAACCAAGTGCCCACACTTACCGGGCAAAGTGCCTACACTTTGTTCGGTAAGTGCCTATACTTAGTCGGCCAAGTACAAACACCTACTGCGACCGATGCCCATCCTTGGCTCGATGGGAGGAAAACTATCAGTCCGACTGTGCCACGCAATGGCGAATGTATTCGTACCCAAATCGACAGAAAAGACAACGGCGACGCTCGCAATAGGCACGTTGCAACTGAATCAAGGCTTGACTATCGGCAGCCGAAGCGACCGACAATCCGCTCGTGGCCCACGAACGAATGATGTGGTTTTCTTCGGCCGGGAGCTGCTCCAAAAGGCTCAATGCCCGTTCGCACAACCGTTCATCGCCCTTATAACGTCCATAGGCATAGAGCAAAGGCACCAAGGAGTTGATGATAAGCAAATTCAGAGAGCTGCGGCTCATCGCCTTGGTACGCCGAAGCGAGGCCACACCGAGGCGGTAATGCGTTTCCCAATAGGGCGATGTTTGCATGGACAGCAAGCTATGAATGCGGTCTACGGTGTCGGCTTCCACCAATTGCGAGAACAGCGAACTCCGCTCGGCATAGAGCCAAGCCAGTTGTGCCACCCGAATGGTGGGGAAATTATCGGGTCGCAGGCGCAGGAATCGCCAAGCCGAGGCTTCTATGGTGGGAGCAAAACCAAACTTGTGTTTCAAATACTCATATTCGCGCTTGAGCTGCACGGCATAGTCGTCTGCCCCGCCCACCGCCTCCACTTCGTCCAGAAAGCGAGCCTGCCCCAAGAAGATGGCTTCGACCTGAAAGGGCCGATCGCGGTGCTTGTCCAAGGCTCGAAAAGGCAGCGACAAGGCCCAGCGTTCGCAGGCATCGCCATTGACACTGAACCCGCAGCCACGAGCCAAGGCCACGAAACAGACGTCTTCCCAGCGGTTACCGGTGTGATGCAGGTATCGCAGGATGTGCCCTCTTTTGGCTTCCAACCGCTCGGCCTGCAAGCCGGAAAGCCATCCATGAATACTCAGTCGAGACAGATGGGGCAATACGGCCTGACAGCATGGATAGCCATCGGCCCGACGCAATTCGTCGTAATGCTTTGTCACGTGTTCGGGACAAACCAAGATGGCCTGCGGAATGAGCGTATCGTTGGTGCGACGCACCTCCGCATCGGACTTGCCCACCACGTGCAGCACCACCGCATCGTAGGCTTCATCCTTCTCGTGTCCGTGTCGATACCAGTCCGAAGCCCGACTGTGTAGCTCCACATGCCCCGCCCACAGGCGGCCACCGATACGGAGACGAGCGTTGGAGAAATCGGGACCTGCATCTCTGTTGTGCCGACCGGGGTCGATCACCTCGATGGGCGTGCCGTCGGTAGTTTGCAATCGGTGGGCATCGAAGAGTTTGTGTTTCCAAGCATAGTGCAATAGATGTTCCATGTTAACGCGACCTAAATCTGTATCACAAATCTAAGGAAAACCCGATAAAAGGAATAACTTTGCAATCCTAAATTGTGAAATACAAGCAGATAAGATGAAAATTGCACTGATTGGTTATGGCAAGATGGGGCATGAAGTGGAGCGCATCGCCAAAGAACGCGGACACGAAATAGTGTGTATCATCGACGAGAGCAATCAACACGATTTCTCATCGCAGGCCTTTCGCTCGGCCGATGTAGCCATCGAGTTCACCAACCCCCAAGCGGCCTATGGCAACTATCTCAAGGCTTTTGAGGCCGGTGTGAAAGTGGTGTCGGGCAGCACCGGGTGGAAAGAGCAGCACGAGCAAGAAGTGCTGCGACTTTGCAAGGAAGAAGGAAAAACCTTGTTTTGGGCTTCCAACTTCAGCTTGGGTGTGGCCATGTTCACGGCCGTCAATCGCTACTTGGCCACCATCATGAACCGATTTCCTGCCTACGAGGTGTCCATGACCGAGGTGCACCACACACAGAAACTCGATGCTCCCAGCGGAACGGCCATTTCGTTGGCCAATGAATTGCTGGCACGCCTCGACACCAAAACACATTGGGTCGAGGGCAACCGGTCTACCCCCGATGCCCTACCCATCACCTCCCTCAGAGAGGGCGATGTGTTTGGCATACATACCATTCGATACGAGTCGCCCGTGGACAGCATCACCCTGACCCACGATGCCAAGAACCGTGGCGGCTTTGCCTTGGGGGCTGTGTTGGCCGCCGAGTACACGGCCACCCACGAAGGACTGCTGGGCATGGAAAACCTCTTTGACTTCTTGCACTAAGAACCGACCTCCAATCTATCAAACCGCATAAACCCTATCTCCTATGATGATACAAGCCACACGCAAACAATGGATTAAGTTTCTCATCGTGCTGACACTTTATCTCTCCTTCCTGGTTTGGGTAAAGAGCTGGCTGGGACTCTTGATCGTTCCTTTCTTGTTTGACATCTACATCACCAAGAAGATTCCTTGGACTTGGTGGAAAACATCCGAAAACACCGTGGTACGCACCCTCATGAGCTGGGTCGATGCATTGGTGTTTGCGCTTGTGGCCGTGTACTTCGTCAACCTATACGTCTTTCAAAACTATCAGATTCCTTCGTCCTCGCTGGAGAAAACCTTGTTGGTGGGCGACTTTCTCTACGTGAGCAAGTTGAGCTATGGCCCGCGCGTGCCCAATACCCCCTTGTCCATGCCGCTGACGCAGCACACACTTCCCATCTTCAACACCAAGTCCTACCTGGACAAACCTCAATGGCCTTACAAACGAGTGGCAGGCTGCGGACGTGTGCAACGTGGCGACATCGTGGTGTTCAACTTCCCGGCCGGCGACACCGTGGCCCTGAACTATCAACATACGGACTTCTACTCACTCGCGCAAGATTTGGGACGAGAGTTGTATGCCAACCGCATCTTGCCCGACACCTTGCCCACAGCACTGCAACGCACAGCCTATGACCTGCTGCGAGCCGAAGGCAGTCGATACATTCGCAACAACCCACAACAATTCGGAGAGGTGGTGGCCCGCCCGGTGGATCGCCGCGAAAACTACGTAAAGCGTTGCACCGGTTTGCCCGGAGATACCCTGCAAATCATCGACAGAGAGATATACATCAACGGTCAACTGTCAAAGGCTCCCAAGCACGTGCAGTACTTCTACCAAGTCACCACCACGGGGCAAACCTTGCCCGATGACTTCCTTCACGACGAACTGAAGTTGAGTCGAGAAGACACCCAAGGCTACCGACCGGGCGATGTGGAATGTTACCTGCCGCTGACCGCCGAAGCTTTGCAAAAACTCTTGGCACGAAAAGATCTTGCGGTGTCGGCTGTTCCCATCACACCCACAGGCGGTCACGTCTATCCCATCAATCTCAACACGGGATGGAACATGGACAATTATGGCCCTATCTGGATTCCTGCCAAGGGTAGCACCGTGGAGTTGACGCCCGAGAACCTGCCCATTTACGAACGATGCATCACCGCCTACGAAGGCAACCGCCTGGAGGTGAAGGCCGATGGTATCTACATCAACGATCGTCGCACCGATTCGTACACCTTCCAACTGGACTATTATTGGATGATGGGCGACAACCGTCACAACTCGGCCGACTCTCGCTCCTGGGGGTTCGTGCCCGAAGATCACATCGTGGGCAAGCCCATCATGGTGTGGCTTTCGCTGGACAAAGACCGAGGATGGTTCAGCGGTCGCATCCGCTGGAACCGCTTGTTCAAATGGGTGGATAGCGAATAAGAATCTGCCAACGCCTCCATTCATTCGTCCATGTCAAAAACTCACCGACCGATGCTCCGATGGCCGGCACGCCTGCTGCCCTTTGTGGGAGTGGTGGTCGTGGTGGTGCTGATTCGCTGTTGCGCATTCACCACCTACCTCATCCCCTCACGCGGCATGGAAAATACGCTGCTCGAGGGCGAATGCATCTTGGTGTCGCGTTGGAGCTACGGGCTTCGGCTGCCCTTGATGCAATGGTGGGGCTACCATCGATGGGGCGAGCAAGAGGTGGGACGACAAGAGGTGGTGGTGTTCAACGCACCCACCTTGCAACCCGGCGATACAACGCCAGTGATCGACCAACAAAATATTTACATCGGCAGATGCATGGGGTTGCCTGGCGACACGCTGACGGTCGATGAGCGGTTTCGGTTGGTGACCGATGCCACCGACATCCACCCCGATCGTAAAATGCTCTACGTCTTCCCGGTCGAGGAGGAGAATACGATGATTCAACTCCTGAACCGACTCTCCCTTCCCCCTGCCCCCACAACCTCTCTGAACGACAGCTTGCGCCTCATCGCTTTGAGTTCCTACGAACATTATCTGCTGGAGCAGGAAATGCCCGACAGCCTATGCCTCGAAAAGCACGGACCCGATACCGACCAACGCTCCTTGCACCGGCTCGTAGTGCCTCGACGTGGACAAGTCATCAAAGTGGAGCCATGGAACGCCACACTGCTGGCCAACACCTTGACCATTCACGAAGGACGAACCGCTCATGCGCAAAACGGAAAACTATACCTAAATGGTCGTGAAACGACGCATTGCATCTTTGCCCAGGACTATCATTGGATGGTGGCCGATGCCGACTACAACCCCATCGACTCGCGCCACTTCGGTTTCGTGCCCACGAGCCACCTCATCGGTAGGGCTACGCACATCGTATTTTCCAAGCAGCCACAAGGGGGTGTGAGATGGGCGCGTTGCTTGGCTCGCATCCACTAATCCCCTCGCTCTATCAACGCCATGCTCTACCTCTCCTCGGCCTACCTCGCTCCCATCGGTTATTATGCACTGCTGCAACAACAAGGTGGTGCCTGCATCGAACAATGGGATCATTATGTCAAGCAGACCTATCGCAATCGCTGCATCATTGCTTCCCCTTCGGGACCTTTGGTGCTCTCCATCCCTGTCGAAAAGCCTGCAACCTCCAAAACACCGATGAGAGATATACGCATCTCGGAGCACGGCAATTGGAGGCGTATGCACTGGAATGCCTTGGAGGCAGCCTACAATAGCAGTCCTTTCTTTGAATACTACAAAGACGACTTCCTCCCGTTTTACGAACGTCCTCAAGGCTTCTTGGTAGACTTCAACGAATCGCTTTGCAGATTGGTATGCGAACTGATTCCGCTGCGGGTGGAACTAAGCAGAACCACCCACTACCGGGTGGAGCTCGACAAAGAAGACATCGACGGGCGCACCCTTTTCGACGCCAAAAAGACGGACAACCGGTATCTAACCGCCAAGTCCTACTATCAGGTGTTTGAACAGCAACTGGGCTTCCTGCCCAACCTCAGCATCGTGGACCTCCTCTTCAACATGGGTCCCGAAAGTCGCATGGTATTGCTGAACCGATGACATACGTTCATCCGGAGAAGAACTTCGTCACTTTGCATCCGACATACATTCAACGATTTACCTACCCATATGCCGGGCAGATAGCACAGCTTTTCATCTTTCTCAAAGAACTTCGCTCCCGTTTACTGCAACATTCATAAAAAAACGGCAGGCATACCCTTTCATAGGTATGCCTGCCGCATATACTCAGTGTCAGAAACGTCAGTGCGAAACCCCTGTTCGCTGCATCACGAGTCGACGTTGTCCGACTGATAGCAATCTTATTTCACCTCCCAAGTATCGTTGGTCAACAGCAGTTCCTGGAAGCTGTGATATTTCTTTTTACCCGATACTTCGGTGATTTGCTCGCACAGCGACTCTTCGTAGGTAGGAGCCTCCACGTCCCGAATCACGCCCAAAGCGATGGGGAAATCGGGACCTTCCATCAGAGCCAGCTTGAGCTGAAGCGTATTGTCTTGGGCATGAGCATCGTGAATAAGAATGTCTTGCTCGGTAACACCATTCTCTCCCAACTTAACCACCTTCAGTCCGAAGCCTTCTTGCACAAGGCCGTATTCGTGATTCTCGCCAAAGAGCATGGGTTTGCCGTGTTCCAAATAGATGGCATTCTTGGAGCGATTCTCCTTGGTGGCCACACTTTCGTGCGTACCATCGTTGAAGATGACACAGTTTTGAAGAATCTCGACAACCGAAGTACCTTTATGCTTGGCAGCAGCCTTCAATACCTCGATCGTCGGGCCTCCGTCCACAGCAATACAACGAGCAAAGAAACGGCCACGAGCACCGAAAGCCAACTCTGCCGGATGGAAAGGATCTTCAATCGTTCCATAAGGAGATGTCTTGCTGACAAAGCCTCTGGCCGAGGTAGGTGAGTATTGTCCCTTCGTCAATCCATAAATGCGGTTGTTCAACAAAAGGATATTGAAGTCGACATTGCGCCGCACTGCGTGAATGAAGTGGTTACCTCCAATAGCCAAACCGTCTCCATCCCCCGACACTTGCCAAACGGTTAGTTCGGGATTTGCCACCTTTACGCCCGTGGCTATCGCAGCCGCACGACCGTGAATGGTGTGGAATCCGTAGGTATTGACATAATAAGGAAGACGTGAGGAGCAACCGATCCCCGATATAACGGCTGTGCGGTGAGGAGCGACCCCAATCTCTGCCATTGCTTTGTACAAAGAGTTCAGAAATGCGTGGTCCCCACATCCCGGACACCAACGAGGCTGCCCGAATTTGAAATCCTGCATAGTATAAGTTTGTTCACCCATGATTCTATTCCTCCAAAAGTTTAGTGAATGCTTCAATCAGTTCGTTGGTGACAAACGGTTGTCCTTTCACCTGATTGTATTGATAAAGACTTATGCCGGGCATCTTCATACGCAAGTACCCTGCGAATTGACCCATATTCTGCTCAGCCACCACAACTCGTTTATAACGTCTGAGGATTTCTTCTGCATTGCGTGGGAGCGGATTGATGTGGCGGAAGTGTGCCAAGGCAACTTTCTTCCCTTGGGCACGCATTTCGTCCATGGCCGAATGAAGGTGACCGTAGGTACCTCCCCAACCAACGATGAGCAGTTCGGCATCTTCCACATCGCCCAACACTTGCTGTTCGGGGATGAATTCGGCGATGCGATCCACCTTTTCTTGTCTGAGCAACGTCATCTTCTGGTGGTTGTCGGGGTCGGTTGAGATAACACCTGTTTCGCTACTCTTCTCCAAGCCGCCGATGCGATGCATGAAGCCTTCTGTTCCCGGCACAGCCCAATAGCGTGCCCCATTCTCGGAGCGGCGTTGATAGGGAGTCCAGCTACCTTTCATCTCAGGAGTGACGTAGGGAGGAACAATGGCGGGATATTCGCTCAAATCGGGCAAGCGCCAAGCTGCCGATCCGTTAGCCACGAAGGCATCGGTCAGTAACATCACCGGAGTCATGTGCTCCAAAGCTATCTTGGCAGCCTGATAGGCGGCATCGAAGCAATCGGTAGGCGAAATGGCAGCGATGACAGGCATGGGGCTTTCTCCGTTGCGTCCATACAAAGCCTGCATCAAGTCGGTTTGCTCCGATTTGGTTGGCAAGCCGGTCGACGGACCACCGCGTTGCACATTGACAATGACCAACGGAAGCTCAGCAATCACAGCCAGGTTCATAGCCTCGCTCTTCAAGCACACTCCGGGACCTGAGGTCGTGGTGATGGCCAACGCACCGGCAAAGGCTGCCCCTACGGCCGAAGCACATCCGGCAATCTCGTCTTCGCATTGCACGGTCTTCACACCAAGCGATTTGTGCTTGGCCAGTTCGTGCAGAATATCCGTAGCCGGGGTAATGGGATAAGAACCCAAATAAAGCTGAAGTCCTGCTTTCTCGGCAGCAGCAATGAATCCGTAGGCAGTTGCTTTATTACCGTTTATATCGGTATAAATTCCCTTCGGACGCGAACAAACCTTGCTTTCCACACGGTAGGTGGAAGCGGTGGCGTGTGTGTTCGCTCCATAATCGAACCCCGCATGCAACACACGGATGTTGGCTGCGGCAATCTCGGGCTTACGGGCGAATTTCTCTTGGAGCATCTTTTCCGCAATGGAGAGGTCTCGGTTGAAAATCCAGCAAACCAAGCCCAGTGCAAACATGTTCTTGCATCGCAAAACTGTCTTGTTGTCCAAGCCCGAATCCTTGAGTGCTTCTTTACAGATCGAAGAAATGGGAACTTCCAAGCGTTCTTGTTTGATGCCAAGTTCCAAGAACGGGTCTTCACTCTCTATCTTCGCTTTCTCCAAATCACGTTTAGTGAACGAATCGGAGTCCGTAATAATCAGTCCTTTGGGATCACAGAACTGAACCTGTGTTTTCAGTGCTGCCGGGTTCATAGCCACCAGTACGTGGCAAAGATCGCCCGGGGTATAAACCGCACCGGCTCCAATGTGAATTTGAAAACCGGACACCCCGGTCAGTGTGCCCTGCGGAGCACGAATGTCAGCGGGGTAATCGGGGAACGTACATATATCGTTTCCCACTGTAGCCGAAACATTAGAGAAAATGTTACCGGCCAATTGCATCCCGTCACCCGAGTCGCCGGAGAAGCGTACCACCACTTCATCCAATTCTTTGACCATCATTTCGTCTGCCATAAGTCGTTATGTGCTAAGTATAAATTAAAGAATGTGTTCGTTCTAAATTTAGGTTCAAAGGTTTAAAAGTTAACTGAGTTTTCAAAATAAAAATATGCCTTTTGCTCAAAAAATGTAGTCAAGTCGCAAGGGTGGGGGCTACTTTCTCTGTTCCATTGCCAAATTCATGAAAACCGCTATCTTTGCGCTTGCATTACGTTTATACCCTGAGTCAAACGGTGTTCTACCTTGAATTGGCGCAAAGCTATGAATTAAACCGCCACCCTCCAAGAAAACCTACCGCAATTTGACAAAATGCAATCCGGCCTTGTAGTTCAACGGATAGAATAGAAGTTTCCTAAACTTTAGATAGGGGTTCGATTCCCCTCGAGGCTACTTTTTGACAGAATCGCCGGTCATCCTTTGATAGAGATGGCCGGCGATTTTGTTGTTCGCTCGGCAGTCATATAAGCTTCCTTTTCATTCCGTAAAACGAAGGTAAACAAAAAGGCCGCATCGGCTTCGTGCGCGATGCGACCTTTTGTTGTTCCCAAGCAAGAGGTACCTTATCTCAATAGGTTCATGAACGAGCTGTTCGTAAAGTATTTGGCAAACTCCAAGTCGCTCAACGCTTTCTTGGCCAATGCAGGTTCCTTGCTCACTGCACTACGCATACTTTGTGTGAGCATAGACAGATTGTTCGTTCTGGCTCCAAGTATGGCCATGAGATAGTCTGTGTAGGCATCGGGAGATTCCACTTCGGCCAGTGTCTGCTTGGCCTTATTGTAGTCTTTGGCCAACAATTGTGCCAGCGCAGCACTGTTGGTCTTCGTTTCGCCAAAGGCATTGACGGCTTTTTCGTACTGTCCTTGTGCGATGTAGAGATTTCCCAAAGTTTCGCCCAACTGCTTCACGCCGGCAGCACGTCCCAGCGATGCCTCGGCAGCCTCGGTGTCGCCCTTGAGCAAGGCTATAAGCCCCATATTCATATTCACCTCGGGAGCGTCCTTCTGTGCAGCGGCTTGCTTCAGATAGACTTGAGCCTCATCGATGCGGCCGTCTTGGTAAGCCAGCAGAGCCAAATTGTTATAGCCTCGGAAGTCGTTGGGGAAAAGACGAATGGCTTGGTTGTAGATGGCGGCTTTCTTGGTGCGCTCGGTTGTCAAAGTTGCGGCATACAGCAATTCTTCCACGTTCAATGCCGCAGGGTTCTCGGTAGCCAAACGGGCTATCTCTTCGTCGCTCTTGCCGATGATCTCGTAGTTCAGTGTCAAGCGCGAACGGCGCAGCTGAGGCAGAATCTCGTCGGCCAGGTTCTTATACACCGAAGATATGTTCTTGATTTCCTGTTCACGTTGTGCCGGGTCTTCGTACATGGACAAGACACGCAGAATCAAGTCTTTGTCTTGGATATTGGATTTGGAAACCAATTCTTGGAATCCCTCCCAGTCTTGAGCCGTGTAACGTGCATCCACCGCGGCGTCTATCTTCGCTTTGCGCAGCTCGCTATTGATGAGTTGAGCCGTGTTTTGTTCGCGACTCTCGGCCAGCTTCGTGTTCAGTCCCAAACCGCCATCGGGCGAAGCATAGGCCGACACCTCGATATTGCTGATGCGCTTATTGACTGCTTGGTCTACATTTTGTACCTCCTTATTGAAGTCTTTGGCCGTCTTCAATTCGCCGGTACGAATGTTGGCTTGTTGAATGAGGAACATGATGTTGGCATCGTGCTTCTCCTTGATGATGCGTTGAAAGGCGTCTTCGCCCAAAGCCGGATTGGCCGACTTCAAAGTCTCGCTCACCAAGGCTGCGGTCGACAGCACTCCATCGGCCACCTTCACCGAAGGAACATTGTAGCTTTTGGAACCGATGCGCACCTTAAAGTCGAGGTAAAGCTCCGACCTCATCATCTCGGGGCGGTAGTTGAACTCCGTTTTGATCGTATAGTTGCCTCCCGTGCGATAGGAGATGGTACGATTGTTTCCTTGCACCCGCTCGCCTTGGAACGTGGTGGTCTGTGCACGAGCTTCCCCCGTTCGCCAGCGAAGCACGGGCGTAACTTCCACGACGGCATTCTTCTTGAAGTACTTGGCGGGGAAACGTCCGTTGATGGTCACAGGCACTTTGCCGCCCACAGCTTCCAGGATGTGGGGATTCACCGTAAAATGTTCGGCCGATAAGTAATCCATTTTCTTGCTGCACGAAGCCAGTGCCACCGCAAGCACTGCCAACAGCAACGGGAGGTAGAGTTTCTTGGTCATTGTCAAGTTCTGGTTTAAGAGTTAACTGTTCTTCTTCATCTTGCACGCCTCCACCGGGCAATGCGTAGACAAATGTACCGAAAAGCCCGTGGGAAGTCTTCAAGCCCTATCGTTTTTACAAAAAATTAAGGGTCTACCAAGTAGGCACTCATGGCACAAGAAATGGATGTGCACACTATCTTTGCGGTCTCACCCTTTTGTGTCGACCACTTACAAATCATGAAACAACGCCTCCATGCCAAACGCTGGCACCTATGGATGGGGCTTCCGCTCTGCCTATTCTTGTTCTTCGCTTCCCTTTCGGGCATCGTGCTCAACCACCGCAGTTGGTGGAGCCACATCAATGTGCCACAGTCTTGCTTGCCCACCATGTATCGCTTCAGCGACTGGAAACGAGGAGCCGTCAAAACCTCCTTCACCCACCGACACAGGCATTATCTCTACGGCACAGCCGGCATTTGGTTCACCACCGATTCGACCTTCGCCACCGCTCCTCAACCTTTTATGGAGGGCATGGAACCGGGTAGCGACAACCGCCGCATGGTGGGTATGGTGGCTCGTACGGACGGTAGTCTTTGGGCAGCCTCGCAAACGGGACTTTATCGTTTGCAGACCGATGATTCGTGGCAAAAGATGAACTTACCGACCACCCCGCACGAGCGAATGGTCGACCTGCAACTCCAAGGCGATTCGCTTGTGCTCCTGAGCCGCTCCCATCTGTATTTGGCCTTGCCCGGCCAAATCGAGTTCACTCGCATCGCCCTGCCTGCCTCGGACGACTACGAGGGCAAGATCTCCTTATTTAATGTGGTGTGGACGCTTCACAGCGGCGAATACTTCTCGCTACCCGGACAACTCTTGGTCGATGCCGTGGGGCTGGTCGTCATGCTCCTTTCGGTCACGGGCATCGCCTACTTCATACTCAAACGCACACCAAGCAGAAAACCCACCAAGACAAACGGACGAAAACGCTCGCTGCGGGCACGTATGCTCGGCGACAACTACCGATGGCACGAACGAATGGGGCGCATTCTCTTTCCCCTGTTGCTGTTCATCGTCGTTACGGGCTGGATGCTTCGTCCCCCCCTCATGATTCCACTGACCCTTGTGGAGGTTCCACCCCTGCTGTCCACCCATTGGGACACCGCCAACCCTTGGATGAACAGCCTGCAAGCCATTCGCTACGACCGCGTTCAAGGCCATTGGCTGATGGCCACCTCACGAGGCTTTTACACCCTGCCGACCTTGGATGGGAAGCCGATGCGTAGCCCGGTGCAAGCCCCGGTAAGCCCCATGGGTATGAATATGTTCCACCAAACCGAGGAGGGCGATTGGCTCATCGGTTCGTTCAGCGGGCTGTTTCGAGTGCAAACCTCGGGAGAATCGACCGTTGTGAACAATTTCCTCATGGGCGAACGCATCGATCCTTCCACCCCCATGCGCCCCGTGGGACGTTTGATGCTTTCGGGCTACATCGCCCAAGGCTCCAAAGACAGCTTCTTGGTCTTTCGCTACAACGCCCCTCCGCTACGGATATGGAAGCAGGGCACGCAGATACAAACCCAAGAAACTCCCTTTGCTCCCGTCCCCGAACAGCTGGAGAACCATCCGCTATCCTTGTGGCAAGTGGCCATAGAGATTCACACCGGACGCATCTACACCCCTCTCATCGGACAGTGGGGAGCCTTGCTCTTTGTCTTCATATTGGGATTGCTATCCACCCTTGTTCTCATCACCGGCTACCAACGCAGGCGCAAGGCTCGCTCGGCCACTCACAACTCGGCAAACGGCCATAAATAGGTCATCTACAAACCTCCCGTACGGGGTTTGGTAAGTGTCCACACTTTGCCGCCGAAGTGCCCACACTTTGCCGCCAATGTACCTACACTTTGCAAACGAAGTGCAGACACTTTGCAAGGTCGACGCAAACGATCGAAAAACCCATTGAGGAAGCTCGACGCACCGCCGCCACCTTGTCAATTCAAAAAAAAACAGTAGTTTCGCAGCAAACCATCCATCCCACACTTCGTTATGACACAACGCCGCCACACCCTGCTACTTTGCCTGGCTTGCCTCTTGCTTGCAGCCTGCAACCGCCAACCCAAGGGTGTGCACATTCAAGGACGCATCACCGGACTTCATCCCACCGCAGTTTATTTCTACGGCACAAGCAACCCCTACGACCGCATCGACTCGCTGGTTGTGAACAACGGGCGGTTCGAAGGCCAACTATCCATCGACACACTCACCTTTGCCCACCTGCTGCTGCCCGATGGCAGGCAACACCCACTTTTTCTCGACAAAGGTCAGCGGCTCGATATAGAGATTCAAGCTGGCACCCCTCCCTCGATAGCCGTGACCGGCAGTGTCTATAACGAGCAGTTCACCGACTTTCTGCGACAATATGCCTCGCAGTCGGCCGACTCGCTGCAAAGAGATAGTTTGGCCGAAGTCTTCATCAACCGTCATCCGGCCTCGCCCGTATGTCTGGCCGTGCTCAGCCATTGCTTTCCTCACAAAGACGAGAGCCAGGCCGTGCGCCTACGTTCGCTCATCGAGCGGCTGAGCGGTGTGCTCAAAGACCAGCCGTTCATTGTCCAACTCACCGAACAACTCGCCTCGAGCAACAGCATCGCACCCCACCGCTACGCCCCTTATTTCAACCTACCCGACTCCACCGGCCGGCTTATCAACCGCAGCTCGCCCTCGCTCAAAGAGAAACACATCGTATTGCACGTTTGGGCCTCGTGGGCCGATAGCACCGAGTTGGCTCGGCAACACTTGCTACTGAAACGGCTGTACCGAAAGCTGGGCAAGAACGCTCGCCTGGCTTGGGTGGGAATGTCGCTGGACTTAGAACGTGAAGCATGGCTGCGAACGCTGCGACAAGATACACTCAAGGGGCTGCAACTGCGCGATCCGGAGGGTGTCACTTCTCAAACAGGGCGTCTGTATGCCGCCCATAGGCTGCCCTACATCCTCTTGCTCCATACCGATGGGCAAATCTTGGCCACAGACCCATCCGCCGAGGAGTTGGAATCCGCCCTCGACTCGCTGATGGCCCTGCCGCCGCCCAAACGCTGACAAGCCGATGCCTCGCCTTGAATCTCACTCACTTGAAAACACACCCACCTACCGATGTTAGCCAAAGTTTACGGCGCAGCCGTGCAAGGTATAGACGCCACCCTCATCACCATCGAAGTAAATACCACCCGAGGTTGTATGTTTCACCTCGTGGGGCTTCCCGATTCGGCCGTGAAAGAGAGCCATCAGCGCATTCTCTCCGCGCTCGAAGTGAGCGGAATGAAGAAACCCGGCTGCAGCCTGATAGTCAATATGGCCCCTGCCGACATACGCAAAGAAGGCTCGGCCTACGATCTTCCCTTGGCCATCGGCATCTTAGGAGCTTGTGAAGCCCTGGACACAACACCCTTGGATCGCTATCTACTCATGGGAGAACTAAGCCTCGACGGCAGCTTGCGCCCCATCAAAGGCGCACTACCCATAGCCATCATGGCTCGTGAGGCCGGTTACGAAGGCTTCATCCTGCCTCGAGACAATGCCCGAGAAGCAGCCGTGGTGAATCGGCTCAACGTATATGGAGCCGACAACCTTAGGCAAGTCATCGACTTTCTCAACGGCACCTACCACCTGGAACCCACACAGGTCAACACCCGCGAAGAGTTCTATGCCCGACAGAATGCCCTAGCCCCCGACTTTGCCGACGTAAAGGGACAAGACAGTGTGAAAAGAGCCATCGAGGTAGCAGCGGCCGGTGGACACAATCTCATCATGATCGGAGCACCCGGAAGCGGAAAGTCCATGATGGCCAAACGCATTCCTTCCATCCTGCCTCCCTTATCCCTGGCCGAAAGTCTCGAAACCACCAAGATTCATTCGGTGGCAGGTAAGCTGGGAAAAGACTCTTCACTCATTTCCTGCCGCCCATTCCGCGATCCCCATCACACCATCTCTCAAACGGCACTCGTAGGCGGCGGCAGCTTTCCGCAGCCCGGCGAAATAAGTTTGGCACATAACGGTGTGTTGTTTCTCGACGAGCTTCCGGAATTTACTCGCAATGTGTTGGAAGTCCTGCGGCAGCCACTTGAAGATCGACGCATCACCATTTCACGCGTCAAGGGCACGATAGATTATCCCGCAGGCTTTATGCTTATCGCCTCCATGAACCCTTGTCCATGTGGCTACTACAACCATCCCACCAAGGAATGCGTATGCTCCACGGGGCAAGTGCAAAAGTATCTCAACCGAATCTCGGGGCCGCTGCTCGATCGCATTGATATTCAAGTGGAGATAGTGCCCGTGCCTTTTGAGAAAATGTCCGACCGCCGGGAAGGCGAATCCAGCCGCTCCATACGCGAACGGGTGGTCAAAGCCCGAGCCATTCAGGAAACTCGCTATGCCGACATCGAGGGCATACATTGCAATGCACAAATGACCGGCAAACTACTGGCTACCTATGCCCGACCCGACGACAAAGGCTTGGCCTTGTTGAAGACCGCCATGAATCGTCTGAACCTTTCTGCCAGAGCCTATGACCGCATACTGCGAGTGGCTCGAACCATTGCCGATTTGGAAGGAGAAGCCCACATCCGGCCTGCTCACCTGGCCGAAGCCATAGGCTATCGCAACCTCGATAGGGAGAATTGGGCAGGCTAAATCCAAGCTGAGTGTTCACACCGCATCGGTCGGCCCTTCGTACCCATGCACCGAACGAGCCTCAGCGTAACTCGTCCTCGGTCACACCCAGCAAGCCAAGCAAGTCGGCCACACCCTCGGACGCTCCTTTGCGAATGACGTGAACGGGGCGAGAAGAGGGCAGCTCCACGGAATGAGGGTCGATGAGATACAAACGAGCATGGGGCGGAGCATAGTGAATCAACCCGGCAGCGGGATATACATGGAGCGATGTGCCTACGATAATCAGCACGTCGGCTTGAGCCACCACCTCGGCGGCATCCTCGATTCGAGGCACCGACTCGCCGAACCACACGATGAAAGGACGAAGACACGAACCGTCGCCGGCCGGTGTTCCCGGACGAAGTTCGTATTCCTCGGGACTCAAGGTTCGGATGTAGCGCGGGTCGTTGGGGTTGCGGTCGGAACAAACCTTAGTTAGCTCGCCATGCAGGTGTATGACCTTCGTACTTCCGGCACGTTCGTGCAGATCATCGACATTTTGTGTCACCACGGTAACGTCAAACACTCGCTCAAGAAGTGCCAAGAGTTTGTGCCCTCGGTTAGGACTCACCGACAGCAACTGCTTGCGCCGTTCGTTGTAGAAACGTATCACCAGCTCGGGATTGCGGGCGTATCCCTCAGGTGTGGCCACATCTTCCACCCTGTATTCCTCCCACATGCCGCCGGTATCACGGAAGGTTCTGATTCCGCTCTCTGCACTCATACCGGCTCCCGATAGAACAACCACTTTCTTCATCGTTTCTTACTCATTTAGACGTTTCACATACACCACAACTTCCCCTTAGGAGCATGGTAGGCAATCTGCACCCCATGAGTTCGGCAGGCATGTGCAAGCCTTGCCCCTACCTTTCTTGAAGTGGCAGGCGCAAGCAAGGTAGTCAAAAGTCGTCGACCCGGCAAACAATTGGCAATCCAAGCCCACAAATGTAAGAAGTGTGTGCATGGGTTTCAGAAACTAAGCATATCTTTGTTGCAAATCTAAAACAATCGACACATGGAAAACAAACACATCCCCGATGTAGAAGGAATCATCAAGCGAGCCAAAGAGGCGCTTCACTTGAAAACCGACAGCGACTTGGCCGCCTTTTTGGGCGTATCGCGCGCCACCGTGTCGAACTGGAGCAGTCGCAACCGCATAGACTTCCATCTGTTACTGCAAAAGATGAGCGGCTATGACTTAAATTGGCTGTTGGTGGGCAAAGGCCGGCCGTCTACCGACCACGAATACGTAGAAGATCCACTGGCCCCGGGCGAGGTGCAAATGCTTCATCACCCCAAAACTCCCGAGCCGCTCTCGGGTCGCAGCATCCCCTTATACGAGTTGTCGGCAGCTGCCAATCTCAACACCATCTTCTCGGACAAGCACCAGAACCTTTTGGGACACATTCGCATACCCAATATACCCAGCTGCGACGGTGCCTTGTCGGTGACCGGCGACAGTATGTATCCACTGCTGAAATCGGGCGACATTGTGGGCTACCGAGAGGTCAAAAGCCTCGACCACATTCTGTACGGAGAGATCTACCTCATTGGGTTCACCGCCGACGGCGACGACTACCTCACCGTGAAATACATAAACCGAGCCGACGAGCCGGGGCACATTCGTTTGGTCAGCTACAACCCCCACCACGCTCCGCAAGACATTCCACTGAGCGATGTGCGAGCACTGGCTATCGTGAAGTTTTCCATCCGCCGCCATTTGATGATGTGATACAAACAAGAATCTCCCCGCATGGATGCACCCACCCAAAGAGGTTGGATCCATGCGGGGAGATTGCTATAAGACGACCGGGGGTCAGAACACTTCTTCGCCCTTCAAGGTAGCCGAGCTGCTCTCGGTGATTTTCACCATCACCAAGTCGCCCACACGGTGGTTGCCGCGGTCGAACACCACCACACGATTCTGCTCCGTCCGTCCGAAGAGTTGGTCGCGCGAACGCTTGGACACCCCTTCCACCAAGACTTCATAGGTCTTCCCGATACACCGGGCATTGGATTCGGCCGACAAACGGTTCTGCAATGCGATGATTTCATTCAAACGTCTGATTTTCGTTTCTTCGGGCACATCATCCTGCAAGTGCTTGGATGCGTAGGTGCCCGGCCGCTCGGAGTATTTGAACATGAAAGCCGAGTCGTAGCCACATTCCTCCATGAGCGAGAGCGACATTTGATGGTCTTCCTCGGTTTCCGAATGGAAGCCGCAGAAGATGTCCGTACTCAGTCCGCAATCGGGCACGATGCGCTTGATGGCGGCCACACGTTCCATATACCATTCACGGGTATATTTGCGGTTCATGGCCTTGAGTATGCGCGAACTTCCACTTTGCACAGGCAGGTGGATGTGCTTGCACACGTTGGGAACCGTGGCCACTACCTCCAGCGTCTCGTCGCTCATATCCTTGGGGTGCGAGGTGGTGAAGCGGATACGCACCTTGGGTGCAGCCTCGGCCACCCTGCGCAACAGCATAGGGAAGGTGATGACATCGCCCGAGGCGTTTTCAAATCGGTAGGAATTGACGTTTTGCCCCAGCAGAGTGATTTCTTTGTAGCCACGTTTCACCAGGTCGTCCACCTCGTTGAGGATACTTTCCACATCTCGGCTGCGTTCGCGTCCACGGGTGTAGGGCACAATGCAATAGGTGCAAAAATTATTGCATCCGCGCATGATGGACACGAAGCCCGAAATGTGGTTGCCGCAGATGCGCGAGGGAATCACATCGCGGTAGGTTTCCGTTGTGGAAAGTTCCACGTTGATGGCCTTCTCGCCGGCCTCCACCGAGGCAACGAGGTCGGGCAGGGTGAGATAGGCATCGGGACCGACAACCAAATCCACATGGTGATTGGTTATCAAATCGTCCTTGACCCGCTCGGCCATACATCCCAACACACCCACAATGAGGTGCTTCTTCTTTCGTCTAAGGGCATGGAAGTGATCCAGTCGGTTGAGAATCTTCTGCTCGGCATTGTCGCGAATGGAGCAAGTGTTCATGAAGACCGCGTCGGCCTCTTCCAGCGTTTCGGCCACGGAGTACCCGGCCATTTGCATCACCGAGGCAATCACTTCGCTATCGGCTACGTTCATCTGACAACCGTAGGTCTCGATAAATAACTTTTTGCTGTCGTCGGCAGTTACGGATTTAGAGTCCGTTCCCGTCATTTCGTTTGTCATTGTTTCTTGTCGTTAAATGGTTTATCCGGTGCAAAGATAACCCATCGGCTCGGCAAAGCGATGCAAGGGAAGATTTTTATTCTTCAAAAGCCGGTTAAAGATGGTGAAGGGCCTACTTTCAAAAAGCTGATAACCAAAGCGTTTTCACAGACCAAACCAACTATCCACACTCGGTGGACAAAGTGCCTGCACTTTGCTCGGTAAGTGCCCACACTTTGCGAGCGAAGTGTAAAGACTTTGCAAGCAAAGTGTGGGTGGTTTGCCAAACAGGTCTCCACACCGGTAGAACGAAGCCTGCACGACCGGCGATTCAAGCACTCGCACCCACCCATCGAGCCACCCACATCCGCCACACTCCCACCCCAGATCCGACCTTGGTTTCGCTTTCGTTCTCGACCCCGATTGCGGGCGAGAGGCCATTCAAAAAAAGCCTATCTTCCAAATAATTGAGGGGGCGAAACGTAGTAGTGTGAAAAAAAAACTATATTTGCAGCCTTGTAGAAGAGGTTTCTATACCTTTTCCCACCTGCGAAATGAAAAACAATCAAAAGAGTAATCATAAATAAAAACAGAACGAAAGATGCAAAACAAAGGAATTGTAAAGGTGTTTGCCGTACTGCTGACGCTGGTATGTGCCTTCTACCTCTCCTTCTCCTTCGTCACTCGCCACTACACAAACAAGGCGAAAGAATTGGCGAACGGCGATCCAAAAGTGGAGCAAGACTATCTCGATTCGCTGTCGAACGAGAAAGTGATGTTTGGCTACTGGACCTTGAAAGACTGTCGCGAGATGGAAATCAGTTTGGGACTCGACCTCAAAGGAGGTATGAACGTCATCCTCGAAGTTTCCGTTCCCGATGTGATCAAGGCTTTGGCCGATCATAAAACCGACGAGGCTTTCAACCAAGCCCTAAGCGAAGCAGCCCGTCAGGCCGTGAACAGCCAAGAAGACGTCATTACACTTTTTGTCAAAGAGTACAAGCGTTTGGCCCCCGAGGGCAGATTGGCCGAACTCTTTGCCACCCAACAACTCAAGGATAAGGTAAACCAAAAGTCGACCGATGCCGAAGTGGAAAAAGTGTTGCGTGCCGAGGTCAAGGCCGCAGTTGACAACTCCTACAACGTGTTGCGCACACGTATTGACCGATTTGGTGTGGTACAACCCAACATACAAAGCCTCGAAGACAAAATGGGTCGCATCATGGTGGAGCTGCCGGGCATCAAAGAACCCGAACGTGTGCGTAAGCTCTTGCAAGGCTCGGCCAACTTGGAGTTTTGGGAAACCTTTGCCGCTCGCGAAGTGTTGAGCCACCTGCAAAACGCCGATGCCAAGCTGCGCAGCTTGCAAGCCACCGAAGCCGAACCGCAAACCACAGCCGTGGCCGACACCACCACACAGGCAGCCGCCCCGCAAGCAACCGTAAGCCTGGCCGACAGCTTGGCCTCGGCTCTCAAGGGCGAAACAGCCTCGACCACCGAGAACGAGTCGTTCGAAGCCATCAAAAAGCAATATCCCCTGCTGTCTATCCTGCAACTCAACACCAGCGGTCAAGGCCCTGTGGTGGGTTATGCCAACTACAAAGACACGGCCGAAGTGAATCGCTACCTCAGCATGCCCGAGGTACAAGCCGAATTGCCCCGCGACTTGCGTCTGAAGTGGGGCGTGGCAGCAGCCGAATTCGATAAGAAAGGTCAGATATTTGAACTCTATGCCATCAAGTCGTCCGAACGCAACGGACGTGCTCCCCTCGAAGGCGATGTGGTGACCGACGCCTATGACGAGTTCGACGAATACGGTCGTCCCGCTGTGGGTATGGTGATGAACACCGAAGGCGCTCGTCGCTGGGCACAACTCACCAAGCAAAACGTGGGCAACTCCATTGCCATCGTACTAGACGGATATGTGTACTCCGCCCCCAATGTAGACGGCGAGATTCCCGGCGGCCGCTCGCGCATCACCGGACACTTCACACCCGACCAAACCAAAGACTTGGCCAACGTACTCAAATCGGGTAAGATGCCGGCTCCTGCACGCATCGTTCAGGAAGACATCGTAGGTCCTTCGCTCGGTCAAGAGTCGATCAATGCAGGCGCATTCTCTTTCATCGTCGCTTTGGTGCTGCTCATGTGCTATATGTGCATCATGTACGGATTCATCCCGGGCATGATTGCCAACGGTGCTTTGTTCTTCAATTTCTTCTTCACCCTCGGCATCCTCTCATCTTTCCAAGCCGCACTCACCATGTCGGGTATCGCAGGTATGGTACTCACACTGGGTATGGCCGTGGACGCCAACGTATTGATTTATGAGCGTACCAAAGAAGAGTTGCGTGCCGGTAAAGGTGTGAAACTCGCCATCACCGACGGATATTCCAATGCGTTCTCCGCTATCTTCGACTCCAACTTGACGTCGATCATCACGGGTATCATCCTCTTCAACTTCGGTACGGGCCCCATTCGAGGTTTCGCAACAACCTTGATCATCGGTATCTTGGTATCGTTCTTCACCGCTGTGTTCATGACTCGCCTGGTGTACGACCACTTCTTGAACAAAGGCAAGTTCCAACACTTGACATTCACCTCTTCTGTCTCCAAAAAACTGTTGGTAGACACCCGGTTCAACTTCACCGGCAACACCAAAAAGTGGTTCACCATTACCGGCATTGCCGTTGCGGTGTGCTTGGCCTCGTTCTTCGTGCGTGGTCTGAGCCAAAGCATTGACTTCACCGGCGGACGCAACTTCAAGGTGCAGTTCGAACAAACGGTGGAACCCGAACAAGTGCGTCAACTCATTGCCAATAAGTTTGAAGGTTCGAACGTCAGTGTCATTGCCATCGGAACCGATAAAAAAACCGTTCGTATCAGCACCAACTACCGCATCGAAGAGTCGAGCGAGAACATCGACTCGGAAATCGAAGCCTATCTGTACGAAACGCTCAAACCCTTGCTGACCCAAAACATCACACTCGAAACGTTCATCGACCGCGACAACCACACGGGCGGTAGCATCATCAGCTCGCAAAAAGTAGGTCCCAGCATTGCCGATGACATTAAGACAGGAGCCATTTGGTCTGTAACCCTTGCCCTATTGGCCATCGGTTTGTACATCCTTATCCGCTTCCGCAACATCGCTTACAGTGTGGGGTCGGTGGTAGCACTTACCTGCGACACCATCTTCATCATCGGCGCCTATTCCTTGTTGTGGGGACTCGTGCCCTTCTCATTGGAAGTGGACCAAACGTTTATCGGAGCCATCCTGACCGCCATCGGTTACTCCATCAACGACAAGGTGGTGATTTTCGACCGTGTGCGCGAGTTCTTCGGTCTCTATCCCAAACGCGACAAGATGATGTTGTTCAACGATTCGCTCAACACCACTTTGGCACGTACCATCAACACCTCGCTGAGTACGTTGGTAGTACTGCTCTGTATCTTCATCTTGGGTGGAGATGCCATTCGTAGCTTCTCCTTCGCAATGATTTTGGGAGTGGTATTCGGAACGCTCTCTTCTTTGTTCATTGCATCGCCCATCGCCTATTTGATGATGAAAGGCAAGCAAGAGGCTGCTTAAAGCAGTTCATCCTCATAATCCATAGAGCTTCGGCACGCTTTCTTTGGAAAGTGTGCCGAAGCTTTTTTGTAGGCATAGACCGGGAAGTAAGCAATTGCTATGAGAAAAGGATTTGTGCCGACTTGAGCGAATGAATTTGCGAATGGAACGGACGTGTGTTTAACAAATCGAATGCTCAATACCCCTCTTTTATGTAATAGGTGTACACCATTCAAAAAGCAAGTACCCGCCTCCAAGGAACGATCGTCTGCTCCTTCGTGCGGAAAAACATCATCAAAATCATGCCGATGGAATGGAGGTATCGAGGTCAAAGACCGTTCATGGGAATCGCCTCGTCAAAGATGGATGGCCTTGACATGAGGATATAAAAAAAGGAGTACCGCTGTACTCCAACCTTTGTTAACCTTAAATCTAATACTATGAAAAACACATTGCAAATATAGACCGAATTTGAAAAATCACAAGTGTTTTCCCAGGCAAAACGATAAATTAAAACATAGTTTAAGAAAAACAGGCAATTTGTTAAGAGAATCGGCGTCTTTTTTACACAAACTCGTAAAAAGTCGAGGCATATTCGCACCCCAAAACAGCACTCGCTTAAGGGAGGCATAGTCGCACTTGCCGAATTATGGATACTTCGCCCTCCTATCCGCAAGAGCATTTGCATGGGATGCCATCCGGCCCATAGTACGATTCGAGGGAAAAACGTATCTTTGTGCGATTCACTTCAGGTTTTACCATTTCCCCCAAAGACAAAGGAGGCACCGCGTGAAAGACAATGATATAGTTCTCACCCCCATGATGAAACAGTTCCTGGATCTTAAGGCCCAGCATCCCGATGCGGTGCTGCTCTTTCGCTGCGGGGACTTTTATGAAACCTATTCCTCGGATGCCATCGTCGCCGCTGAAATATTGGGCATCACCCTAACCAAGCGCGCCAATGGCAAAGACAAACAACTTGAAATGGCCGGATTCCCTTACCACGCTTTGGACACTTACTTACCCAAGCTGGTGAGAGCAGGCAAACGGGTAGCCATCTGCGACCAATTGGAAGATCCCAAGCTGACCAAGAAGCTGGTGAAGCGAGGCATCACCGAACTGGTGACCCCCGGAGTGTCCATCAACGATCATATACTTTCGCATAAGGAGAACAATTTCTTGGCTGCGGTTCACTTCGGCAAAACGGGCTGTGGAGTGTCGTTTCTGGACATATCCACCGGGGAATTCCTCACGGCCGAAGGTAGCGAAGACTATGTGGACAAGCTGCTCAACAACTTTGCCCCCAAGGAAGTCTTGTTTCAACGAGGCAAGCGAGGTATGTTCGAAGGCTGTTTCGGCAGTAAATTCTTTACCTTCGAATTGGACGATTGGGTGTTTACCGACAAAACCGCCCGTGAATTGCTGCTGAAGCATTTTGAAACTAAAAACTTGAAAGGCTTCGGGGTGGAGCACCTGCCCAATGGCATCATCGCTTCGGGTGTGGTGTTGCAATACTTGATACAAACCCAACATACCCAAACGGGGCACATCACCGGCCTGGCACGCATCGAAGAAGATCGCTATGTGAGGCTCGACAAATTCACCATACGCAATTTGGAGCTTATCGGCAGCATGAACGAAGGTGGAACCGGATTGTTGCAAGTCATCGACCGCACCCTCACTCCGATGGGTGGGCGTATGCTCAAGCGTTGGATTGTGTTTCCGCTCAAAGAAGTGCGCCCCATTCAAGACCGCTTGGACGGTGTGGAATACTTCTTCAAACAACCTACATTCAAAGAATTGGTCGAGGAGAAGTTGCGCCTTGTGGGCGACCTTGAACGAATTGCTTCCAAGGTAGCTGTGGGACGAGTATCGCCTCGCGAGATACTTCAACTCAAAATTGCTTTGCAAGCCATTGAGCCTATCAAACAAGCCTGCATGAAGGCCGACAACGGTAGCCTCAACAACTTGGGCGAGCAGTTGCAGCTGTGTCAAACCATCCGCAACCGCATAGACCAGGAAATAGACAACGACCCACCGCTCTTGGTGGGAAAGGGAGGTGTGATAAAAAGCGGAGTCCATGCCGAGTTGGACGAATTACGCCGCATCTCTCGCTCGGGGAAAGACTTCTTGCTAGAGCTGCAACGCAGAGAAAGTGAAGCCACCGGAATTCCCAGTCTCAAAGTGGCCTATAACAATGTGTTTGGCTACTACATCGAAGTGAGGAACGGACACAAAGACAAGGTCCCGGCCGAATGGATTCGCAAGCAAACACTCGTCAATGCCGAACGATACATTACCCAAGAGCTGAAAGAATACGAAGAAAAGATTCTGGGAGCAGAAGACAAAATATTGGCCTTGGAAACCCGACTCTACAACGAGCTGGTACAAACCGTTATGGAGTACATCCCTCAGCTGCAAATCAATGCCACACAGTTGGCTCGCTTGGACTGCCTACTCTCATTGGCCAATGTGGCTCGGGAAAATAGATACATCCGTCCGCAAATCGACGAAAGCGATGAAATCGACATACGTGCAGGTAGGCATCCGGTAATAGAGAAACAGCTCCCCATCGGCGAGAGCTACGTTCCCAACGACGTAAGGCTCGACAGTTCGACCCAGCAGATCATCATTATCACCGGTCCGAACATGGCGGGTAAATCGGCTCTGCTCAGGCAAACAGCACTCATTACTCTACTGGCCCAAATGGGGTCGTTCGTCCCCGCAGAGAGCGCACGAATAGGACTTGTAGACAAGATATTCACACGCGTGGGAGCCAGCGACAACATTTCCATGGGCGAATCTACATTCATGGTCGAAATGAACGAAGCAGCCGGTATTCTCAACAATCTCTCGCCAAGAAGTCTTGTCTTGTTCGATGAGTTGGGAAGAGGAACATCCACTTACGACGGTATTTCCATCGCATGGGCTATTGTCGAACATATTCACGAGCATCCCAAAGCACACGCACGCACCTTGTTTGCCACTCACTATCACGAGCTGAACGAAATGGAGCGCACATTCAAACGCATCAAGAACTACAATGTTTCGGTGCGAGAAGTCGACAATCGCATCCTATTCATGCGCAAGCTCGAACGTGGAGGCAGTGAGCACTCGTTCGGTATTCATGTGGCCAAGATGGCGGGTATGCCCAAGAGCATCGTGAAACGCGCAAATACCATTTTGAAACAACTGGAAACCGACAACCGACAACAAGGCATTGCGGGCAAGCCCATGAAGGAGGTAGCGCAGCAACGAGACGGACTTCAGCTGAGCTTCTTTCAACTCGACGATCCCGTGCTCTGTCAAATCAGAGACGAGATACTGACCATCGACGTCAACAATCTCACCCCGTTGGAGGCACTGAACAAGCTCAACGAAATCAAGAAAATTATCAAAGGCGGAAAATAGATAGGCAAAAAAGTCATACCGACCTGTCCTTTTTGTGCGCGTCGTTTGTACTATGATTGAAAGACACGAACAAACCGCATCGCAATCATGGGACATCACGACATTGAATTACTGCTCAAGCAAGCCCAAGCATTGGCCGAAGATATCCAGGAACTGGAATCGATCGACGTAGCCAAAGGCTATGGGTACACCCGACAAAGAATAGCACAACGCAAACGCCAAACACTTCAAACTCGCTTGATGCGCTATGTGGCTTTTCTGAGTCTACCCCTACTTCTCACCTCACTCACATTGGGCTACTTACTGCTGACACAGTCCGCAGACGAGGAGCACTTGGTCGAGGTCAAAGCTTCCCAAGGTTCCGTTATTCGTTATGAGTTGCCCGATGGTTCCGTCGTTTGGCTCAATGCCGGAAGTTCGTTGTCGCACCCGGCGCATTTCATTCATAAAGAACGTCGTGTAACCTTGCACGGAGAGGCCTACTTCGAGGTGCAAGCCGATAAGGATTCACCCTTCTACGTTCAAACATCTCGAGGGATTGAGGTATATGTATATGGTACACGATTCAACGTTTCGACCTACGAAGACGATTCGCAAGTGAGCACTTTGCTCGAGGAGGGACATCTCTGCGTGAATCTACCCAACGAAACAACCCCTTACGAACTCCGACCGGGCGAATGCTTCGATTATACCCCTTCCACCGGAGCACACTCCCGAGCCATGGTCGATGTGTACGAACGCACCGCCTGGAAAGAAGGAAAGCTCATCTTTCGCAATGCCACCCTCGAAACCATATTCAAACGCATCGAGCGACATTTCAACATCGACATAGAATTTCATAATCACTCCGGAAAAGAGCACCGATACCGAGCCACTTTCCGCAACGAAACGCTGTCGCAGATACTCGAATATCTTTCTCAATCCACACCGTTGAAATGGGAAAAGCAGAATATCGACCAACCGACTGACGACACCCCCGACACCGAAAAAATAATCATTCATATGTACTAACCTTAGAAAACAAATCGAAAGCCTATGATCTAAAACCTTTAAAGAAAACTTGGCAGACACCATCTGCAAAAACACATTCAAGCACTGCCGGCCCATAAGGAAAGTTCATGGCCGATCCTTCAGGATGAAGTGCTTACCAAACCTTTTTATTCATTAAAACCCTGTTAACCGCACTCCATGAAACAGAAGAATTCCTCTTCAGCGTTCACAAACGCAGGTTGTGCCCTACGGCTACTTTGCCCCTTGAAAATGAGGATCAGCCTTATGCTCATTTTCACAACCGTATTCCAACTTC
The DNA here is from genome assembly GCA_034176395.1 of Bacteroides sp. Lineage (GTDB taxonomy): Bacteria > Bacteroidota > Bacteroidia > Bacteroidales > Bacteroidaceae > Bacteroides. The sequence goes on along the minus strand of JAXFUC010000135.1, from coordinate 15,813 downwards.
TGGCCAATAGTAGCTATGCACAACGCAACATCGTCTCTATCTCTATCTCCAATGCACAGATAGAACAAGTTCTGAATCAAATAGAAAAGACCACCGACTTCGTGTTTCTCTATGACAAAAACATCATAGATACCAACCGAACCGTATCGGTAAACGGAAAGAGCGACAAAATCACCCACATCCTGGATCAAATTTTTCACGGTACCAACATTACATACACCGTGATGGATAAGCAAATCATTCTCTCTACCTCCATCAAAGGAAAACAAACTCCGTCTTCGCAGTTTGTTCTCAAGGGCGTAGTAAAGGATTCCAAAGGTGAGCCTCTCATCGGCGTAAACGTAAAAGTGAAAGGCGGTAGCACAGGAATCGTAACCGATTTGGATGGAAACTTCTCACTCCAAGTGAACGAAGGCGATGCCATCGAGTTTTCCTACGTGGGTTATGCCACACAAGTTGTTAAGGTGGCCGGTCGCCGCATGATGAATATCGTCCTACAAGAAGACAACCGACTACTGAACGAGGTAGTGGTGACAGCTTTGGGTATCAAGCGTGCCGAAAAAGCACTCTCATACAATGTACAAGAGATAAAGAACGACGCATTGACAACGGCCAAAGAAGCCAACTTCGTAAATGCGTTGAACGGAAAAGTAGCCGGTGTGACGATCAATAAAAGTGGTTCGGGAATCGGTGGTGCTTCACGTGTGGTGATGCGCGGAGCCAAATCCATCGAGGGAAGCAATAATGTACTGTATGTAATCGATGGTATTCCTATCTTCAACACCTCGGTTGGAGAAAACAGCGGTACGATGGGAGAAGGTCGTGTGGGAAGTGAAGGTATCGCCGATTTCAACCCCGAAGACATTGCATCCATTTCCGTACTCTCCGGACCATCGGCCGCAGCACTCTATGGTAGTAGTGCCGCCAACGGTGCCATCCTCATCACCACCAAAAGAGGAGAGTCGGGCAAAGCCAAGATCGACATAAGTTCATCGTTCGAGTTCAGCCGACCCTTCGTAATGCCACGCTTTCAAAACCGATATGGCAACCGCCCGGGAGTGTATGAAAGCTGGGGAGACAAGTTGGAAACGCCCTCTTCCTACGATCCGGCCAAAGACTTCTTCCGCACAGGAACCAACGTCATCAACTCGGCCACTCTCACCATGGGAACCGAAAAGAATCAAACCTTTATCTCCGTAGCTTCCACCAATGCCGGCGGCATCGTTCCCAACAACAATTACGAACGCTATAACTTCACGGTGAACAACACCTCCAAGATACTCAACGACAAACTGGAGATCAGCGTGGGCGCACAATACGTTCACCAAAAGGATCGCAATATGGTATCGCAAGGAACCTATTGGAATCCCATCGTGGCCGCCTACCTCTTTCCCAGAGGAGAGCAATGGGATGGCATCCGAACCTTTGAACGTTGGGATCCTGCCCGTAATATCCCCGTACAGTATTGGCCTTTGAGTGAAGGTGTGTTTGGCGTACAAAATCCATACTGGACAGCCTACCGTAACGTGGCCGAGAACAAGAAAAACCGCTACATTTTCAATGCCGGTGTGAAGTATAACATCCTCGATTGGCTCAATATCGCAGGACGTCTACGAATGGATAAGGCCAATATCTACTTCCATCGCGACCTCTATGCAAGCACCAACGAAAAATGGGCCAAACCTAAAGGCAATTTTGAATACAGCAATACTGCGGAGAATCAGTACTATGCCGATTTGATGTTGAACATCGACAGACGCTTCCACGACTTTAGCTTGACAGCCAATTTGGGTACCAGCTATTCGGACTTCAATGCCGATATGGGCGGATATGGGGGGCCTTTGCAGCTTGTGCCCAATTTGTTCACCATCGGGAATATCAATCCCAATGTAGGTAAACCCACCGAAGGGGGTGGAGACCAAGCGGTAAGAAATGTTGCGGTGTTCGCCAGTGCAGAATTGGGGTGGAGAAACATGATTTATTTGACTGCCACCGGCCGTAACGACTGGAACTCCAGATTGGTGAACTCGGCCGAACCTTCGTTCTTCTATCCCTCCATCGGTCTTTCGGCCTTGCTTTCCGAAATGATAAACTTAGGTTCTTGGATCGACCTCTTGAAAGTACGCGCTTCTTATACCCAAGTAGGTGCTCCCGTATCCCGCATCGGTATGACACCCGGAACCTATACCGACCGCATTGTGGGCGGTGTCATCGAAACCAACACCATCTATCCCTTCGGTGAATTCAAAGCCGAACGAACCAAATCGCATGAATTCGGTCTCAGCTTCAAAGGACTCAAAGGACTTTCTTTAGAAGTAACCTATTACAAATCCAATACCTACAACCAAACATTCATCGGAGATATGCCCGAGAGTTCAGGCTACAAACAAGCCTATCTCCAAGCCGGTAATGTTCAAAACACAGGTGTAGAAGCTTCGCTCGGTTACGGACGTAGCTTGGGAGATGTAGACTTCTCGACCAACATTGTTTTCGCACATAATAAGAACGAAATCAAGGAAATGGTTTCCAATTACAAACACCCCAACTTATCTTACACCTTCGATATCCCCGAAGTAAGCAAAGGATCCACCATCTTGAAGGTAGGCGGAAGCATCAACGATGTCTATGCCAACCAATTCTTGAAGAAAGACTTGAATGGCTATGTGTACGTGCCTGAAACCGGAGAAATCAGCATTGAAAAAACAAAGAACCCTGTCTACCTGGGTCGCACCACTCCCGATTTCACCTTGGGATGGAACGGAAATATTTCTTGGAAAGGTCTGAACTTGGGCTTTGTATTCAATGGACGTTTCGGAGGTATCGTGACCTCATCCACTCAGGCTATTATGGACCGATTCGGCGTATCTGAAGCTTCGGCCATCGCTCGAGATAACGGAGGGGTGATGATTCCCAACCAAGGACTATACGACGCTAAGGAGTATTACCACCTCATCGGTGCTTCGGGCGATTCATCGTTGATGGGCTATTATACTTACAGCGCGACCAACGTTCGTTTGCAACAGCTCACCTTAGGCTACCGCCTGCCATCCAAGCTCTTCAAAGGGTGGGTTCGTGGCATCACCCTTACACTCATGGCCAACAATCTGTGGATGATTTACAACAAAGCTCCCCACGATCCCGAGCTGACTCCTTCGACCGGAACCTACGGCATCGGCAACGACTACTTCATGCAGCCCAGCCTCCGCAGTTTCGGTGCAAGCATCAAACTGAGCCTCTAAAAAGAAATCTACCTTTTATTTCCTATTAGAACATCAAACACATGAAAACTAATAAAATCTTTAAATACACCTCCTTCCTATTCCTTTCGGCTGCCGTTCTGACGGCCTGTGGAGACTTCGAGGAAATCAACACCAATAAGCAAGGGGTCAGCACTCAAATGGCCAAAGGCGATGGGGTTTCCGTAGGAGGATTCATACAAACTCTGCAACGCACCGTCATCCCTATCGGAACGGCGGCCAACAGCACCGACTATATCAACCGCTATCAAACAGCCTACCACCTGGGACAAGACACCTGGTCAGGTTATTTTGCACAAAACGCAGACTGGAACTCCGGGCGCAACCATACCACTTACTACTTGATGAATAGTTGGATAAAAGACACTTACGACCGAAGCTACACCGACGTCTTCAATCCGTGGCTTTCCATCAAAAACAAAGCGACGGCCGACACCCCGCAAGACTTTGCCTTGGCACAAGTGTTGAAGATTGCCGCTTGGCACAAAACAACCGATGTTTTCGGACCTATTCCCTACACCAAGGCCGGTATGGGTCTGATAGTAACACCCTATGATTCGCAAGAAGTGGTTTACAAAACCATGCTCCAAGAGTTAGCCGAAGCCGTGACCACCCTGACTACCTTTGCCAACAACGGCGGAAAGCTTTTCACAAACTACGATCTGGTTTATGGAGGTGACGCTGTGAGATGGGTGAAATTTGCCAACTCGCTCATGCTTCGTTTAGCCATGCGCATCCGTTACGCTCTTCCTCAGGAAGCGCAACGCTACGCCGAACTGGCCGTCAATCATTCCATAGGTGTCATGAGCGACGTCAAGGATGGTGCGTCCATATCACTGGCTCAAGGGCTGCAGTTCGAGAATCCCATCGAGCGTTTTGCCGGTCAATACGGAGAAACACGTATGGGCTTGCCCATTTTCAGCTACATGGCTGGCTATGAAGATCCTCGTTTACCTAAATACTTCTTGCCATCGCAAAGTTCGTATGCCATTCCGTTGAGCTTCACTTCCAATTCATACCTACCCCTTCCTCCGGGACTGGGTGTCAAAGGCGATGAGAAGAACATCCGTTCCATCTTCTACTGCTCACTACCCAACATCGAACGCAACACTCCCATTCATTGGATGCGCACTTCGGAGGTTCTCTTCCTGCGTGCCGAAGGTGCACTCGTGGGTTGGAACATGAAAGCCGATGCAGAAGTACTCTACAAACAGGGCATCGCCATGTCTTTTGCCGAGAATCAAGTTCCGGAAGCGGCTCTCGCCCAGTACATCAATACCGAGCGTCAACCCACATCCGTGCAATTCAACATCTATCCCTATCGCAAGAACTACCAACCGGCAAGTCAAGCAAGCGTGTCTTTCAAAGGCAATCAAGAAGAGAAACTCGAGAAAATCATGATTCAAAAATGGATTGCTTTATATCCCAACGGACAAGAAGCATGGAGTGAATGGCGCCGCACGGGTTATCCCCGCATGCAAACAGTCTATCGAAACAACAGTAATGGACTCATAGACAGTGAAAAGGGAATACGCCGCATGCACTACACCATTAGAGAGAGCCGTTCGGACGAGGAGCGCAAAGCCTTGGAAGAAGCCGTTCAACTCCTCGGTGGTCCCGATGAGCCATCGACCAAACTGTGGTGGGATAAAAAACACTAATCAATTCAATTCTAATCTTTCTAAATCAATCAACAATGAATAAATACATTCGCAACATATCCTTATGGGGGTTCTGTGGGATGGCCATCGCCACTGCATCGTGCAGTGATTGGACCGAAACCGAAGCCAAAGCAATCGACCATGTCGGCGGTTTTGCCACCATGTTCAACACCGAGAGCGAAACCTATTACCAAAATCTACGGGCTTATAAGAAACAAGCAGAGAACTATGGACGCCCGGTGGCCTTTGGTTGGTTTTCCAATTGGGCTCCTACCGGCATCATGCGCAAAGGATACTTGTCCGCCGTTCCCGATAGTATGGACATTATATCCATGTGGAGCGGAGCACCCGGACGATATGAAATCACCGAGGCTCAAAAGCGCGACAAGGAATTTGTTCAAAAGGTAAAAGGCATCAAACTTCTCGAAGTAAGTTTGCTCTCCCATTTAGGTAAAGGGCGTACTCCCAAATCTGTATACGATGGGCTGGCCGAACGTGCCAAAGCAGAGAATTGGACCGACAGACAACTGAAGCAGGCACAGACACACGCTCGCTGGGATTTCTGGGGCTTCACCTCTCACGACTTAGGAAACACCGAAGAGTTGAAAGCAGCTTTGAGTCGCTATGCAAAGGCACTCTGCGATTCGCTCGTGGTAAACGAGTGGGATGGTTTTGACATCGATTGGGAACCCGGAGCCGGATTCAATGACGCCGACGGTACCTTGCGAACCGAAACCTTTGTCTATCTTGTCAAAGAAATGGGCAAGTACATTGGTCCTAAGAGTGATCCCGAAGGCAAAGGGCACAAGCTGCTTTGCATCGATGGCGAAATTGGCCATCTGCCTGCTGAACTCAACGAATACGTGGATTACTGGATTCGTCAAGAGTACGGCCGCTCGTACCCACGCACCCAAGTTCCCGGCGGAGAAACCAAGAAGCTCATCATCACCGAAAACTTCGAAAGCTCGGCGGCATCGGGCGGCTACCTCCTTGCACAAGCACGCTTCATGCCCGATGAAGGGCCCAAGGGTGGCGTAGGTGCCTATCGTTTCGACAACGACTACAACAACCTGCCCGACTACAAATGGATGCGCGAAGCCATCCGAATCAATCAGGAGGTTTTCAACCAATGGAAAGCCGAGCAGCATGAAGACAAAGACAGCGAATGAATGCAAAGCAATCAAGTTATTCTAACTGTAAACTACTCGTTATGAACAAAAAGATATTCTTCCGTTTGACCCTTGCACTGACGACTGTGCTCGCGGCTTCCTGCCAATCGGACGAAAAGCAATTGCTGGAAGCCAAGGTTTACTTTGAAACAACAGAGTTTCGCCTGGAAGTGAGCGACCAAGAAAGTATGAATTACGATCTAAAGGCTCGACTATCCAAAATGCTGCCCGGAACCACCGAGCTGACCTATGAACTGGCCGATACATCCGCGGTGGAAGCTTACAACAAGCGAAACGGTACGAATCACCAAGCCTTCGATTTGAAAAACGTAAGCTTGAAGACAAACAAGACAACCATTCCCGGAGGAGCTCTCTATGCCGAAAGTAGACAGCTGGAACTCAAGAATCTGAAAACGTTGGAAGAAGGAAAACCTTTCTTGCTACCTATCAAGATTGCTTCGGCGGGGCAGCCCATCATCCAAGGTAGCGACATCATCTACCTATTGCTCACCAAGCCACTCCGCATTCTCACTGCGGGCGAGTTGAGCAATAACGCCATCACTGTTCCCACTGCACCCAACCATGAATTCAAATCGTTGACCTACGAAGCCTTGATCAATCTCAACTACTTCGGTGGCAACAACACCATCCTGGGCAAGGAAGGAACGCTCATTTTCCGCATTGGCGACCGAGATGGCGGTTTGGCAACCAACCTCATTCAAATTGCAGGTAACAAACAGTTCCACTCGGCGCAGCCGTTGGAGAAGAACCGTTGGTATCACGTGGCTTTCAGCTATGAGCAACCCACAGGCAAGGCAATCATCTACATCAACGGCAATAAAGTGGCCGAAGGCTCGTGGGACACACCCTCCTTCGACCTATCGGGAGGACCGGGCTTCCACATCGGAAAGGTCGACGGCTTTATGTGGGGCGAACGTCCCTTCTACGGCAAGATGGCCGAAGTGCGCATTTGGAATGTAGCTCGCACTGAAAATCAAATTCGCAACAATATGTTGAGTGTCGACCCTGCTTCCGAAGGTTTGTTTGCCTACTACAAGCTCAACGGTGGCGACATCGTTCAAAAGGAAGACGGAAAATGGTACGTAAAGGACGCTTCGAAAAACGGTCTCGATGCCTTGAGCAACCGCGGTTGGTCGGCCATTGACATCGCAAACCTCGACAGTCCCATCCAAATCCAACAGTAAGTGAGTGCCGGATAACGAACTCCCTTTCGTAGGCATCCGCCGCGAGAAATGGTAGTTCATGGCCCCCCTCTCTTCTCATTCAAGGCAAGAGGGCACGTTCTTTCGAGAATGTGTCCTCTTTCTCTTTGAAGAACAGCCGCATTATCCAAGAATATCCTAATTTTGTCTTTCGCAAAACCTCTGTTAAGGCTTCATGCTCAATTCATCCAAACAATGCGATAAAGAACGGTGGTTTCGGCAGCTGTTCGAAACTTACTATGCTCCCTTTTGCCTGTATGCTCGTCGCTTTGTGGACGACAGTCAGGTAAGAGAGGATCTTGTTTCCGAGGTATTTGCAACCGTTTGGGAAAAGCTGCGCGCCGATACCTTACAGCCCGAGAGCGTTGTTTCGTACATCAAAGTGGCCGTAAGAAACCAATGCCTTAACCATCTTCAGCATACTCAGTACGAATCTCTCTATACCGAATGCAAGCAAGAACCCATTTATGCTCCTGCCCCCGACGCTGTTTATACCCTTGAAGAGCTTTACGGACTCCTGAAAGACACACTGGAGCAAATGTCCGAAAAGCATCGAACAGTCTTCGTAAAAACATTCTTGGAAACAAAAACCCAAACAGAAGTTGCGGAGGAGATGCAAATTAGCGTAAAATCGGTTCACCGCTACAAGCAAAAGGCCATCGAGCAACTTAGAAATGTATTGAAAGACTACCTGCCATTGGCATTGCTTTTGATGGCTCATTTTAAAAATCGCCATCCGTTGTAAGACCCTCGTGTCGTCTCTCTCACCGGGACCACGATCTATAATTCATCGGGCCAAGGGCAAGGCTTTCCCGAAGAGATGGAATAAGGTCGCTGACCTCCTATTTGCCTTAGATAATTCCCCAACTCCCTGGACAATGACTCTACCAAAAGCGGATGTTCCTCGGCCAAATTATTCTTCTCACCAAGGTCGGCGGCTATGTCAAACAATTCTTTCTTTCCCGTTTCGTAATAGTAAATCAGCTTCCAGTCATCCTTTCGTATGGTGCAAGTGGGACCGATCCCCGGACCTTCGTTCCCCCATAGGTTGGGAAAATTCCAAAACAAACTGCGATTCTTAGCCGGATTTCCCGTTTCCAACAACAAAGGTACAAAGCTAATACCATCTACCTTTTGAGGAGTCTCATAGTCTCGCACCGAAGCCATTTCGAGAATGGTGGGATAGAAATCTTCCACCATCAAATAACTATGGCAAACACTTCCTGATCTCACCCGACCGGGCCACTTCACCAGCATGGGCACGCGTATGCCTCCTTCGTAGGCCGAACCCTTTCCGCTATTGAGCGGAGCATTTTGCCGATGCAGCGGTGCCTCGAGCCAGTGCGCATCGCTGCTCAAACCTCCGTTGTCGCTCACAAAGAGAATAATCGTATTATCCGCTCTATTGGTTTGCTCCAGCCAGTTCATCAGGTCACCGAGACTCTTATCCATCCCCTCGATGAGCGAAGCATACGCGGCCTCCTTGGGGGTAAGTCCCTTGCCAAGGTATTTATCGTAAAACCGTTTGTCTGGGTCGAAAGGAATGTGAACCGCATAATGAGCCATGTAAAGAAAAAAAGGACGAGTATCTTCTTCGTCGACCTTCTCCAAGGCATGAATGGCTTCCAAGGTCAATGCCTCGGTAACAAACGTATCCGTGCCCCAATAACGCTCCAAACCGGGAACGGCCATGACCGAAACCGGGGTTCCGTCCTGACTGTGTCCATAGTTTTGTTCTCCCCGATACGAAGCCAAACCTCCGGCTGCATGTCCGGCAATATTCACCTCAAAACCCAATTGCCTTGGATCTGCACCCGGTGTATCTATGGCTCCGAAGTGTGCCTTTCCACAATGAATCGTGCGATAGCCTTGCTTGGTGAGCAACTCCACAAACGAGCGACACACAAAAGTGTTGTTCACTCCTTCCGCCGGTGCCAACCCATTATAGTTCCAATCGGGAAAAGTCAACGTTTCGCTTTTCAAGTCGGTCGGCTCGTTTTTTCTTAATGTCCAATTGGTGACCCAATGCCGTGCTGCATTGCTTCCCGTGAGCAAGCTACAACGTGTTGGCGAGCTAACACTACTTGCATAGGCTTGTGTGAACAGCATTCCCTGAGCAGCCAAACGCTCCATATTGGGCGTTTCATAAATATCATTCAGTCGGGTACGCTGTTTCCAAAAAGGTACGGATGTGTCTTGCCATCCCATATCATCCACCACAAACAGGATGATATTGGGACGAACATCTGCATCTGCGCCCCAAACCACAGCTCCGCTACCGCCTACTGCCACCGAAAACAACAAAGTTCTATTCCGAATCCATTTGCTCATACCTTCCACTCTCACGTTTTCACGATTCACCGATTCGCTCTCATACAGCTCACAACTGTCCGCTCTCGATTTGCAGAATGATGCGTTCTATCAATCTATCTTCCCCTTGCGGGTCGTATTCCTTCCTTAGACTGGCTCCGAAGAGTGCGGCAAACGCTTGATAAAAACCCGCTTTGAACGGTCCCATAAAGGCTTTTACCAACTCATATCCGGTTTGATTGGTTTGTCGATCCACGAGTTTGATAAGTAGTTTGCCCTGCGAAAGGGTGAGTTTCTTCATCACAGGCGTATACTGTGCCTTAACACTCTTTTCCACCTGTTTGATGTGCCGGTCACGAGCCTTTTCATCGGGCAAGGTAGACAAGAATTCGTAGGTCTCAATGACTGCGCTGCGAACTTCCAACGAGATAGGATATACCTTCTTGATGTTCCTCACCAATTTATCATACTCTCGCTTGGCTCTTTCGTTTCTAAAGCGCAGTGGACGGAAAACATGGAGCGTGGGCAACTGAACACAAGGAATCGTGTCGCCTTCGTACACACATACGGGCACCAAATAGCCTCCCGATGCTTCCGCACTCGAGTGCTGCTCCTGCGAGCGAGCGGTGAGCGAAAAGACCGATAAGGCCATGACAAGCCACACTTTCATAAGACCTTGTTTTGCCATCTTCATGGCGACAAAAATAGAGATATAAATCGTTTATCGGTCGGATAACCTTGTAATCTTAACCTATTTAAGTAACTTGCCCCTTTGTTAACGTACTACTGAACTATCGAACACACTCCTTTCTTGAATCATGCGATCAAGTGATTTTCTTCTTCGGTGCTTGCTTTGCCTTTCCTGCATCGCTTCCGCAAGGGGATTGGCTCAAGAACCTCTCCTTGGCTCGTGGAGCGAAGTGATGGAAGAAATGACCACTCGAAATAGGTGGGAAGACAAAGATTGGAGCGAAGAACCTCTATTGTCGGCTTATGCCCAAGGGTCACTTTTGAATCTCAACACAGCTCGCCAAGAAGACTTGTCCGTGTTTCCCTTCCTCACTCCCGAGCATATAGAGAACCTATTCGCCCACATTCACCTCCATGGCCCCTTGAAAAGCATTTACGAATTACAATTGATCAAAGGCTGGACCAAACCAATCATCGAAGCCCTGCTTCCTTATGTTGTCGTGGAAGTTACCGACAAACCTGCTTCTTCCCGGCTGAAAACAATCTGGAAAGACCTTGCTAAGCGAGGCGGAAGTGAAGTCTTGCTACACAGCTCGTTTCCCTTACACAAACAAAAAGGCTACGAACGGGGCTATCTGGGCAACCCGCTCTACCAATCTATCAGATACGAGTATCGCCTCGATAATCGACTGCAAGCAGGCTTAGTGGCCGAGAAAGATGCCGGCGAACCCTTTGCCACCCGCCACAACCCCCAAGGATTCGATCACTATGGTTTCTACCTACTTGTGCAAACCGACTCATTCTTGAAAACCCTCGCCATAGGCGATTATCGCCTACACTTCGGTCTGGGTTTGGCTATGGGAAACAATTCGCTCTTTGGCAAAAGCGGCTACCTACTCTCGCTCCAAACCACTCCCCATTCCATCAAACGCCATCGCTCCACAGACGAAACGAATTACTTCCGTGGAGTAGCCGCTACCATACAGCCAATGCGCGGATTGGAACTATCGACCTTTTACTCTCACCGCCTTCTTGACGGACAACGGAATGATGAACAACTGCACTCCATCTACACCACCGGCTTGCATCGCACACCCACCGAGGCCAAATGGCGCAATGTGGCCACCCTACAAATGGCCGGGGCACATTTGAGCTATCAAAGCAATCGCTTCGGAGTGGGTACAACCGCCCTTTGCTATGAGACCGATCCTCCTTACAAACCTCTGCGAGCAGTGACCAACGCCTATCCCACCGACGGAAATCGAGCTTACAACCTGGCTGCCAATTACCGGTGGAAACTACCCGGATGGGAGTTCCAAGGCGAAGCATCGGTTTCCAACGAGGGGTGGGCTTGCCTGAACAAAGTTCAAACTTCGGCAATCGATGGTTGCAAGTTTGTCTTGCTACATCGGCTTTACACACCCGGTTATCGGGCACTCTTTGCCCATTCCTTTTCCGAAGGAGGACATATATACAACGAAAACGGATGGTATTTGGCCGGAGAATACAAACCCGATGCTCGTTTTCGTTGCTTCGGTGCGATAGACTTCTTCCGATTCCCCACCGCCCAATATCGCGTAAGCAAGCCTTCGCAAGGTGTCGAAACCACGATTCAACTGGATTATACGCCTTCGCAACGATTATGGATGTATTGCAGATATAAACACGAAAACAAGGCTCGAAATCAAAAGCTGAACCGAGAAAACCACACGGTTAGAGGCATTCACCACAACCTGCGCTATCGTTTGCAAATCAGCCCTTCGCAATACACTTCGCTGCAAACCACTATCGACTTTCGTAGATTTCACACCTCAAAAACCGAACCTACGAATGGTTGCCAAATCACTCAAAAGCTCGCGCATCGTTTCTTTTCTTGTCCGCTGAACATCGGTATGCAAGCAACGTGGTTTCACACTCAAACCTACGACACACGCCTCTACGTATTGGAGCAAAACAGCATTTATCAACTTCGGTTTCAACAAGTTTACGGAAAGGGATTTAGAACTTCTTTATACCTTAGTTACAAGCCGTTTACGGGCTGGAAATTCTTTTTGAAAGCAGGGCAAACCTTTTACTTGAATCGAAACAAAATAGGAAAGGGCTATGAAGAAATAGAGGGAAACAAACGAGGAGAGATACACGGAGGCATTCAAGCCAAGTTTTGAACAAGCCAATTGCCTTCGATTCACATCATGCCACAACAAGCATATTTTTCTTTCCGTTCATCCCTCATTTACAACGCTACGAACAATGCTTTTCAAAGTGTCCGCACTCGGCTCGGTAAGTGCAAACACTTTGCTTCCGAAGTGCCTACACTTTGCTCACAAACTGCCTATACTTACCGAATAGAATTCGGGCAGTCATTAAGCAACGCACCAAGAAAAGCCGGCGAAACCCTTTTCATCCACCCCCTTTTCCTCGTTATCAGTTTCTCTTCACTGTTTCTATTTTTTTGTTGAAAACCCTGTGAATGGAAGTGGAAAACTATTCATAACCCATTCTTGCATTCTTCACTTAAAAAACCATATGAGAAAAAGAAACCAACCAACCAAGGAAACACCCATAGATAGTTTCCATCACTTACCAACCGGATATTAGCCCATTACGAAGTAATGAACAAAGACTTATTTTTAACAATATAAGGTTATTGACAATCGGTGAATTACTACCCGGAGAAGAGAATTAAATACTTCATTTATAGAATAAATAGCCTCAACACAGTATGTTCATAAGTAGTGAATAAGAAAGTGTCTAACCTTAATAAGTTTATGACCAAGAAAAGAGACATGAAATAACCAACACTATGAACCGACCATCATCAACATAGTTTTTTCTGCTCGAAAAAAAGAAATCAACCCATAATATAATACGGTTGATAAGTGCGGATGGTTTTAGGATGGAGAGTGGGTGGGCAACTCTTTGAGCAGCTCCAGCAATAAGGGATTTTGTTTGAGGGCAGGGTCGGCATGAAGAATGGCTGCCTCGATTTCTGCCTTGGTGAACAGATTCAGAAAGGTGTAGATCCAAAACACCGGAACAATGTTTCCTTGATTCTGCCTGATGATATCCAAGATCAAGGCTTTGGTGGTTTGGTTGCTGCGATTTTGTGCTTCTTCCCAAAGCCGGAGGTAGTCTTCTTTCCCGGTGCTTTTCATCACGATGGTTTCCTTTTCTTCCAAGAGTCGTCTTTCTTCTTGGAGAAAACGTCGCCAACCTCTGTGAAAGATTTGATTGAGCGGCGCTCCCACCACATTGAAACTTTCCTCGTCGATGGTGAGCCGAAGAGTTCCTCCCTCGATGATGAGATAGGCATTGTCGCTTTCTTCAATATCCACGTAAGCCCAGCAAGGGCGTGGCACTTGAGCTTGCAGATGGAACTTTCCGTTGATTACCACAGCACTGTCCACCACTTGGTAGTTTTGCTCGATAAGCATGAGACGAACGATTTTTCCTTCGGCCTCGAGCGAGCCGGTTTGTCCCACGATTTTGCAACTTTGCGCTTGCAGGCATAGAGTTGCCCATAGGGTGAGAAGAAGAGACAAACCGTATTTCATGGTAGACGTTGTTTGCATATGGAGTGTGAATTGCAGGGACAAATATACATGTTTCTTCGACTTGATGGACAGATTGCAGGGTATGAGCCGGATGGAACGTAGGATGCGAGGCGTATATTTAGGTGAGATTCGTTTGTTACACCCAATTTATCGGTCTATCTTTGCCTTGTTGGGCGAGGCTCGTCCAAGGAATATATGGAAGAAAGCAATTTTGACATACGTGGGAATCAGCAGTTGAATCCCAAGGAAAAGGACTTTGAAAATGCCCTTCGACCCCTGAGCTTCGAAGATTTCAGTGGGCAAGACAAGGTGGTGGAGAACCTGCGCATTTTCGTCAAGGCTGCACGCATGCGAGGCGAAGCCTTGGACCATGTGTTGCTGCATGGCCCTCCCGGGTTGGGGAAAACCACTTTGTCCAATATCATTGCCAACGAGCTAGGGGTGGGATTCAAACTCACATCGGGACCTGTGCTCGATAAACCGGGCGACTTGGCGGGAATACTCACCGGATTGGAACCGAACGATGTGCTTTTCATCGACGAAATACACCGACTCTCGCCCGTGGTGGAAGAGTATCTATACTCGGCCATGGAGGACTATCGCATAGATATTATGATAGACAAAGGCCCTTCGGCCAGAAGCATACAGATAGACCTCAATCCGTTCACCTTGGTGGGAGCAACCACTCGCAGCGGATTGTTGACGGCTCCGCTGCGGGCACGTTTCGGCATCAATATGCATTTGGAATATTATGACGACGAGGTGTTAAGTTCCATCATACGGCGATCGGCCTCCATACTGCAAGTGCCTTGTTCGGTGCCGGCGGCCGGCGAGATTGCTTCGCGCAGCCGGGGAACACCGCGTATAGCCAATGCTCTGTTGCGAAGAGTAAGAGATTTTGCACAAGTCAAGGGCAGTGGAAGCATCGACACCGAAATATCGAGATTCGCACTGGAGGCACTCAACATCGACCGCTATGGATTGGACGAGATAGACAATAAGATATTGTGTACCATTATCGATAAGTTCAAGGGCGGGCCGGTGGGGCTTACCACCATAGCCACAGCCTTGGGCGAGGATGCGGGCACGATTGAAGAAGTGTACGAACCTTTCCTCATTAAAGAAGGCTTCTTGAAACGAACACCCCGAGGAAGGGAAGTGACCGAGTTGGCCTACAAGCATTTGGGAAGGAGTCTTTACGAGATTCAACGCGATTTGTTCAGCGATTAAACAATCCAATCAAGCACATGGCTAATTTGAAGTCTTTGGCAAAGGAAACGGCTATCTACGGTGTGAGTAGCATTGTGGGTCGATTTCTAAACTATCTGTTGGTACCCATCTATACGTTGACCTTGCCTTCGTCGGGTGGAGCATACGGCGTCATAACCAATATGTATGCACTCATTGCCCTGCTCTTGGTTATCCTGACGATGGGATTGGAAACAACGTTCTTTCGCTTTGCCAATAAAGAAGGCGAGGAACCCTTGAAGGTTTTTTCATCGGCCTTGCAATTGGTGGGTGGGGTTTCGCTTTTGTTTCTGTCGGTGACCTTATTGTTTATTCAACCCATAGCCGATTTCTTTGGTTACAGCGAACATCCGTGGTTCTTGGGTATGATGCTTATCGTGGTGACCATGGATGCCGTTCAAGCCATTCCTTTTGCCTACTTGCGGTATCAAAAGCGAGCCATGAAGTTTGCCGGCGTGAAGTTATTGTTCAGTCTGTTGAACATTGGGTTGAACATTGCCTACTTCGTCTTTTGGGAAGGCGAAGACGTGGGAATAGCTTTCCTTATCAATCTCATCTGTTCGGCAGTGGTTACGTTGGCATTGATTCCCGAGTTACGGTTGTATCGCTATGTGAGCGATAAACTTTTGCTTCGACGTATGCTTGCTTATAGCTTTCCCATACTGATTTTGGGCATTGCAGGTATTTTGAATCAAGTGATA
>JAXFUC010000134.1:0-2502 GCA_034176395.1 Bacteroides sp. | reverse complement strand
GCCCTCGTAAGTCATCCATGAACTTACGAGGGCGATTGTTTGAATAGTTATTGCGAATAATTTAGAAACCTACCTTAAACCCGGCAAAGAAAGAACGCGGAGCAGTAGCACCGTAGATATAGGCAGAGTCACGTGCCGGTCCTTTGTCGAAGTCGTCTTGGTAAGAGTCGAACAGGTTTTGCACTCCGGCATACATTTGCAAGGTATAAACTTTGTAAATGGGCAGACTGTATTCGATTTTTGCTCCCATTTCGAAGAAAGCAGGTGTTTTGAACGTGCGTGCGCCATAGGTGGTAGCAGTCTGTCCTTCGCCGTGCATAAGTCGATCGGCGTGAACGGTTGCTGCGGGTTTCCCATTGAACAGACTCAGACTTCCGTCTTCCTCCGTGGGAATTTCGTGTCCGGCAAGCATACGCCCGGTATAGTTGCCCGACAAAGAGACCGTCCATCTCTTGGAGAGATTGGCCGACCCCACGAAGTACGCATAAGCATTGGGCGTACGATACATTTGTCGGGTGCTATACGCATCCTCCGAATTCCATTGTTGTTTCTTATTCCAAAGGCTACGCTGCAAGGTCAGCCCGGCCTGTATCTGGTATTTATTGAGGTAGGCCAATTTCCCTTCGAGGTTAGTCCCGTAAACCGCAGCTCCATCCAAGTTGGTACGGAATTTACGGGTGATACCCGTTCCGTTGTCCACACGTTCGCGCTGAGGGTCGTCTCCAAAAGCATTTTGCAGGCGGGTATAGAAGCCTTCGGCCATCAAGTTCAGCTGCCAAGCTCCCATACGCTTATACCAATCCACCGAACCGCTGTAACTCTGTGAGCGTTCTTCTTTCAGATTGGGGTCAAGTTCGGACACTATCAAGCCTTCGGCCGCATTGTCCACGTGCAACGTTTCGTCGAATATCTGCGGAGCGCGGAATCCTTCGCTATAACTCAAACGGAAATTCAAATTCTCGGTAGGGTTGTAACGCAAGTTGATTCGAGGGCTGGCTATCAGTTTCTTCAGCATGCTATGTTTGTCGATGCGAGCACCCAGCAAGATGCTCCAGGTATTGTTCTTCCATTCGTTCTGAAGGTAAGCACTCTTGGTGTGTACACGTTGACGAATAGGTTCCTTACGATAGCCGCTGATGTCGTTCAGCCGGTCGTAGGTATATTCCGTGCCCAGGGTGAATTGCGAGGGCATGAACAGCAATCGGTCAAAATCATAACTATACTGCGCTCCCAACATATAGGTGAAGTCCTCGGTGCGTCCGTAAGAGGCCAATCGTTTTTCGATTAGTTTTTGCCCTTCAGCGGTTTGCGTTCCTTGTTTCAGTACGTCGGCCACCGTTTGTTCGTCGCCTCCGTAGTAGCTTTTGCGAGCCACTGTCATGAAGGAGGCGAAGGCATTGAAGCGATGCTTCGTGTCGGGGCTCATCAAGTTATAACTCAAGCTTCCCAAGTTATTGGTATGCTCCACCTGCTCGGCAATACGTGCGTTGTGTGGCTCCATTTTAAGGAGATCACCTCCTCGTCTGAACTCATGTGTATTGTGATACTCGGCCGTCAGTTTGGAGTAATCATTCAGCTTGATGAAGGCACGTCCTCCCAAGGTTCGCCCATCGATCAGGGGCATTTCGGTGAATCCGTCTTTGTCACGGTCATATCCCGAGCGATGCCGAGATTGTCCGAACATGGTCAGCCCCATACGACCGTTGTCGGTCAATACGGAAGCATTGAGATTGGTGGTGTTTTCAAAGGTATTCAACCCTCCCAAGCCACGAATCTGGTGAGAGAACGAAGCCGAATTGTTCATGGGTTCCTTCGTAATGATATTGATGGTGCCTGCAATGGCCGATGATCCAAAAAGAGCGGATCCTCCACCTCGCATGACTTCCACACGCTCAATCATATTGGCCGGTATCTGCTCCAATCCGTACACACCGGCCAAAGCACTGAACACGGGACGAGAATCAATGAGAATTTGCGAATACGGGCCATCCAATCCGTTGATGCGTACTTGGCTGAATCCACAGTTCTGACAATTGTTCTCCACGCGCACCCCGGGCTGGAACTTCAGTCCCTGCGATAGGTCGGTCGACTGTGTGCGTTCAAAGAGTTTGAGGTCCATCACATTGACCAAGGTCGGTGCCAAACGACGTTTGGTTTCGTTGCGATTGGCCGATACGACCACACCGTCCAAAGCTATGGCATCTTCTTCAATTTCAAAATCCATCTCAAGCGTTTTGCCTTTGACGAGTTTCACACTCTTGGTTGTTGTTTTATAACCCACGGAACTGACCTCAACCACATAATTGCCTTCAGGCAGATTTTTAAGAAAATAGTGTCCGGTAGCATCGGTCACAGTGCCGATGGTTGTGCCTTTCAATGCCACGGAAATATAAGAAAGGTGTTCGCGCGTGTTTTTATCGAGCACATGGCCGATGAGATTAGCATCCGAACGAACAGGATTGGGTTGCAAAGGTGTGTTGTCTGCGACGGCGGAAAGCGTCA
>JAXFUC010000133.1:0-4453 GCA_034176395.1 Bacteroides sp. | reverse complement strand
CTGCGAAGCGTACGCGACACACCGATAAACCGACCATGGTTCGACCATAGGGCATAAACACTTTGCCCACAAAGTGCCCACACTTTGGTCGTGAAGTGTCTACACTTTGGTTGCAAAGTGCCTACACCTTGGACACGAAATGTCAATGGTTAGCAAACGAGGCATCTGTCGCCACATTGGGAAAGCATAAAATCGCAAGAAACAGCACCCAAACACCGATGTCCGAAATCGCCCTTGGAGAAGTGGATTGCGACCACCACCGCCGCAACAACCGTTCATGACTCGTCGACAAATCTTTTGAAAAAACTCGCCATGTAACATTGGTTACAAACACCTTCTTTTCATTCGCACCATCTTTGCAACAAAGAATTTTGGAATCAATTGTTTAATCACTTCAATACGTAATCAGATTATGAGTATGTTCTGTTACCAATGTCAGGAAACGGCAGCCGGAAAGGGTTGCACCATTAAAGGTGTGTGCGGAAAGACATCCGAGGTTTCCAATCTCCAAGACCTCCTGCTGTTCGTGGTGCGAGGCATCGCAGTTTACAACGAAAAACTTCGCGCCGAAGGCAAGCCCAACGCAGAGGCCGACAAATTTGTGTATGACGCGTTGTTTGTCACCATCACCAATGCCAACTTCGATGCAGCCAACATCACCGCCAAAATCAAAGAGGGTTTGACCCTGAAAGGCAAACTGGCCACACTCGTTCAACTTGAGAATGCACCCGAAGAGTGCCTGTGGAACGGCAGTGAGGCCGAGTTCGAAGAAAAGGCAAAGACCGTGGGTGTGTTGCGCACCGAGAACGAAGACATTCGTTCGCTCAAAGAGTTGATTCACTACGGCCTCAAAGGTATGTCGGCCTATGTGGAGCATGCACACAACTTGGGGCATGAATCGCAAGAGATATTTGGCTTTATGCAACACGCATTGGCTCAACTCACACGCACCGACATCACCCTCGACGAATTGGTGGCCCTTACACTCGAAACCGGTAAGTTCGGAGTTTCGGGCATGGAACTGCTCGATGCCGCCAATACCGGTGCCTACGGAAATCCCGAAATCTCCGAAGTAAACATCGGCGTACGCAACAATCCGGGTATCCTCATCAGCGGTCACGACCTCAAAGACATCGAAGAGTTATTACAGCAAACCGAAGGAACAGGCGTCGATGTATACACACATAGCGAGATGCTGCCCGCTCACTACTATCCTCACCTCAAAAAGTATAAACACTTGGCCGGTAACTATGGCAACGCATGGTGGAAGCAAAAAGAAGAGTTTGAAAGCTTCAACGGGCCCATCTTGTTTACAAGTAACTGCATCGTTCCCCCTCGCCCCAATGCACCCTATGCGGACAAGATCTACGTAACCGGTGCTTGCGGTCTCGAAGGTGCTCACTACATCCCCGAGAGAGAAGCGGGCAAACAAAAAGACTTCTCGGCTCTCATTGCCCACGCCAAGCAGTGTCCGCCTCCTACGGCCATTGAGGAAGGAACCATCGTAGGCGGATTTGCTCACGCACAAGTGGTGGCTTTGGCCGACAAAGTGGTGGAAGCCGTAAAAAGCGGAGCCATTCGCAAGTTCTTTGTCATGGGTGGTTGCGACGGTCGCATGAAGAGTCGCGATTACTACACAGAGTTTGCCCAACGATTGCCCAAAGACACGGTGATTTTGACCGCGGGCTGCGCCAAGTATCGCTACAATAAACTTCCGTTGGGAGACATTAACGGTATTCCCCGTGTATTGGATGCCGGACAATGCAACGACAGCTACTCACTGGCCGTCATCGCCTTGAAACTCAAAGAAGCCTTTGGATTGGACGACATCAACAAACTGCCCATCGTTTACAACATCGCTTGGTATGAGCAAAAGGCTGTTATCGTTTTGCTGGCACTGCTCTACCTGGGCGTGAAGAACATCCATTTGGGTCCCACGTTGCCCGGCTTCTTGTCGCCCAATGTGACCAAAGTACTGGTGGAGAACTTCGGTATCGGCGGCATCAGCACCGTGGACGAAGACCTCATCAAATTCTTAGCCTAAGAAACGTAGTTAAGGCAGGTACATAAAAATAGCCGACGTGGTTCACACGTCGGCTATTTGTTTTTAAGGAAAAGAGTCTTTGTTTGCATCAAGCCATGAGCCGGCAAAAAAGGACTTGACCTCCCGGCACTGCTTAATCTTTGATCCACTCACACCGGCAAATCTCCCTACCTCCTCTGTCGGCCATCGAAGCTAACATTCAGCTTTCGATGGATTACCCGGTCGGAAGAATTGCCTCGAAAGCGTTCTTTAGTCTTTATCGGGCAACACCAAGTTCAGGACAACACCCACCAAGGCTGCCAATCCGATGCCGGTAAGCGAAAAACTCTTCCACGTGAGCACCGCACCGCCGATGCCTACCGTCAGCATGAGCGACACGATGACAATGTTGCGCGTGCGACTCAAGTCCACACGGTTATTTACCAAATTGGCTATACCGGCACAAGCAATTGTACCGAACAACAACAGCATGATTCCACCCAACACGGCTCCGGGAATGGTCTTCAGCAAAGCACTTACCTTACCGATGACCGAAAACACGATACCGGTCACAGCCGCGATGCGAATCACCACCGGGTCGGTTATCTTGGTGAGCGACATGGCACCGGTAACCTCCGAGTAGGTAGTCACGGGAGGGCCGCCCACCATGCCCGAGAAGAAACAAGCCAATCCATCGCCGAATAGCGTGCGATCCAAACCGGGTTCTTTCACGAAGTCTTTCCCCGTCACCGTGTTGACCACGTATACATCGCCGATATGTTCAATGACCGGAGCAATGGCAACGGGTATCATAAACAAGATGGGTTCGAAGGAGAAGGTTGGGAATACAAAATTAGGCAGAGCCAGCCATGAGGCTTCGGCTATGGGAGCCAGGTCAATCTCGCCCATGAAGTAGGCAGCAACATAGCCCACAAGAATGCCACAGAAGATGGGAATAAGCTTCAACATTCCTTTGGCCAACATGGTGACCAGCACGGCAGTGAATAATGCCAGCAGGGCCAACACCCAATTTTCCTGAGCCATGTTCACACCGGTACCGGCCAAAGACAAGCCTATCAGCACAATGACCGGACCGATAACCACCGGAGGGAAGAGACGCTCAATGACCTTCACGCCTTGCCAACGCACCAACGCACTCATCACAAAGTAAACGAATGCCACACCAACCAGACCTCCCAAGGCTCCGGAAAGTCCGTAAAGCTCGGTTGCCTTGATGATTGGAGCGATGAACGCAAAACTACTACCCAAGAAGATGGGGACTTTACCTTTGGTCACTGCGTGGAATATCAATGTACCCACACCGGCGGCAAACAAGGCCGTCGAGGGATCAAGTCCCACCAACAAAGGCACTAAGACCGTAGCACCAAAGGCCACAAAAAGGAATTGTACACCGACCACTCCCTTGCGAAAGGGAGTCAAAGAAGTTTGTTCCATTAAACAAGAATTTAGAATTAAGTCGGACACAAAAGTACCTTATTCTCCCAAAACACCCGACCGAGTAGGCCAAGAAAATCGTTTTTTTGTGTATTTTCGCCCTCACTAAGTAATCTGTCTCACACACTTCTAATACAACTTACCTATGGATTTTTCTGCAGAAACGATTATTTTAACCGGTTCCATCCTACTGTTCGTAAGCATTGTAGCCGGCAAAGCCGGATATAGGTTCGGTGTTCCCGTGCTTCTCCTCTTCCTCATGGTGGGAATGGCATTCGGCAGCGACGGGCTGGGTATTCAGTTCAACAGCGATAAGTATGCCCAGTTCATAGGTATGGTGGCCTTGAGTGTGATTCTGTTCTCGGGAGGCATGGAAACACAGTTCAAAGATATTAAACCCGTTTTGGGTCCGGGTATCACCCTATCCACCCTCGGTGTACTCCTCACAACCCTTATTACCGGCGTCTTCATTTGGTGGATTTCGGGCCTTGGATGGACGAGCGTAAGCCTTTCTCTGACCGCATCTCTATTGCTGGCTGCTACCATGTCGTCGACCGACTCCGCATCCGTATTCGCCATTCTGCGGTCACAGAAGATGAATTTGAAGCACAATTTGCGTCCTATGCTTGAGCTGGAAAGCGGCAGTAATGACCCCATGGCCTACATGCTTACCATAGTCTTCATCCAGATTATACAGACCGCCGGTATGAGCGTAGGAGAAGTGTTGACTTCGTTTCTCGTACAGTTTATCGTGGGAGGTGCCGCAGGCTACGTCATAGGTGTAACGGCTGTGCGTTATGTCAACAAGTTAGACATAGACAATCAGGCTATCTATTCCATCCTTCTGCTCTCGTTCGTATTCTTCACCTTCGCCGTCACTTCCTTGCTGAAAGGGAACGGTTACCTTGCTGTGTACATTGCAGGTATCATGGTAGGCAACAACAAAATAGCCAATCGCAAAGAGGTATATACCTT
>JAXFUC010000132.1:0-9240 GCA_034176395.1 Bacteroides sp. | reverse complement strand
CATTGCCCCTTGACAACTGATTCCTCAATGCCTCATCTTCTACCAACAATTTCATTGCCTGTGCCAAAGACTCACTATCTTCCGACTCTATTAAGAGGGCATTAACCTTTTCTTGAGCAATCTCAGGAATCCCCCCAACTCGTGTTGCTATTATGGGAAGAGAACAAGAAGAAGCTTCCATTAAAGACAAGGGCAATCCTTCTGTTCTTGAAGGCTGTAAATAAACATCGGCAAGGGCAATAAACTCCGGCACATTATTCTGTATACCCCTCTGATCAAAAAGATCGAATGTTTCCGTCTTTTTCGACCATTCTGTGAATTCAAGAAAATCGGCTCTCTCTTGCCCTACAATTAACACTTTAGCTTTTCGGGTACGTAAAAAATCCTGTATCATCATCACAGCGTCTGCCAATATATCCAAGCCTTTAACCCTATTAAAGTTGGCAATGACCAAAAAGACAAAATCATCCTCTCTAAGTCCTAACTTCTGACGTAGTTCTTTTCTATTTCCGCTTATTCTATCCACTCCAAGATACATTGTTCGTACATCAGCCATAGGCCAATTCTTCTTGGCAACAGATTCCAAACACTTGCTTACCGTAAATATCGGAATAAGCCTACTTGCCCATCTATACCAAATGCGAGTCAAAAACTTAAAATCACTCTCCGAACCCACCATACTGTGCAATGTCATATAACGTTTCTTTATCCTAAGCATTACAACAACAAAAGCAGCCCAAAAACGTGCCGGCGTGAAGTGCAAATGAACAACAGTCGCTTTTTCTTCACAGATGAGTCGAGCTATTTTGAAACAGAACAAAAAGGGATTGGAAGAGGGGATCACAAAGATTTTCCCTCCAGAGTTTTCAAGCTCCTCTACATAAGCAGATGACTGAGGAACTTCCTCATACACGAAAACAGTCCGATGCTTATTTGCATGAAGTTGGCGTGCAAGCTCTATATTAAATCGCTCAATACCACCAAACTTCGAGGATTTCATCCCCATGATATGTAAAACCACACTCATAACGTATCTCTACAAACGAGAATATCTCATCAATCACTTCAACACCCCACAAAAATCCAAAATCGTTTTACCTTTCGCCTCGCGAGAAAGTTTCAGGAAAGGAGTATGAGCGGTGAGATACACCACAATATCGGCCCGATCAAAAGCTTCTTCGTAAGGAGTCAGTAGAAGTGAGGGATGAGAGGAGATATTGGGTTCTACGAAAAGAAGTTCTGCTCCCAGTTTTAGGTCACGCACCGCAAAAGCGATTTGCTTGGAAGGAGATTCTCTAAGATCATCTATATTGGGCTTGAAGGCCAGTCCCATCAGTGCCACTACGGGAGCACGTTTCTCTTTCAACTCAAATTCCAGTATGGTGGACTTTATTCGCTCTACACACCACAAGGGTTTGAAATTATTACGTTCGCGTACGGTAGCGATCAAGCGACTTTCCTCAGGAAAAGCCGATGTCAGGAAGTAAGGATCCACAGCTATACAGTGCCCTCCTACCCCACAGCCGGGCTGAAGAATGTTCACTCGAGGATGTTTATTGGCCAATTCGATAAGTTCCCACACATTGATTCCTGCCTTATCGCAGATGAGTGAAAGTTCATTGGCAAAAGCGATTTGAGCATCTCGGCTGGCATTCTCGGTCAGTTTACACATTTCCGCAGTACGCGCATTGGTAGGGTGCAATTGTCCCTTCACGAAATGTCGATAGAAGCCAATCGCTTTTTCCGTCGATGCAGGACTTATTCCTCCAATTACCCGGTCGTTGTGCATCAATTCATGAATGACATTTCCCGGAAGCACACGCTCCGGACAATAGGCAATGTATATCTCATCTCTTAGTTCAGGGCGTTCTGCGAAGATAAGCTCCGCCATCATCTCGGTAGTGCCTACCGGTGATGTCGATTCTATCACATAAAGGTCGCCTTTCTTCAACAGAGGAATCACCATGCGAGTGGCCGATTCCACATAGCTGATGTCGGGTTCATGATCTCCCTTAAAAGGTGTGGGAACAACCATGAAGTAAGCGTCGGCCTCTTCGGGTTTTGTCGATGCTCTCAGCGTTCCTTTTCCAACCGTTTCTTGAAGCAATTCTTGAAGTCCCGGTTCGACAATGTGCAATTCGCCCGCATTCGTTTTAGCGACAACGGTCGGATTGATATCTACACCTATGACTTCTATATCGTGTTTCGCCGCAATTATAGCTGTGGGCAATCCTATATACCCCAGCCCCATAAAACAAGCTTTCATTCTGTTTTCTTTATTACTAAAATTCCTATTTATCTCTATTCTTCCGCAGGGGAAGGACATATCATTCTATATTCAACATCGAGTCCATCATTTCTCTGTCCTCTTTCGAAAACAACCCCGGAAAAGGCAATTTTCCTCCGCTTATTTACCCCGAGCCATGGCCCTCTTCTTCACTTCGTAGGAGAAAGCAAACCACAAAATAAGGTCGAGTACAAGGAGGAGATTGATGTTTATCCAAACAGACAGCAATAGGTTGATGGCAATAAGAAGCACTTGGATGGTCAGAAGTACCACCAGTGTGATTCGAGCCGTAAGGCCTGCGTCCAACAGCAGATGATGGATGTGACTACGATCGGGATTGAAAGGGCTCAATCCTTTGCGCAGACGCAGAAAGAAAACCCGTACAACGTCCAAGCAAGGCAAAAAGACCGGAGAGAAGGAGAGAACAATGGGATTGAAGTCAAACCGACTTCCAATTTCGGGATGGTGAAAAAGTCGGAACCCCAAGATACAGATAATCAGTCCCAGCGACAAGGCCCCTGTGTCGCCCATGAAAATTTTGTTGCCGGAACGCTCGCCCCAAAGATTGAAGTACATAAACGCGAGCAACACACCCAGCACGGCCATGGAAACCATGACAAACAGATAGGCTTTTTCCTCGAAAAGCGCAAGTGAGTAATAGCCCATTGCTATGGCACTCAGCCCCGAAGCCAAGCCATCCAACCCGTCAATCAGGTTGATGGCATTCAACACCAGCAAGACAACCAACAAGCTGGCGGGAATATAAATCAGATCCGAAACTTCATAGATCCCTGCCACTCCGTAGCCCGAAACCATGGAGTAACCGGCCAAAGTTATCATGAACGCGGCAGCCAATTGAGCCACGAACTTCAGCCGTGAAGACATGCCCAAGAGGTCGTCTATCAGCCCGATGGAATAAATGAGAACAAGCGCGCAGCTGCAAAACACGATTTCGGTGAAGTTCACTGCATACTCATCAAGTTCGAACGAACCGTAGCGAGAGAAGATGCCCCAAACCAGACAAGAGCAGAAAAAGGTTATAGGGACGAAGAGGACACCTCCCAAACGAGGAATCAATCCTTTGTGAGATTTACGTTCGTCCTTTCGGTCGTATATGGAGTACTTCTTGGCAACCGCCACCACTTTGGGCATTGCATACATGGACAAGGCCATGCTGAGAACAAAAGTCAATAAAACAGCAATCAACCACATATTAGCTTTTCAAATTGCCTACTCATCGGAGAAAGACGAAAATGAGACACGATTCCTTCGATCCGCCAAAGTCGCCATCACCTCGGCTGCCATGCATGAAAGCGGAAGCAGGGATATCGCATCTTGTAATTCTTCGGGCAATCATCCGATTTTCAAAAAACATGAATCTTTTTGCACATTATAAACACCGAAACGTAAGCAAATGACTCAAACTTGCGGGCTTAGACCGAAGCAGAAGCATCACCAAATCTGTCTCGCTCCCCATAGGACGCCTCTCACACATCTCTACAAAGTTTGACAAAGGTAAAGTAAAAAAACAACTATTAAAGGAATGAAGAAAGAATTATGTGTCGAGAATTGGAGATTCTTTGCGAAGACAACCCGCACTTCATCCCTTTAAGCCACCGATTCACTTTCCTTTCGTCATATAAAGAGCCGCAAGACGGCAACAATCGAGCATTTCCCCAACACGCACCCATGGACGATTTGCGAAGTGTCTACACATCGAAAGCAAAGTGCCTACACTTTGTCCGGCTACCACAAATGATTCGTAGAATCGAAAAAGATTTCAACTCACCGAAACACCGAAGCCACCTGAATCAACAACAAAATTCCACATAAAATAACAGTTATTCGAAAATTCTCATAATTTTGCACACACTCAAGGGAATGCTTGCATCCGAAGGCCTCCGATTACCTTCCATCCCGACAAGTTTCGAACCCTGCAATCACCATTCCCCTGCTCCGATCTTTTCAATTATTTAATCTACTTAACAAAACTCTCATGAAAAAAATCATCATGACCCTCTCGGTACTGATTGGACTCTCTGCCGGAAACACGGTCGATGCCCAACTCAACAATCTGAGTGCTTGGGGCAAAGTTTCGAAGAAAAAGAAAGAAACAGCGGCGGCTCCCGCCCCTAAGGTAGAGGTGTCCGACTACGCAAAATTGACAAAGGATGCCCAAAAGACGGAAGGCCTTTTTACCACCTACTACAACAGTAAGGAGGGTAAGCTCCTTTTTGAGATGCCCGACTCGGCCTTTGACAAACACTACATTCTGTCCAACCGCATTGCCGGCACAAGCAACACTCAAGATTTCGTAGCCGGACAAATGGTGTCTGCCCCCATACTCATCCGTTTTTCGAAGAATGAGTCGCGTGTATTCATGCACTTGCTTCAAAGTCAAGACGTGGTGGCGGCAGACGACCCTATCAAGAGCTCTTTCGACAAAAATTTTGTAGACCCCATTCTCAAGGGCTTCAAAATTGTGGCTCGAAACAATGGGAATGTGCTCATCGATGTCAGTTCGTTCTTCGGCACCAACGAATCGGCCATCAGTCCACTCAAGAAAGACAGCCCCCTACTCAAACTGATGGGGTCTAACATATTGAAAGGCTCGTTTGTACCGGATGCATCGGGACTGCAAAGCGTCAAGACATTTCCCAAAAACATAGAGGTTCGTTCCTTGCTGACATTCAATCTCAGTAAGGAAGATGCGCCCTATACCGTGCATGCTCACCGCTCACTCTTCGTATTGCCCGATGAGCCGATGCCCATGCGTCTACAAGACAACCGGGTGGGCTACTTCAATTCGTCCAAAAACTTCTATTCGTCCAACCGCGACAAGGTCGACACCAAGACCTTCATCGAACGCTGGCGCATCGAACCTCGCGAAGAGGACTTGGAGCGATATTTCAAGGGAGAATTGGTGGAACCGAAGAAGCCCATCGTGTTCTACGTGGACACCGCCTTCCCCGACAAATGGAGGGGCACCATTCGCCAAGGCATCGAAGATTGGAACGTAGCCTTCGAAGCTGCGGGTTTCAAAAACGCTATCAAGGCTGTGGATTATCCGGCAAACGACCCTGCTTTCGACCCCGATGATATGCGATACAGCTGCTTTAAGTACGCACTCACCAAGACAGCCAACGCCATGGGACCCAGCCATGTCGACCCACGAAGCGGCGAAATCCTTACAGGCGATGTAATATGGTATCACAACATCCTCTCACTGCTCCATAACTGGCGTTTCACACAAACTGCAGCCGTCGACCCACGTACGCATCGCTCGGTATTCGATGACGACCTCATGCGCGAGTCCATCCGCTACGCCGCAGCCCACGAGATAGGACACACGTTGGGCTTGATGCACAACTTTATTGCAAGCTACTCCTACCCCACCGACTCGTTACGCAGTGCCACCTTCACTCAAAAATACGGCACCACGGCATCCATCATGGACTACGCTCGCAACAACTTCGTGGCTCAGCCGGGCGATTTACAACGTGGTGTGAAGCTAACTCCCCCCACGCTGGGTGTATATGACATCCATGCCATCAATTGGGGCTACCGACTGGTGCCCGGAGCCAAAACTCCGGCTGAAGAAAAGGCCACGCTCGACAAGTGGATTGCCGAAAAGAGCCACGACCCCATGTACCGCTTCGGCGCACAACAGCTCTTTGCCACCATCGACCCCACCTCTCAATCCGAGGACCTGAGCAACGACCACTTCAAAGCCAATGAATATGCCATCAAGAACCTGAAAATCATCATCAAGAATCTCGAAAAGTGGCGTGGCGAAAAGGGAGAAACCTACGATGACTTGGCCGGACTCTACAAACAAGTGACGATGCAGTATGCCCGCCACTTCGGACACATCCTGCCCTACATCGGCGGAGTTAAGTTCCAAGAGATTCGTCAAGGCGACGGACAAAAGGAAGCAGGCGTATACGTGGACAAAGCCACTCAACGCAAAGCACTGAAGTGGATACTCAACGAGGTGCGCACCTATAACTCTTGGCTCAGCCCTCAAGAATTGCTGGCCAAGTTTGACCTGAAGAGCGATGCCAACTACAACATCATCAAAGCCGTGGCCGGCAGCTTGTTCAACGGTCCTGCCCTGTTTCGCATCTACGAAGGTGGCTTGAGAGACCCGCAAAACAACTATACCTTGGATCAATATGTGACCGAGGTGATGAACGAAGTGTTCCGTCGCACCCTCGCCGGACAAGCTCTACAACCCGAAGAACTAGTGCTGCATAGCGGACTGATCGAACTCTTCAGCAAAGCCAGCGGTTTGAACACCGATGCCAAAAAGCCTACATCCATCATGGGGTACGAAGAATTCATGGCTTCGATCACCACCGTTCCGCTGCCCTGCGCACACCCCGATTGCAAGCATGTGCACCACAGCAACGACTTCACTCGTATCAATTTCGGTATGCCGGCCTTGCCCGAAGATCTGTTCAAGCCACTCATGGCCGCTCAGCTGAAGAAGGTGAATCGCTGGTACAAGCAGGCACTCAACACAACGACCGACCGTGCCACCAAAGCATTCTATGAATATCAAATAGCTCGTATAGAGAAGCTTTTCAAATAACAGTCTTAACCTAAAAATGAGAATAATGAGAGTCTTTTTCATGCTACTGCTGTCTGCGCTACTCCTAACGCAGACGGCGGTGGCTCAAAATGTCGCTGTAACGGGAAAAGTCACCGATGAAAGCGGAGAACCGCTGGCCGGTGTTTCCATCAGTGTGAAGGGAGAGAAGAAAGGAACAACGTCCGATCTGAACGGACATTACTCACTGAAGGTATCGAGTGCCAACACCTACCTTGTGTTTCAGTTCTTAGGAATGGAGACCGTGGAACGCAAAATTACAGGAACCACCCTAAACGTTACACTCAAAGAAACAGCCAGTGAGCTGGTAGAAATTCTTATCGAAGCCACCGGCTACTCCAAACAGGAAAAACGCTTGTCCACCTCATCCATCGTCACACTGAGCGGCGATAAAGTGCTGCAAACCGATGCTCTCTCGCTCGACAATATGTTGATGGGAAAAGTACCGGGACTCACAGTGATAGGAAACAACTCCACTCCCGGTGCGGCCACCAAGATTCGCATTCGCGGTGTTTCATCCATCTCGGGCAACAGAGAGCCGCTTTGGGTGGTCGATGGTATTATTCTCGACGACCCTGTTCCGCTGACGGCGGCCGAAATCAATAGCCTGGACAATGTCAACCTCATCGGCAATGCCATCTCGGGATTAAACCCCAACGACATCGAAAGCATCGACATTCTCAAGGATGCAGCCGCCACCGCCATCTATGGCGTTCGGGCGGCCAACGGTGTCATCGTTGTCACCACCAAGAAAGGTAAAAGAGGTCGAACCACCATCAATTACACCGGTAACTTCAATTTGACCCAACGTCCCCGCTATTCGAACATGCACCTGATGAACTCACAACAGCGCATCGAGGTGTCCAAAGAAATCGAAGAAAGAGCCTTACCATTCTCTGTTCAGCCACTCCCCGGCGTGGGCTACGAAGGTGCTCTTGTGGACCTCTACGACCGAAGAATCACCGAAGCAGAATTTCTTCAACGGGTCAAACGGATGGAGGAAGTAAACACCGACTGGTTTGGTCTACTGTATCACAATGCCCTCACTCAGAAACATAATGTGTCGGTTTCAGGAGCTACGGATGCCATCAATTATTACGTATCGGGAGCGTTCACCAATAGTCCCGACATCGTTAAAGGCAAAGGAGTCAAGTCATACAATGGCATGATGAAGCTCTTTGCCAATTTCTCTAGAAAGTTCACCGGGCAGTTCACACTGCGTGCTGCTCACATGGACAAGGAGTATACCCATCCTTCGGTTTCTCCCTATTCTTACGCACTCCAAACCTCACGCGCCATTCCGGCTTACAACGAAGACGGAACACTTGCTTTTTACAGCAAGTCTAAAGGGTATAGGAATGAACCCCTTCGAGAAAATATTCTTCACGAAATGGATCACACCGGGAATTCAATCGTCAACAACACACTGAATCTCACGGCCATGCTTGAATGGAAGCCTATGCTCGACCTTTCGTTTTCGGCCACATTCGGTGCCAACATTGCGGATACCAAGCAAAAAACATGGTTTGACGAACAAAGCTACATCGCGGCCACATTAAGACAGACGAACTACGGAGCCCCCATTCTCGAATACTCACGTTCAAAACCGTTCCGAGAAGAAATAAGTCAATTGCCCTATGGCGGAGGTTTGGAGAACGAACATACCGGTAGCATAGGCTATACGGCTCGTGCTCAAATGCTGTACACTTGGCGTCCCAACGATAAGCACGTATTGTCGGTGAATCTCGGTCCCGAGATACGCTCCACCCGATACACTGGAACACGCACCATGCAGTATGGATACCTGCCTGACCGAGGGGAAACCTTTGTGAAAATAGATCCGGCCACTTGGTTGAAATACAAAGAGCTACTCATCAATAATCCCGATGTAGTGACCAACCGTTTGTCCAATTTCGTCTCTTTCTTGGCCAACTTCACCTATTCGTACAAGCAGAAGTATATTGCCACTTTCAATATGCGCACCGATGCTTCCAACAAGTTCGGACAAGACAGCCGCTCCAAATTTTTACCCATCTGGTCCATATCGGGTCGTTGGAACATTCATAACGAGAAATTCCTCGAGAAGGTAGCTTGGATAAACACCTTAGCCGTCAAAGCTTCGTACGGTCTGCAAGGCAATGTGGCCGATGACCAAATCCCCAATATGGTTGTACGCTTCGGCCCTCTTGACCAAACAACGGGCGAGTATTACAGTTTGCTCGACCGCTTACCCAACTATGCGTTGCGATGGGAAAAGAACAAATCCTATAACGCAGCCTTCGAACTATCCGTTCTCGACAATAGGTTCAGCCTCAACGTCGATTACTACTACCGCAAGGGG
>JAXFUC010000131.1:0-35593 GCA_034176395.1 Bacteroides sp. | reverse complement strand
CTGGCGTTAGCCTGCACTTGCTTCATGGCTTGCAGTAAAAACACCCCCAACGACCCCGAACTTCCTAAGAAGGAAATAACCGAAGAAAAAAAAGAGAAAGAAGAAAAGAAAGAGGATACCCCCAACGATCCTCCCACACCTCCTCAAACAGTAAGTGTTACACGCGAGGACATCGCAGCCTATTACGCCTTTGACACCACGTTACCCGTTTATACCGCTCTTGAAAAAATCAAAACTACCCAAGGTGAACATACCGTAAACCAAAAGAAAGTAACAGTGGTTCAAGCAGAAGTTAAGGATAGTAGCGAAGAGAAGGGTAGCTTCACGCTGTCGGTAACAGGAAAAGTGGGAACCTCAGAATTCAAGCAAGAATTCACTTTCGACGGCTTCCTCAAAAAACCGGAAACCTTCCATATGGCCAACCGTGCCCAAGTAAACTGGAAGAAGGACATAAATCGCTATGCCGAGCTAGACTTCTATCAGTTGATCGTGAAAAAGAACACTGCTGAGTTTACCGCCGAGAAGCTGAGCCGCATCCTCGATTTTTATGCATCGAGCACCGATGGTCAACCCTATCCGTTCGGTCCAAACGATCTCAAACAAACCAAACTTAGCGATTGGAGTTATAGCAATGGTCAACTCTCGGTTAAGTTTTCGTACGGTAGCACAACGGCCTCAAAGCCTTTGACCCTTGAGTTCAAGTCCAACGAGTACTATGCTCACCAAGTAAGTCTCGTGGCTGAATTCGGGAAAGACAAGTATATGCGTGGCGTAGCTGAATATCCCCAAGTCTTCGACGGACAAGCCATCAGTTACGATGCCAATCGTTATGCCGTCAAAAGTACCAAGGTTACCCATATCGACAACAGCGACAACAGCTTCGATTTGGAACTCCAACTCACAGAGAATGACGGACAGGGCGACATTCTCGCCACGTTTACCAAGCGTATTAGTGGATTCAAGCCATTGAAAGATTTAAAGAAGGAGATGACAGCAGCTTCCACTCATCAATTGGGAGATAAACTGAAGACTTACGCTCGCACCCTCCCCCTCAACAGCGAAATAGCCCAAGAACTCGAACAACGCATAGCTATTCAAAACTGGATCCACCTCGTTCAGTTCTCTATATCTTCCTCCCACGATGAAGGCAGTTATCCGCTGGCATGGGAATCGAGTAACCTTATCGGTGATGTCGACCACCGTAAGGACCTTCTTCTCAAAGACTGCCGATTCACCCTAACCTCGGCTAAGCTTGAGGAGAAGCAAGCTTCTAAGGAGCTTCATTTAACGTTCAAATTGGCTCAAGCCAACGAAGTTTATCTGGGAGACGATGATGTAAGCATGCAAATCAAAGTAAATATCCCCGCAGGTTCCAAGTAACTCACATCACTCAACTATTCCCACTTTACTAACTTTTCGTTCAATCATGCAGAACGTTCGTTTTGAAGTCTGTACCAACTCAGTAGAAAGCTGCCTTGCAGCCCAAGCAGGAGGTGCTCACCGCGTGGAGCTATGTGCCGGTATCCCCGAAGGAGGAACGACTCCCTCAGCCGGGGAAATTACCATGGCACGCCAAATACTTACCTCCACCAAGTTGCACGTCATCATCCGCCCTCGTGGAGGAGATTTCTTGTACAGTCGGCTCGAAGCCGAAATCATGCTGAAGGACATCGAAACTGCTCGTCAATTAGGAGCTG
The DNA here is from genome assembly GCA_034176395.1 of Bacteroides sp. Classification (GTDB taxonomy): domain Bacteria; phylum Bacteroidota; class Bacteroidia; order Bacteroidales; family Bacteroidaceae; genus Bacteroides. The sequence continues at coordinate 33,896 of JAXFUC010000131.1, read as the reverse complement.
ACGGACTCGTCTTCGGATGCCTCCAAGCCGATGGCAGCATCGATCTACCCCTTATGAGGCGATTGATGGAAGCTGCTCAAGGACTGTCGGTAACTTTCCATCGTGCCTTCGATGTTTGCAACAAGCCCGAAGAAGCTTTGGAGCAAATCATTGAGTTAGGTTGCAATCGCATCCTCACATCGGGACAACAACCCACCGCCGAGCAGGGCATTCCCTTGCTGAAAAGACTTCACGAACAAGCCAATGGTAGAATCATACTGCTGGCCGGTTGCGGAGTGAACGAGCGAAACATTGCCCGTATCGCCTCCGAGACAGGAATTGACGAGTTTCACTTCTCGGCACGCGAACGCCAAATCAGTGCCATGCAGTTCCGAAACGAAGCCGTTTCCATGGGTGGCACAGTGACCATCGACGAATACAGTCGCGAAGTCACCACCGAAGCCCGAGTTAGGGCCACGATCAATGCTTTGTTGCACCCCTGAGAAGAGTGGACTTAAAACGCAGGCATAAGACCAAACAACCGAGTCACCTCCTTTCGCAAGCAGTTTCCTTGCCCCCGACCTTGTACGGGAGAGAGAGCAACTGAAGAAGGGGAATATAAAAATCCCGGTAACTTCCTTAAAGGAGAGTTACCGGGATTTTCTTTTTCTCTGTGCTTATCGTGGTCTCAGCGAATGGGGAGATTCAATGAGGGAACCTCCCCACCCTGACTTTATAGGCCCTTGATGGTCTGCATCAATTGTTCGCCCAGTCCAATGGTATAACCTTGCGAAACGAAAACTACTCGATTGAACGTATCGGCCACAATGAAAATGGGTAGTGCGCCTTGTCCGCTGAGTTTCATGCTTTCGACAATTTGGCGACGTATGGCACCATCCGTGTCTATGCCATAGGTCACGATTGTCGGCAACGCCGGGAATTCGGACGGACGGAACTTAGCATAGTCTTCTTGTGAACCAAACAGCAATACCAGTCTCCTGCCCCACTGCTCGAAATCGGCTTTCAGTGAAGCGATGTCGCGCAAAGCATGGTTGGTCGGCTCCTGACCTACGCCCAAAATACCCACGACATAATAACCCCTACCGCAGGTTTGCAAAAACGAAGTGGCGGTGCAAGAGGTGGTGGGCTGATAAGTGCTTTCGGAATTGAAACTACCGATGACCTGTACCTGATCGGTGCTTTGCCGCACTACCAAGTCGATGTTCGTGGTTTTTCCGGCTTCGATATTGAAGAAGCTCACCTTGGTCAGTACTGCTCCGCTAGCCAAACGCATACCGGTAACCAACATATAATAGCCCACATCGAGCTTAACACCCTGCTTCAATAACGAGTTCCATGTAGTGCCTTCTTCGTCGTAGTTCAGCAATCGGAAACTACCATCACTGTATTTGGACAGCGTGAAATGCGAATAGTATTTAGGATCGTCGAGGATGGTCGATGGAGTATAAGTAGCTTGCAACATACCTGTTTCAGCCTGAGAAGTTATCGCTTCGCTTCCAAACTTCACATCGTGGGTCATTCCTTTTTCATCGGCATATTGCACTTTTCCCGTCACTGCATCGATCCAAGCCGGAATGCCCAAACTACGGGCAGCCGACACAAAGAAGACATCGCGTGAACGCTCATCGGCCACACGCGAACGCCAAACACCCAGCGGCGAAATAAAAATACGTTGAGCATATTCGGATTCGATGCGAATGTTTCGGGCACACCAAGCTACCAAAGCCTCGGGTGTGCTTCCCACCTCACCGGTCAGCACTTCTTGCAGTGCCTTCTTGTAGGGAGTCAGCATTTCGTGAGAAACACGCGGGTTGAGCAAGGCTCGTTGCGACAGTGCATCATCGTTCTTCATCACGCTGTGATCGAGGTGATCGTTCAATACCTCGGCAGTCACGTCACGAAGATCCTTGGCCGAGAGTTGCCCCAATAGGTCGATGGCTCGTTGTTGTGACTCGCCTGCCGAACGGAGAAAGTCCTTCAAAGTAGCATGATTGCCACGCGAACCCACCAAATATTCGGCCACCTTGGAGCGTGCTTCCGCAGTTTTCAACGTAGCTCCACAATGTTCTTCCACCCATGCTTTCGCTTGATCGGGTGTCATCATGGTAGCCTCATAGGCATGACGAATAGAATCCTCGTAAGCCATTCGACGATTGTTCTCGGCACGCTGCTCGGCAGTGACCTCGGGCAGGTTGACTCCTTCGGCAGGAGGAACGATGTCCAACTCAACGGTCTCCACCGCACCGGCTGTTTTATCCAGTTTCAGTGTCATGTTCACCAAACTATCGCTTGCAAAAGACAGCTTACCATAGCCATAGGCTCCCTTGGAGGAAGCCCAAACCAGTACATCTCCCTTTCCGGCCGTGAGGGCGGCAACTCCCAGGCTGTCCGTGTATTTCGTAGCTACGGTGTAGAACTCCGCATAGTTATAGACCTTGAATTCCACCTTAGCATCCTTCACCGGGCTTCCTTGAGCATCGACCACATGAACCGTAGCGTGGGAAGTGGGCGCATAATTATCTATTACATTGATTTCCGTATAGGTGGGGGTGCGTTGCATCACTTCTTCGGGGCCTTCATAGTGGCCGAAAACTTTGGTATGCATCAACATTCCCCTACTGGCCGGTGCATTGAACCATCCCAAGTTCAAAACAGGCTCGGGCTCACAGGCTCCCAAGAAGTACCATTGGCCATCGGCCCATGCCTCGACCCAAGCATGATTATCGTCCGTATGCGCCCACCGAGGTGTATAAACCTGACGCGCGGGAATACCGACCGAACGCAAGGCAGCCACCAAGAAAGTAGATTCCTCGCCACATCGTCCGTAGGCCGTTTTGACCGATGCCAAGGGCGAGCTGGTGCGAGCATCGCTGGGACGATAGACTACCTTTTCATGACACCAATGATTTACTTCCAAGATGGCATCTTTCATCGACAGGCCTTTCACACGGTCCTTCAACTCGGCATAGAATACTCGGCGCGAATCGTCCAGATTCTCGTTGTTCACGCGCACCGGCAACACAAAGTGACGATACAAAGACATGGGCACAGTCAATCCCCATGGCATCTCCGTCATTGCCTGAAAAGACAAACGGTAGTTTTCCAAGAAGAACGAAGCGGGATAGTCCGTTATATCCGCAATGGGCATATAAGCATAAAGAAATAGCATGGCTTCACGCTCCATCGGTCCAAGTCCGGCCGTATCGCAAGCCGCTTCCAAAAAGCCATCGGGGAAAATCTGTTTCTTCTTTTCAAAATCCTGCTCCACTCGCTTCTTATAGGATTCGTTTTCCAGCAATACCGGAGCATTGTCACACGAGCAGAATAGGGCCAGTGCAACGACAAAACCGGCCCAAAGATGTTTTTTCATACGCATACACACTCTCTTTATTAAATGTAAGTCAATAAGTTTCGATGAGAATTGGACAAATGTACATCATTTTGTCAGTTTGAACAACAAAAGTATGCTTCTGCCCCCTTATAAACGACATCTTTGGAAAAAGAAGCTTAAATTATATGCTATAAAACATAGTCTCCCGAAAAAAGGACTAACTTTGCAGCGTAGTTAATTGATAAAAGTATCACCGCTCTTCAAAAGGTGGAGAGCAAAAAAAGAAGTAAACAGTATGAAAAAGAATGCAAACGAGAAAGTTTCGATGCTGCTGTATCGCATCAAACGCTATCAGTCAATGGGCAACGGAATCATGTGTCAATCATTGAACGGACAACTGCAAAAACTATTGGCTCAGCAAGCGATTATGTAATCAAATCTACCATGTTTTCACAGCAATCATAAAAGAGCGCGGAGCTTCTTTCCTATGGAGAGTTGCTCCGCGCCTTGTTTTTAGCACTTTATCAACGCACACTCGCATGAAATCTTTAGTCATTTTCGATCTCGACGGAACGCTACTCAATAGCATAGCCGACTTGGCTCAAAGCACCAACCATGCCTTGGCAAGTTTGGGATTGCCCACACATCCCACGCCCGACTACCGATTTATGGTAGGCAACGGCATAGACAAACTCTTTGAACGTGCCTTGCCTCAAGGCTGCAAAACACCCGAATACGTACAGCGAATGAGGCAACTCTTCTTGGAACACTACGCACTGCACAATGCCGAGTTGAGTCATCCCTATCCGGGCATCCTAGAGATGCTGGAGCAGTTACAAGCCGCCGGCGTTCGGTTGGCCGTGGCTTCCAACAAATACCAAGCAGCCACCGAACAGTTGGTGAGGCATTTCTTCGCCTCCACCTCCTTTGTAGCTGTCTTCGGACAGCGCACGGGCGTGCCTGCCAAGCCCGATCCCACGGTGATCCATGACATTCTCCAACTCACCGGCACACCTCGCCAAGCAGTGCTTTACGTGGGCGATTCGGCAGTGGATATGCAAACTGCCCGAGGTGCCGATGTGGAATCGTGCGGTGTTACATGGGGATTCAGACCGCGAACCGAGTTAGAAGCGGAGCATCCCGCCCACATCGTTGACGCCCCACAAGAAATCGTTCGCTTGGCATTGGGCTGAATCTGAAATAGTAGGTACGAGTCTCTCGCTTACTTTTCGTGGGCATGGACTAAAGCAGACTTCTGCCTCTTCCATCTTCGCATCCTGCACTTAGCCGCCCAAGCACCAACACTTAGCAAACCAAGTGCCCACACTTTGCGGATGAAGTGCAAACACTTTGTAAGCAAAGTGCCCACACTTTGCAAATGGACCAAAAACACTTCGGGCGTTGACCGCAAACGGTCAACGCCCGAAGTGCATAAGATCCGTGAGGACGAGTCTACCATCATCCCCCGTAAATGTCGATAAGATTAAAACAAACGTTGCGGATACTCGCCGGCTTGTATCAAAGCTGCAATCTTATCCACCACATCTTGACGATCCTCGGGATAGGTCACTCCGAACCATTTGCTGGTGGTGTCGAGCACTTCGACCGTGGCCGTACCGTCGCTAATCAGTTTATCCACCATGAGGGGAATGAAAAATTCGCTCTTGAGGTTTTCGATATTCTTGGCATCGCTCAAGAAAGTTCGGAAGAAATCCTCGCTGTGAGCGAAATAGTCGGGCGTAAATCCCCAGAAGTTCATGCTCACGGGCGTGTTCTCGGGCGTGGACACCCATTGGCCGTTGTCATCGATGTACTTCACCTCACCATCCATGCGCTGAATCTTGGTGCGCTCCACCACCGAAGTCAACATTCCACGTTCATCGGTGCTACACACTCCACGCGACACCGTACCGCTTTCGCTCAACGTATTGCCCACACGGAAGCCAACCATAGCATACTTATGCTTGGCATCTTGAGGCAAGGACGAGAGGAAACGACTCATAGCTTCATAGGAAGCTCGGCCGTAGAAGTCGTCACAATTGATTACCGCAAAAGGTTCTTGAATGACCTTTGCCCCCATGAGCACTGCATGATTCGTGCCCCATGGTTTTTCTCTCCCTTCGGGGCAAGTGAAGCCTTCGGGCAAGGCATCGACGGATTGAAACACCAGCTCACAAGGAATGTGAGCCTCGTACTTGGAAAGAATCTTCTCGCGAAAATCCTGCTCAAAATCCTTCCGAATCACAAACACCAGCTTGCCAAAACCTGCTTTGATGGCGTCGTATATGGAATAATCCATGATGGTTTCCCCATTCGGGCCCAGTCCGTCAAGTTGCTTTAAACCTCCGTAGCGGCTTCCCATGCCGGCAGCCAAAAGAAAAAGAGTTGGTTTCATTGTTGTCCTTGGTTGATATAAAATAAATACTAAATCGTTCTTCTTGAGACAAAGCTACAAAAACTGCCCGAGGTTCGAATGAAGACGATATACTTCTTGAAGCTTCGGGCCAAGTTTTATCAAAATGGATAGCCAATGGCGAAGTGCAATGCTCGATGCTTCCACCACGTGCCATCCACGTTGTAGTATCCCTTGCGAGACGTTGAATAGGGCAGGTGCAAAGGAAGTCCAACGTCGAAACGAAAGACAAGCATTCCCATATCATACCGCAGTCCGGCTCCCGTACCCAAGGCAATCTGATCAAGAATGTTTGACCAACGCAAACGAGCCCCGGGGCGATTGCTGTCTTCACGCAGTAGCCAAACGTTGCCGGCATCTATGAATCCGGCTCCCCATAAGTCTTTGAAGATTCGAAAGCGAAACTCCAAATTGGCCTCCAAGCGGAACGTTCCGGTCTGATCCAAATACGAGTAGCGACTGTCTTCCGGGTGGTAACTGCCCGGACCTATACTACGAATGGTAAACGCCCGCAAACTGTTAGCACCTCCAACATAGAATTGCTCATTATAAGGTGCTACCTTGGAGTTTCCATAGGTAAAAATGGCACCGGCTGCCACACGAGTAGCCACCCGGTTGTTTCGGTCCATATTCCATAGGTAACGATGCTCGGCATTGAACTTCACAAATTGGGCAAACGGCACACCCATCAATGTTTTGCCTTCTTGAGAAAAGGGATGACCGGCTGCCCGATAGATAAGGGACGTGATGTTACCGGCCGAAATAAACGTAGCCTGAAGCCAAGTGGGGTTTTGCACGCCTCGACGCGATAGGTTGTCGAAAGTGTACGAGTATTCCATGGCTGGGACAAACTGATTCTGCAAACTCACATACAAGGCAGGATTCTCTGCGGACAACTCCACAAATTCTTCGGTGCGATGTTGCAACACATTGAAATATAGCCTGAAGGGTGTAAGACTGTATCGACTCACATTCGTAGGCTGTGCATCGTAAGTAACGTTACCTCCAAAAGATAAGAGTTTGTAGTAGCGAGCTCTGTTCAGTTGATTGACCGATAAACGGAAGGTGGTCGATGCTTGAAAATCAAACTCCTGCTTTCCCATTCGCGGAAACAACACCTTGGGAAAGGTTAGCGAAGACGACAGTCCCACCTCCCAACTATTCATCAAAGTGTTGGTACGCTCTGCTCCGGTCTGCCATTCGTAGGATCCTTTGAGCCTGATGTTCCAACTTTCTCCGCCCCTGAAGACATTGTAACGTGTAAGTCCCAGCACACCACCCGGCCCCATTTGCTCGTTACTCTTCAGGACGGCATTAAGTTCGGCTTCCACATCCCACGGCTTAGCCATGGAGGCAATGAAACGTACATCCAAAGTGTCAGTACTTGGCAATGTGTCTCGAAGCGTGTACACGAAGTCCGTGAAACCGAAAATGCCCAGTTTATTGATTCGCTCCTGCACGCGCTCATGTCGACGTTGATTGTACAATCGGGTACTCAACGTATCGCGCAGGCGTGTATTACGCAGATAGTCCTGGTAGTTCATCCAGCGGTAAAGCATGGTCGGACGCACGGGCATAGTGCGGTGATAGTAAATATTCAAGTCGCGATAGGTTAAACTATCGGTGGGCTGTTCTCCGTTTCGCCCCAACAAATATGCGGATTTACGACCCATAAAGTAGGGCTTCCGAGCAGCCGAGGGTAAGCCTGGAACGGGCTGAAGCCTTAGGCTCACCCTACCGGAATGCAGAGTGGTATCGGCTTGATAAGTCAAGTAGTCCGGACGAAAGTAGTAATAACCACGATTGCGTAATAGAGTGCTGATACGTGTACGTTCCTCATCCAATTCGGTTACGTTAAACGATTTGCCCGGTTTCAAGTAGGAACTGGGGCGAGCACGATCCAACATACGCAACATACGATCGGAAAATCCACGGTAGTAAACCGTGTCGATACGGTAGCCTTGTCCGAAGCTAACCAAGTAGCGCACCGAGGCTTGCAAACTGTCTCTTTTGTGGGGCACCACCTCTGCAGTCACTTTTCCCTGAAAGAATCCGTAGTCTTTGAGTAGGTTTGTAGCGATTTTACTCCGCACTTCCGGGTTCAATGCGTCAATGAACAAAGGCGGATTGGCTCCGAATCGTTGCAAAATCCATCGTCCAATCACGTTTTCCGTTCCCGAAAGACCGTTATACAGCCACACCTTGTAGGGCAGTGGAATCAGTCCTCCCCACATCTTTGTGTCGGGAGTTTTGTTCAATGCTGCGTTTACCTCCTCCAACGCAGTCTCTCCGACTCTGTCGATCTTCTTGTCAGTGACCTTGATTTGTGCACCGGTGTACAACACTTCGCCCGGTGGCAGATTGCGAGTCAAGGAGCAGGAAGTCACAAGCAGCAACAGAATCGTCACATTTCCCAGCCTGCGCAGGTATAATTGCAATGGTATCATTCTTTCTTTCTCCTTCTAAAAATAAACAGTTCGCTCAGACTATCGATGCGCTTACGCAGCGTAACACCCACACCGGCTTCGGTAATCTCCCCTTCGAGCACACTCTGGTAGTTTTTATCGTAGAAAAGACGCACATACTTCTCGCCCGCTTGGTCCAAACGATACTCCAACGAAATGTTGTCAATGAAAGACTGAGTATTGTTCATTGCATTTTCTCCGGTCGAAACCTTACCACCTATAATCATGCGAACTCGATTGTTGAAGAACCGCTGCGAGTATCGGAAGTTAAAATCCGTCCGCCGTCCACCCACATCGGTAGCGTCGTATTCGTCCACACCCAGCGAGAAGCTGGCATTTTGCAAATTCCCCAACAATGAATTGATTTGACTGCTCAGTACGGAGTTCAAGGCTGCTCCCATATTGAGATTCATTCCCTTGGAGGAGGCTGCGCTATTACCCACATAGGTCTTGGCCACCATGATGTACAGTGCCTGTTTGCCTCGTTCTTCCGCTCCCATGGCGGTAAGTTCATTCTGTATGGTGGCATCTTCGGGTGCCGACACATCGAACGAGAAAGCGATGTCCTGCAAAGTATTTTCAGCTACCACAGCCACTTCAAAGTTTACCGAGCGAGTTCCGCTGCCCGAATCATCGGACACAGAGGCTCTAATGCGGTCGGTGGCTCGGAAGTTGAGACGTGGATTCATGACATCGCCCGTCCACTCCACATAGCTACCACGGGCAATGGAGAATTCTTTGGCAGCAATCACGGGTAGAGCATATTTCATCATTCCACCACTCAGCAGGTATTTTCCCGTCAGCGACAAATCGCCTTGAGGTGTGTACTTCATTGTCAGATTGCCTCCACCTTCCAATTCCACCCGATCGCCGGTTTGAGTATCCAAATCTATCTTCACCCTCACCGAAGGGTCAATGCTCAAGCCCATGTTCATATCCAATCCACCCAAAGACACCGAAGACACGTCTTGGCTGATCGTCGTGGTGTCATTGAAGGAAGTGAAGGCAACCAAACTTCCCAATCGGTCTTGTACCGTCAGCGGAGAATCGGCCAAGATGTAGGAGAAATCAGTGCTGCCCAACAGCTTCATATTGCCTCGCATCACCAATTCATCGGCCGGACCTTTCAGTGTTGCCAAGAAATCGGTTACTATCTTGCCATATATCAAACTGCCCTTGGTGCGTCGTGTGTTCAACAATGTGTAATTGCGTGCCTGCATCTTCAAATCCACCCATGGGCGACTCCATCCGTTGAAATCCACAGTTCCGTCGATGAGCAAAGGATTTTGCGAAGTGGTACTGATGGGATACCGTTCGAACAGCAGCTTGTTGTCGACCATTTTGAGAACACTATCGCCCATGTGGAAGTGTACTGCGTACAGTGGCGACCTAATGGCGGCGCTGTCCAGTTGAAGTTCTCCGTTGAGAACCGGCTTGTCTGTGCTGCCTCGCAGCTGCATCTGTCCATGGAGAGAGCCGCTCAACTCGGCCCAAGCGTTGGGAATGAAAACGTTGGCCACTTTCAATGGGAAACGGTCGAACGCAAGGTTAACGGCCAAACTATCCGTCCCCACGGCTGGTTTATTCCACACTCCGTCGGCTGTGGCCACCTCCTCTTGGTCATAGGACAAATAGGCATTGAAGTATTGCAAGTCGCCTTTGCCGGGCAGCCAAGCTGCTCCCACCGTAACATCGCCTACGCGCTGTTTCTCATAGCTTAGTTCGTCCATGAAAACTTCGGCAGACAACAATTGTTCCTGCTCGGTCTTCTTGAAGTGGGCTTCTGCATTCAGTATGCCTCCAAACTGCGGATAGTAGGGCAGCATTCTACTGATATCGTCCAACTTCAGCTTCCTCAACTCCATATACATATTTTGTAAGGACACCGAGTCGGTTCGATCGGATCGTAGACGCACCATCACACCGTCTTTGTCGACCATATCCACGTTGGCATAAGCACGCATATTGGAGTGTAAGTACATCCAATTATTGCCGTCGTTGAAGGTAAATTCCCGGAAAGCAACGATGGGTTTCTCCGGGATGAGTCTAAGCCATGTGCCTCCGACTTGCCCTTCGGACTCGAAATAAGGGAAGGCTTGAAGCCCCAACTTCAAACCCTTCTCTCCTTTTTCGTTATCGAATTCGGCCATCAGCCACACATCCTTGGTACGCATTTCACCTTTGAGCGATGCGTTGAAAACCACTTGTGGGTGTCCCGGGTCATTGACCACACGGGCTTGGAAACGCAGGCAAGCCGTGTCTTGTACAATTTGCAAGATGGTAGAATCAAGGCTCAACGTATCTATCTTGAGCTTATGCACCAACGCCTCTCCGTTAAGTCCGTATTCGTTATCGGCCGTCATCCATGCCTCGGCACGGTCGAACGACATCCGTTGTTCGGCCAACCAATAGGCCAAAGCATTCTTACGACCGGCGTTGAAACTAATGCTTGCCGTGGGAAATGCCTCACGCAGAGCAACGTGATCAAACTCTCGCTGTTCCCACTGCTTCATTCCCAGCCGGGTTACTCGGTCTATTTGTTTCATCAAAGTCTGAACCGACCCTTTGGACTCTCCTTGAAGCACCAAGTCGCCCGAAGACAACGACAAAGCAACTCTATCTCGATCGGCTTCGCCTTCCAAATGCAACATCAGCGGAGGCACCTCAGAGGATTTCACAAGTCCCCATTCGTACAAGTCGGCGTGCGTAATGTCGACTTTCACACGTCCTGCCACATAACGAACTCCGGGACGATATTCACCCGTGGCAGTCATACGCAACAACGTGTTATCGCTACCCATTCCGATATTGAACTTTCCGCCTCTCCAAGCTCCATCCAGCTTCATGGCCGACAATGTATAACGTTTGAAGGTGGCATTGTCCAAACTTACGGTCAGCGTACCTTGTGATTTGGGATGCAATACATCAAAGCCTCGTCCGCCGGCCGATGCCTGCAAAGAGAGTCGGTAAAGAGAGTCTTGCGGCAAAAAGTCTTCTATTGGAAACTTAGTCATGGTCAGCCCCACGCGGTAGGTCTCATCCTTGGTATCCATTGCAGCCGTCAGCCCCATCGTGCCTTCTCCACGTTGCAAGCCCAAATCGGCCACATAGTTTGTTCCACGTAGTTTCATATCTCCGTGCAAGTGCAAACTATCGGGAATGACGAGCCGGCCGGCCGGCAGCTCGACCAAGGCTGTAAGAAACTTCAAATCTGCCGTCCTTAAGTCGAAGTTCAATGCTCCGCTGCGTAGCACGCTGTCTTGCGCATGGTGCACATAGCCATCGCCTTTCCAATCGAAAGCACCCGGTAAGGTTGCCGATAGGGTGGTGAATCGCAAGGCACGCCATGTTCCCTCAGCAGCTACGTGCATGGTCAAGGGACGGAACGGATAGTTCGTACGAAAATCTTTGGGTAAACCACCGCTTAGCAGCAACACATCTTCCCTACCCACATAGGCATTCAAAGCCACTTGCAGCGGCAGGCTATCGGCTTCCCAGGCAGCTGAACCACGAGCCTCCAAAAGTGAATGAGGGGTTTGCAAGCGACATACGGGCAATTCCCAGCCCTGTTCGGTGGTGCGGATACGTGCGATGAACGATGTGATGGAAAGTCCCGAACGTTCGTTCAACGAGAAACGACTCAACACGGCCTGCATTTGCCGCCCTTGTAGCCCGATGGAGTCGAGCGTAAAGCAAACATCTCGCACTGCCAAGTGCGAAGCATCGAATCCTTGAGCAGGCGGTTCGGCATTTTGATCGTAGGATGCCGAGCCTCTTTCCAACAGCAAACGCTGCAAAGAGTATGCGTTCGAAGCCAGGTCGATGCGTGGGGTTATTGCCTCCAACCGGTCGAATGTCAATGCTGATCGGGTGCTATCGGGTAGTAGCAACAAGGCGATACTACTGTTCTCGACCTTCAACCCGTCGGCCTCTATCTGCCATTTCAAGGGATCCGACGGTTCTTTCTCCTGCCGAACAGTGTCGGTCAACGAGACAGACAATTGTGCATCGGTCAGCCCAAGTAGTCCCAAACGAGCCGTTTCGCGTTTGAAATCGACCTCACGTACATCCAATTCCAAACCGCCCACTTGCCCGCTCACCTGCACATCGTCTATCAATCGAGCCGTGTTCACCTTCGCCCCGCGCAGGCTGATTCCGTCGACCACTAACCGACCTTTGAGTAAGGGCCAGGGTCTTACGTTGACATCAAACCGTTCGAGCTTGAGCAATGTATCCTGTGCTTGAATCACCTCCACACCCGACACAGCCAGTTTCAACGGAAATCGCAGGTCGAGCCTATCCAAGCGTATCTGCATACCGGTCGACTCGGATGCGATTCCCACGGCCCATCGGCTCAGTGGCCGCTGGATAGCAGGCACATAGAGCAACAGCATCAAAAGGATGAACAACGCAGGCGGCACGGACAGCGCAATGAGTGTGCGTTTCAGCCACTTTCTTTTCGTCGACACAGTTTCCGAAGGGTTTGAGGGTTTCACAATGCAAAAGAACAAAAATAAAACAGAGTTTCCCCGCTCCGTCCATCTGTTTTTCAGGGTGTACCCCCGCTTGCCTCGTTCTTTGCGTCCTTGCTTCGTTCTTTGCTTATCGTCAAAGCGAGGTTTTCTCTGTCCACGTACAGCGTGTCGGATTTCGCCTTCTTCGCCCTTGATTTGGGAGCCACAAACACTTGACCGACAAAGTGCCCACACTTACCGACCAAAGTGCCCGCACTTACCGACCAAAGTGCCTACATTTTCCGACCAAAGAGTTTATACGTTGAAAACGATACTTGAATCATCGCTGCAAGATCTGTCCCAATCGAGTTTCCAAGCGATTCGACATCGAGGCGATTTGGCTAAAGAATGTTTATCGTCTCCTTTCCGAACCATGAGCATGAGTTGGGTTGATATAAAAAGGCTATCTTTGTCGCTTAAAGAGCGATAAACCCTGCCCACTGTATGCAATACATAGAATTCTGTTTTCAAACCAAGCCCCACAGTCAAACAGCCACCGATGTATTGTCGGCTGTACTGGCAGAGGTGGGATTTGAAAGTTTTGTAGAAACCGAGGAAGGACTTTTGGCCTACGTCCAACAATCCCTATACAACGCATCGGCTTTGGAGGAGGCCCTGGCCCAATTCCCCATGCCCGAAGTTGAGATAGATTATTCAAATCATCCGGTAGAGGATAAGAATTGGAACGAAGAGTGGGAAAAGAACTACTTCAAACCCATTGTCATCGGCAGCCGATGCGTGGTGCATAGCAGCTTTCACACAGACATTCCTCAAGCCGACTACTCCATAGTTATCAATCCGCAAATGGCTTTCGGCACCGGGCATCACGAAACCACCAGCCTCATCATCGAAGCTCTACTCGAGAGCGAACTCACAGGAAAAACGCTGCTCGACATGGGATGCGGCACGTCCATCTTGGCCATCTTGGCCCGCATGCGAGGAGCCGGTCCGTGTGTAGCGGTGGATATAGACGATTGGTGCGTGCGCAACTCCATCGAAAACATTACCCTTAACAAACTGGATGGCATCGAAGTGTATCAAGGCGATGCGTCTTCGCTGGCCGATAAAGGACCGTTCGATGTGGTAATCGCCAACATCAACCGCAACATCCTTTTGGCAGATATGGAACAATATGTGGCTCGCATGAATGCCGGTGCCACACTCTATATCAGCGGATTCTATACAGACGACATCGCCGTGCTACGTGCCGAAGCCGAGCGTTGCGGCCTGCAATGGCAAGAACAGTGGGAGAAAAATCGCTGGGCTGCCGTTAAATTCATCAAAACCGATTTATATGCAACACGATAACACCTCATCGCTCCCGACTCAAGAAGCCGTAAAAACCACGGCAGAACTTATGAACGAACATAGTCGGAACACCTTGATGGGAACATTGGGCATTCACTATACCAACGTGGAGAAGGACAAAGTGGAGGCCACCATGCCCGTAAACGCACATACTTGTCAGCCCTTTGGTGTGCTGCACGGGGGGGCTACGCTGGCGTTGGCGGAAACCGTGGCCGGTGCAGGTTCATTTCTGCTGTGCGAACCCGATGAGATGGCTGTGGGAATGCAGGTAAGCGGAAACCACATCTCTTCGGCTCCATTGGGGGAAACGGTACGTGCCGAAGCCCGACTGGTACATAGCGGACGTCTCTCGCACGTATGGAGCGTGCAGGTTTACGCTGTGACGACCGGCAAACTGATCTCTACTGTGAATGTGACCAATTGTGTGATCAAAAAGCGGTCATAGGCAAGACTCATGGAATTTGACATCGCACAGTGTCTGAACGATGGGCAACCGTTCGCTTGCTTACATCTACCCGGCTCGTCGACCATCGACTGCCACACCGGAGCGACAAGCGACCTACGTTTGTATCAGTCTTGGAGCGAGCTGAATGGTGCCGAAGGTTTTCTCATCGCCCCTTTCCGAGTCGACGAAGAAACTCCTATTGTATTGGCTCGGCTCGACCTCTGTGCGCAGTGGGAGTTCAAGCCGGAGGCATCCTCCCTCCCCTTCCTTCCACCACAAACCACCCTTCCCGACGAAGCATACACTCGTCAGTTTACCCGCTTCATGCAGGTGCTGAAACACCAAGAGTTTGAGAAACTCGTGCTGGCACGCAGCACCCGGCAAGCTCTGCCTCCACTGTTCAATCCATGGGAATCGTTTCTCAAAGCCTGTACACTTTATCCGCAAGCCTATACATATCTATACTACACGCCCCAAACGGGTATGTGGATGGGCAGTACCCCCGAGGTGTTGCTCACCGGCAATCAAAGCGGATGGTCCACAGTGGCTTTGGCCGGCACACAAGCACTGGAAGGAGAGCAACCTCCTCGCACATGGAGCGAAAAGAATCGACAAGAGCAAGCCTATGTATCGACCTACATTCGCCGGCTATTGCACGAACTGCAGATACTTCCGCAAGAGATAGGTCCTTACTCGGTGACAGCCGGCAGCTTGGCACATCTTAAAACCGAGTTTCACTTCTCCCTATCCTCCACGCACCGACTGGGCGATCTTCTCAACCTCTTACACCCCACTCCGGCCGTTTGCGGCCTGCCCAAAGCAGAGGCCTATCGGTTCATCTGCCAAGAAGAAACCCATCGCCGCCGCTACTACTCGGGCTGCTTAGGGTGGCTGCGTCCCGAGGGCGACACAGGCATCTACGTCAACTTGCGTTGTATGCACATAGAAAACGAATGCTTGACACTGTATGCCGGTGGCGGACTGCTTTCCTCGTCCAACCTTCAAGACGAATGGAACGAAACGGAGAAAAAGATGCAAACCATGCGACGCATCCTCTAACCTTCTCCTCACTGTTCGCGTATAAGTCGGTCACCATCTTGCAATGGCATTGAGAGAAGGAAATCCAAAACTTATACTTACTTTTGTCACATAAAGTATTCCAAGGAAAATCGCCTCTTAGCCCTATGTATTCCGATAAGAAAAGCGTGCTTCAGCTCACGGCATTGCTGAAAGCCCACGGAGTGACCCAAGTGGTTCTCTGTCCCGGCAGCCGAAATGCTCCGCTGGTACATACCCTCTCCACCCATCCTGACTTCAGTTGCCACGCTGTCACCGACGAACGCAGTGCCGGCTTCTTTGCTTTGGGTTTGGCCATTCACCGAGGGAAGCCGGCAGCCGTATGCTGTACATCGGGCAGTGCTTTACTCAACATCTACCCGGCTGTGGCCGAAGCCTTCTATCAACAAGTGCCCTTAGTGGTCATCTCGGCCGACCGCCCCGCCGCCTGGATTGGTCAAATGGACGGACAGACCATGCCGCAACCCGGCGTCTTCGGAAGCTTGGTCAAGAAGTGGGTCAACCTGCCTCAAGTCAGGAGCGACGAAGACGAATGGTACTGCAACAGGCTCATCAACGAAGCATTGCTATCCACCTCCCACCGTGGCAAAGGGCCGGTACACATCAATATCCCCGTCGAAGAGCCCCTATTCAACTTCACCGTCGAAGAGATTCCTTCGGTGCGAGTCATCACACGCTACCATGGTCTGAACGTATATGACCGCAACTACAACCTGCTC
This sequence comes from Bacteroides sp., assembly GCA_034176395.1. Lineage (GTDB taxonomy): Bacteria > Bacteroidota > Bacteroidia > Bacteroidales > Bacteroidaceae > Bacteroides. The sequence continues at coordinate 17,624 of JAXFUC010000131.1, read as the reverse complement.
ATCGAACGCTTGAATCGCTACAAACGGCGCATGGTGGTGGTGGGACAGATGAATCTCATCTATTTATTTGAGAAACGACACACGAAGCAGCTGTACAAACATTTTGCATGGCTCACCGAACATCCGGGAAATAGAACCATTCCGGGACTTCCCATCAAGAACTTCGATGCCGCACTCCATGCACTTCCCGAAGAAAAAGTTTCGCAGATGAGACCCGATTTACTCATCACTTACGGCGGACATGTGGTGTCCAAGCGACTGAAGCAGTTCTTGCGAGCCAATCCACCCAAGGAACATTGGCACGTAGCGGCCGATGGCGAGGTGGTAGATCTTTACGGTTCGCTCACCACCATCATAGAGATGGACCCTTTCGAGTTCTTGGAGAAGATAGCAGGACTACTTGATGAAGCCACTCCCGACTTTCCCCGAACGTGGGAAAACTACTGTAAAACCATCCCGGAACCCCGATTCCCCTATTCGCAGATGGCTGCCATCGGGTCGTTGATAGCTTCACTTCCAACCAATAGCGTTCTTCACTTGGCCAATAGCTCCACGGTGCGCTATGCCCAGTTGTACACCATTCCCAACGAAGTGGAGGTGTGCTGCAACCGCGGCATCAATGGCATCGAAGGCTCACTGTCCACGGCTGTGGGCTATGCCGCGGGGTCGGACAAAATCAACTTCGTGTGCATTGGCGATTTGAGCTTCTTTTACGACATGAATGGACTTTGGAACAATCATGTGAAGTCCAACCTACGAATTCTCTTACTCAATAATGGCGGCGGCGGAGTGTTCCACACCTTGCCCGGGCTGGATATGTCGGGCACATCCCATAAATTCATCACTGCCGTGCACCAAACCTCCGCTCGAGGTTGGGCCGAAGAATGCGGATTCCGCTATTTGCAGGCCACCAACGAGGAAGAACTTAACGCTGCCATGTCCATCTTTTGTTCTTCCGAAGCGAGCGACAAACCTTTGTTATTGGAAGTGACCACCAATAAGAACAAAGACGCCCGCATCTTGAAAGACTATTATCAACAACTCAAACAATCATAACCCACTATGTCTACATCGCGCAACTGGACTCCCATCCGTGAGTACGAAGAAATTTTGTTCGATTACTACAACGGCATTGCCCGAATCACAATCAATCGCGAACGCTACCGCAATGCCTTCACACCCACCACAACCGCAGAGATGAGCGATGCCCTACGCATCTGTCGCGAGGAGGCCGATATAAATGTGATCGTTATCACCGGTGCCGGCGACAAAGCCTTTTGCTCCGGAGGCGATCAGAACGTAAAGGGACGAGGCGGATACATCGGTAAAGACGGGGTGCCACGCCTAAGCGTGCTCGATGTGCAAAAGCAAATCAGAAGCATTCCCAAGCCTGTCATCGCGGCAGTCAATGGATATGCCATCGGAGGAGGCCATGTTTTGCACGTGGTATGCGATTTATCCATTGCTTCGGAAAATGCCATCTTCGGACAAACCGGCCCACGCGTGGGTAGCTTCGACGCAGGATTCGGCGCCTCTTACTTGGCACGTGTCGTTGGACAGAAGAAAGCTCGTGAAATTTGGTTCTTGTGCCGACAATACAATGCAACCGAGGCCCTCGACATGGGGTTGGTCAATAAAGTGGTACCCTTGGAACGCCTCGAAGACGAATACGTACAATGGGCGGAGGAAATGATGATGCTCAGTCCGCTGGCATTGCGCATGATCAAAGCCGGACTCAATGCCGAACTGGACGGACAAGCCGGTATTCAAGAGCTGGCAGGAGATGCCACCCTGCTCTACTACCTCACCGACGAAGCTCAGGAAGGGAAACACGCATTCCTCGAGAAGCGTAAACCTAACTTCAAACAATACCCCAAGTTTCCGTAACCCAGTAGGTCGGCGCAAGCACACCTTATCTCTCGCCTGGAAAGTGCAAACACTTTGCATCCTAAGTGCCTACACTTAGCCGACAAAGTGTTTGTACTTTGGTGACAAAGTGTTTGTACTTCACAACACAAGCATTTGCCTGCACCGTCCTCAATCTTTCCTCATCGTTTGTGAAGCTCCAACTTTCCGTTCAAGCTAAGCAGCTCGTTTTCAGACAGCCGGCAGGCACCTCACGAGGCATCTACACCACCCGGCAGGTGTGGTATGTCACACTCACCTCGCCCGATGCCCCCGGCCGAATCGGTGTGGGCGAATGTGCACCACTCCCCGACCTCAGTTGCGATGCCACACCGAACTATGAAACGCTGTTGCATGAGGTGTGTCGCTCCATCGAAGCAAAGGGCACATACGACTCCGATAACCTTCGTCCCTACCCTTCCATCCTATTCGGACTGGAGACAGCCTTTAGACAATTTGAGATGAACAAAGGCGATGTGCTTTGGGCATCACCCTTCACAGCAGGCCAAGAAGGAATTCTCATCAACGGACTCATTTGGATGGGCAGTGCCGAAGCCATGCACCGACAAATCGTAGACAAGATGGCCATGGGCTTTCGCTGCCTCAAACTGAAAATCGGTGCCATAGATTTTGAGGAGGAGCTTCGGTTGCTGGGTTTCATCCGCAGCCGCTATTCGGCCGATGAGCTCGAACTCCGAGTCGATGCCAACGGAGCATTCACACCTCAAGAGGCCATGAAGAAGCTGGAAAGTTTGGCTCACTGGGATATTCATTCCATAGAACAACCCATCCGAGCAGGGCAATGGAAGGAAATGGAAGCATTGTGTCGGCAATCGCCCATCCCCATAGCACTGGACGAAGAGCTTATAGGCATCCATAGCCTTGCAGATAAAAAAGCACTGATAACTACCATTCGACCGCAGTACATCATTCTCAAACCCACGCTACACGGTGGAATCTCGGGTAGTAAGGAATGGATTTCAATGGCCGAAACAAACGGCATCGGTTGGTGGGTCACCTCCGCTTTGGAATCCAACATCGGCCTCAATGCCTTGGCACAATGGTGTGCCACCCTCGGAAACACAATGCCTCAAGGGCTGGGCACGGGACAACTCTTCACCAACAACGTACCCATGCCGCTACGCATCCAAAAAGATAGATTATGGTTCATCCCATAAATACCCTCCAGTCTTCGTTCGACACGCTATCGGTGAACGGACACTTGTGGACTCGCAACGAAGTCATGGCATGGACGAGAACCGAGCTGCAATCGCTGCCTCCTTGTTTACAAGAATTGATAGGTTTCCTTCAATGCTGGTGGGACGAAACTCCTTGGATGGAAGTGCACACCTCCGGATCTACGGGCGTTCCTAAGCGAATGCAAGTAACAAAGGAGCAGATGATACAAAGTGCAGCTCTCACCTGCCGCACCCTCGGACTACAAGCTGGCCAAACAGCCTTGCTTTGCATGAACCTGCGCTACATCGGAGCCATGATGATGGTGGTACGAGCTTTGACGGCAAGGCTAAGTCTCATCGTAAGAGAAGCCTCCGGACATCCGTTGAGCACCGTGAATGAAGCGATCGACTTTGCTGCCATGGTGCCGTTGCAGGTGTACAACTCCTTGGAACATCCGCAAGAGAAACAGCGACTTTCTGAAATCCGCAACCTCATCATAGGCGGTGCAGCCATCGACTCCGAGATGGAAGCACGCTTGCAAACGCTATCGGGTGCGGTCTATGTTACCTACGGGATGACCGAAACCCTGTCGCACATCGCCCTTAGACGTATCAACGGAGGGGAAGCATCAAATTTCTACCGCCCGCTGGCCGGAGTGACCGTTTCCCTATCGCCCACCGACAGCACGCTCTGCATCCACGCTCCCCACCTTTGCAACGAAGTGATACGCACGCGAGACGTGGCATCCATCAACCCCGATGGCTCGTTCCGGATTCACGGACGTTTGGACAATGTCATCAATAGCGGGGGTATTAAAATTCAAATCGAAGAATTGGAACAACGTCTGCGCCCGCTGCTGGGAGATGGCATAGCTGTGACTCACGTTCCGGATGGCCGTTTGGGGCAAGCCGTGGTGCTACTCGTAGCCGGTCAAGGACGAACGCTCCCCAAGCCGGAACAACTCAAATCTCAACTTCCACGCTTCCACTCACCCGCCTACGTGCTACCCATCGAACAATTGCCTTTGACTCCCAACGGCAAAATAGACCGAGCAGCCTGTCGTGACTACGCACTCAAAGCAACTTCATCAACTCTGCCAACGAACTGATGCAAAAGGTGGGACGGAACGGCAAGTCTGTCTTTCCGTGTACATTATAAAACACCTGATCCATGCCTGCACCTTTGGCCCCTTCTATATCGTTCTCCCAACTATCGCCGATCATTAAAGATTCCTGCAACAGCGACTGGGTGGCAGAGCACGCAAAATGAAAGATTTCCGGACGAGGCTTCAATACTCCCAAATCCTCGGAAAGTACTACCTTTCGGAAGTAACCGTCGATACCGGACAACTTGAGCTTACACGCCTGCTGTTCTCTAAAACCATTGGACAGAATGAACAAACGATAACGCGGTGCAAGATAGTCGAGTACCTCGCGGGCATGGGGCATCAGGCTGCTATGATGGGGGATGCGTCGCAGTATCTCTTCGCCAAACCGACGAGCCAAGTCAACGTCTTCCGCCCCCACCTCCTGCAAAGGATACAGGAAGCGCAGTTCATTCAAAGTCTGTTTGTCTATCTCTCCTGCCCCGTATTGCTTCCACAACACTTGGTTGCGCCCTTGATACAAGTCATAAAACGACTCGAAATCGGGAAAGAAGCGTTGATAATCAAACTGTTTGTAGGCTTCGAAAAACGATTCACGGGCATTGCCTGCGAAATCCCAAAGCGTATCGTCCAAGTCGAAGAATAGGTTTTTATAGCTCATAACAACAAAGAGAATGAAAAAGAAGCCGATGCATCGCTCGCCCTCAACAGCCGGCAAGCGATGCATCGGCATTCATCAAATGGAGCGTGCAAAGAGGCAATTCGCATCTGCCTCCTTGTCACCCACCCCGAATTTATTTCACAAGGATTACCAAATATCTGGACACACTCCAGAAGTCGGACACATTGGTAATCTTCAACGTGAGTTGTCCCTTATCGTCTTTCACAAACTCATAGCTTCCTGCGGGATGACTGGTAAGCAGCTCGGCACGTTTGGCATAGAGACGAACCTCTTTTTGTTGGCGGATGTCGATTTGTGTGAAGTAATCTTTGTTAAAGTCTCCACTTTGCAAAACGTCTCCACTTTGCAGGATCTTTTGGTCTTTCAGCTCTTTCTTTGTTCCGAACACAAACCATGCAGTGTTCAATGCTTTGTCCTGCTCTGCCACAGTTTGCGACTTGGCAGCATTCTCGGCAGTCAATGATTCTTTGGCGGCAGAAAGGTCGCTCACGGCTGCGTCCAACTCTTGAATACGCACATTCTTCGATGCCAGCTCTACTTGAAGTTCCTCGATGCGGCGTTGACGCTCGGCCAATTCGGCTGTCAACCCATCGATGGCTTTCTTCAACTGAGCCGAATTGTTGCGGCTGTTCTTCAGAAGAGATTGTAGTTTCTCGATTTGAGTTTTGTTCTCTTCCATTTGCTTGGTAATAAATTCGATGTCAGCGGCAATCTGTTGCTTGGCACTCAGCGAATTCTCCGTGATGGTTCCACGTTGCAAATCCACACGACTCTCGGCCGCATTGATTTTTCGGAAGCCTTCCTGAATGTCGTTGAAAGTGCCCATCAACTCGTCCAGTTCGGCATTTCGCTGACTTAACTCCAGTTGTAACGAATCGTTTTCTGCCTTGAGATCCTGATTCTTCAGTCCGTTGCACGAAGCCAAAACTCCTGCACACATAAATAAAAATGCAACTCTTTTCATACTCTATTGGGTTTAATGGTGTTTGTTTTACAGTTATTTCTCTCTGTCATCTCGTTTATTCTTCTCGTCCCGACCGGCAACTACAAGCACAAACTCTCCTCGGGGAGCCACCGAAGTGAAGTGTTCCAGCAACTCGGCCAGCGTGCCACGTTTGGTTTCTTCGTGGAGCTTGGAAATCTCTCGCGAGGCAGTTGCCTGTCGATCGGCTCCGAAACACTGCACGAATTGTTGTAAAGTCTTGACCAATCGATGGGGCGACTCGTAGAAAATCATGGTTCGCACTTCTGTCGACAATAGATCGAGACGGGTCTGACGTCCTTTCTTCAGTGGCAGAAACCCCTCGAAACAGAAACGTTCGCACGGTAAACCAGAGGCTACCAAAGCCGGTACAAAGGCTGTGGCACCGGGCAGACATTGCACCTCAATGCCTTGATTCACACACTGACGCACCACTAAGAAACCTGGATCGGATATACCCGGCGTACCGGCATCGGACACCAAAGCCACGATCTCGCCACCCAAGATGCGCCGCGCCACTTGTTCCACCATTTGGTGTTCGTTGAATTTATGATGCGACTGCATGGGCTTCTTGATGTCGAAGTGCTTCAAGAGGTTGCCCGTGGTACGAGTATCCTCGGCCAAAATCAGATCGGCTTCTTTCAGGATGCGAAGGGCTCGCAAACTGATGTCTTCCAAATTTCCCACCGGTGTAGGTACCACATAAAGCATTCCCATGACTGCTATTGTTTTATTCTCGGTCTATTATAGTACTTACTCATCAGCTCCAGCAATTCGTCGAGCACCTCCGGAGAATATCCCTCCCCCAAATTATCGAGCAAAAAAGCCTCGGCTGCAGCACCGTCTGCAAGTGTTGAAAAGGCATCGAACACGCGATTCATTCGCTCGGCATCTCCTCCAAACAACTCTCGTGTGAAACGAAAGGAGTCGTTTAGGCTGATAGTCGCTTTGAACCTGGCTGCCAGCGGAAATCCCTCATTCAACGAAATCGATGCCGTGGGCACTTCCACTGCCCGAGCCTTCTCTTCTTCCTCCGACTTCCATATGGAGAGCGCCCGAAGTAGGTCATCGGCACGAGCCTTCAAACGAACCAACGAAGCCTCGGCCTGTGCATAGACTTCGGAGGGTGGTTGAGAAGATTCGCCCAGCAAATACTTCAACGAAACCAACTCATCGTTCAAAGGTTTCAACAATTGTTCGCTCATGCTACTTTCGTACATGCTAATATAATGCGAATGTAGAAATAAAATGACCAGTTCGTTTTTCCGAAAGCTAATTTTAACAATTCAAACACTCGGAACGTGCTTCCTTTATGGTTGCTTTACATACCTTTCGATCCAATCGCACCCATCGCCTACACTTGACAAACGAAGTGACTGCACTCTGTGGTCAAAGTGCCTACACTTACCGACCAAAGTACCTACACTTAGCAACCAAAGTGCCTACACTTACCGAACCAAGTGTTTATACTTCTCTCATTCACTCGCAAATGGGCATACAATAACGTCCCTCTTCTTGCGAAAAAGGGACGTGGAACTATTGATTTACTGCTTTTGATTGATAAACTCCAATTGCCTGCGCACAGACTCTTCATGAATCGCCTCGAAGATGAAGCGCACAAAATCTTCGTCCATGCCGCAAGCCGCTCCCTGGCGGCCGCGCTTCTCGAGAATTTCGCTATATCGCCCCGTTTGCAGAATGGTGATGCCGTGTTCACGCTTGTAGCGTCCTATCTCACGCACAATGCTCATTCGTTTGGAAAGTTCGCGTATCAAGGCCTCATCGCACGCATCAATCTGTCTGCGCAACTCGGCCAGCAGTTCGGTCGGTTCATTGGCACTGCGAATGACGAGCCGTTGCAGTATCTCGCCCAAGGCACGAGGGGTGACTTGCTGGGCGGCATCACTCCAAGCGGCATCGGGATTGCAATGACTTTCTATGATAAGTCCGTCGAAGTTCAAATCCATGGCCTGCTGGCAAAGCGACTCCACCAAGTCACGCCGTCCGCCGATGTGACTGGGATCGCAGAAGAGGGGCAAATGGGGAATGCGTCGACGCAGCTCAATGGGAATGTGCCATTGGGGTTGGTTGCGATAAAGGGTACGTTCATAGGTGCCAAAGCCTCGATGGATGGCCCCCAAACGACATACACCGGCGTTGTTGAGTCGTTCCAACGCACCTATCCAAAGTTCGAGGTCGGGATTGACAGGATTCTTAACCAGTACGGGGACATCCGTTCCCTGCAAGGCATCGGCCAAATCCTGAACGGCGAAAGGGTTGGCCGTGGTTCGTGCACCTATCCACAGCAGGTCAACACCTGCCTGCAAACACAACTCTACGTGGCGAGCAGTGGCCACCTCGGTGGCTATGCGCAATCCGATTTCATTCTTGACCCGGCAAAGCCATTCCAATCCCTCACTGCCTACACCCTCAAAACCTCCCGGCTTGGTGCGAGGCTTCCACAAGCCGGCTCGGAAGACTGTAATGCCTCGAGCCTTCAACTCAAGGGCAGTGGAAAATAATTGTTCGGGAGTCTCGGCACTGCAAGGCCCGGCCAAAACCAAAGGGCGCGCACCCTCGAACCCCTGCAATAGCGGGGTAACAAGGTGCATATCGCATGACATCGACATGGTGGATATAACCGAAGAATGAAATTAGTATTTGAAACTGCTTCCTCCCAAGAACTCACGCAGCAGAGACGTGGGCGGAATATCTTTGTCGGATATGGGGGTGAAATAGCGAATAAAGCGCAGCAATCTATAAGCCTCGGCATACTCCGGGCAGTGACGAGGCACGCTCGAAAGCACTGACTCGGCATGTGGTCGCAGGGCCGAAAACTCGAATATCATGGACGAATTGAACATGGCATCGGCATTTTCTTGATAAGGGAATATCCACTTATCTTCCCCGGCGCGCACACTGGGCCAACGGGAGATAGTTTCCTGAGCCGAATAGCCTCGGGTGCTGAAATCGCGAATGATACGCCTCAGCAACCGATTATCGGTTGTGGGAATTCTGTTGTGGTCGTCGAGCGAAATCGAAGTCAAGGCCGACACATAAATCCGATACTTGCTATCGGCCGGTATCTGTGCGGTCAATTCGGGATTCAAAGCGTGAATTCCCTCCAGAATCAGAATGGTATTGTCTTCCAATCTCAAACGCTCATGCCCCCATTCCTTCTTTCCTGTTTTGAAATTGAACCGTGGCACATCCACTTCCTCCCCTCTCAACATGGCTTGCAACTGGGTGTTGAACAGATCAAGGTCGAGAGCATACAACGATTCGTAGTCATACTTACCCGATTGATCCAAAGGCGTATGCTCGCGCTCCACGAAGTAATCGTCCAATGAAATGGGGTGAGGCTTCAGCCCGTTGGCCATCAACTGGATGGAAAGTCGCTTGCTAAAGGTTGTTTTGCCCGAAGAGGAAGGCCCTGCAATGAGCACCAAGCGCACCGATTTTCCCTCAAGGCCACGACGGTAGATACTGTCGGCTATCTGAGCAATCTTCTTCTCCTGCAAGGCTTCGGCCACGTTGATCAGGTCGGTGGCACGCCCTTGGTTGCAAGCAATGTTTATGTCGCCCACATTGCTAAGTCCCATGATACTCAACCAATGCAAATGCTCCTTGAATACCTCGAACATCTTCTCTTGTTTCACCACCTCCTCGAGTACCGAAGGATTCTCTTGAGAAGGGAAGCGGAGCAAAAGACCGTCGTAATACTTCACCAGGTCGAACAGATGCAGATAGCCCGTAGATGGCAAAAGATTGCCATAATAGTAGTCGACGGTGTCGCCCAGCCTATAATAACAAGTATAGAGCGAGCCCGAGGTTTCGAGCAGCCGCACCTTGTCGGTTATCCCTCGCTCGGCAAACAAACGAATGGCCTCTTCGGTCAAACATTCTACACTTTCGAAAGGAATGTCCTGAGCCACCAACTCAACCATGCGCTGCTTGATGCGTATCACATCGTTCAACGTGAGCGATCGCCCCAATCTTAGGTCGCAAAAGTACCCCTTGGACACCGGATGCTCTATGTGTAACACAGCCTGAGGAAAGAGTTCGGACACGGCTTTGTACAGCACAAAGCAAAGCGAACGCACATAGGTACGCATGCCCGAGGCTTCGGTTACATCGAGAAACTCTACATCTTTGTTGTGATACAGCCGAAAATTGAGTCCTTCGGCTCTATTGTTCACTTTGGCACTGACTATGGGATAGGATAAATGCAAGTCCAGTTCGGAAGCTATCTCCAAAAGAGACGAACCGATAGGAAAGGATACGGATTTATTGTTATTTTTGCAACGAATTTGAATCATCTGTGACATATCAAGTTCTTTTTAGGAGGGTTGAAACATAGGTGCGCCCAAAAGGCGAACTAAAAGTAGTAGATTATCTGTGTGAAGACAAACAACCAATAAACTAATTATAAATGGACTATTCTTTTTTTGATTTGTTAAAGCTTATCGGGTCGCTTGGCTTCTTTCTCTACGGAATGAAGATCATGAGCGAGGGATTACAGAAAGCAGCCGGCGATAAGCTGAGAGGAGTTTTAACAGCAATGACGACCAACCGGGTAACCGGAGTGCTAACGGGTTTAGCCATCACGGCCCTCATCCAATCGTCCTCGGCAACCACCGTCATGGTTGTGAGTTTTGTCAACGCCGGACTTTTGACCCTATCGCAATCCATCGGGGTCATCATGGGAGCCAATATCGGTACAACGGTCACCGCATGGATTATCTCTATCTTCGGATTCAAGGTAGACATCGCTGTATATGCCCTCCCTCTTTTGGCTTTTGCCCTACCCTTGATTTTCTCCAGCAAAAGCAATCGCAAATCAATCGGAGAATTCTTGTTTGGCTTCTCTTTCCTCTTCATGGGCTTGTCTTACTTGAAAAGCAACTCGCCCGACCTGAATGCCAATCCCGAAATGCTTGCCTTCGTGCAATCTTATACCGATATGGGATATGCTTCCATCTTACTCTTCCTACTCATTGGTACAGTGATGACCGTCATCATACAGTCTTCTTCGGCTACGATGGCCATTACTATCATTATGTGTGCCAACGGATGGATTGGGTTGGAACTGGGTGCCGCCTTGGTATTGGGTGAGAACATCGGAACCACCATCACCGCCAATCTGGCTTCGCTCACAGCCAATACGCAGGCCAAGCGTGCAGCCCTGGCACACTTGGTGTTCAATGTTTTCGGCGTGATATGGATGCTTATCGTCTTCTATCCTTTCCTCGAACTTGTGAAGTGGGTGGTCGACTCGTTCTTGTCGGCCGACACCAATCCCGAAGCATTGGTGCCTTTGCAACTCTCGGCTTTCCACTCCATGTTCAACATTTGCAACGTTTGTTTGCTCATTTGGGGGGTAAAACTTATCGAACGCACCGTTTGTGCCATCATTCGTCCCAAGGAAGAAGAGGAAGAAGTTCGTCTTCGCTACATATCCGGGGGCATGTTATCCACTGCCGAACTATCCATTCTGCAAGCCCAACAGGAGATTCATCTCTATGCCGAGCGCGTGCAACGCATGTATGGTATGGTTAAGGAACTGCTGCATACGGAGAAAGACGACGACTTCAACAAGCTTTTCAGCCGAATAGAGAAGTACGAGAATATCAGCAACAATATGGAAGTGGAAATAGGCAACTATCTCAACTTGGTGTCCGAAGGACGTTTAAGTTCGGAAAGTAAATTGCGAATCCGTGCAATGATGCGCGAGGTAACCGAAATAGAGAGTGTTGCCGACAGTTGTCACAACTTAGCACGTACATTGGATAGGAAGAGACAAGCCAATGTGGATTTCACCGAGAAAACTTACGAGCACATTCACTATATGATGCAGCTGGGCGACAATGCCATTGCACAAATGCTTCTCATGCTGGGTAAGGAAGAAGGAGAAACAGTGGACTTGACCAAAACCTACAACATCGAGACAGAAATCAACAATTATCGCAACCAATTGAAGAGTCAAAACATTATAGACATCAACAACAAAGCCTATGACTATCAGGTAGGTGTGTTCTATATGGACTTCATTGCCGAATGCGAAAAACTCGGCGACTATGTGGTCAATGTGGTGGAAGCCGTTGGAGACAATAAAGAAAAGCACGTAGCAGGACTCTGATCGGAGAAGAATGCTATTGTGAATAAGCGGTTCCGCCCCATAGCAAATCTATTTGCTACGGGGCGGAGTTGTTTTAGCACCAAGTGAAGCATCTATACTTTGCGAAACGAATAGAGTTTGGAATGCAGCTAAGTGTTTTTCAAATGTGAATTGAGACTACAATCATGAACAATTTTACTAAAGCAAATAGATAGCACTTTCCATGGGTGCGTGAATTGAAACTTAGGGGTTACCACCAATGCGCGGTCTATCTCGGTCGCACCCTCCACGGGTGCGTGAATTGAAACTTCAGAACGTTCGGAAAAATCACTGTGAGATGGAGTCGCACCCTTCGCGGGTGCATGAATTGAAACCTCCGGAGAAAGGGAAAACACTTCCGGAAGAAACATTGTCGCACCCTTCGCAGGTGCGGAATTGAAACGTCCTGCTTGCGTACTTCTCAAGCTGGAGTGTCGGTCGCACCCTTTGCGGGTGTGTGAATTGAAGTACCCACCTCCATGTTTGATCAAGGCCTAAAAGCCATCGCATCCTTCGTGGGTGCGTGAGGTAAAATCGTTTCAGCACGAAGCAAAATTTCAGTGAAGTACAAGGCATATCAAGGAGGTTTACTGAGAAAGCACAAAACTCCCCACCCTACTTACTTATGGCCATATCTCTATACCAGAAGAGGCAACTTCCTGCATGCAGGGAGTTGCCTCTTTATCTATAAAAGGTCGGTAGGATTTAAATCAACCCTTCGACCACATCCATCATCTGCTTGGCCAACGCTTCGGCTTCGGCCTGTGTACCGGCCTCACTATAAATACGAATGATAGGCTCGGTATTGCTCTTCCGAAGATGTACCCATCGGTCGGCAAAGTCTATCTTGACACCATCCACATCGTTTACTTCTTCCGCAGCATACACCTCTTTCACCTTCGCCAACAAGCCGTCTACATCAACCTGCGGAGCAAGTGTCAGCTTATTCTTGGCCATGAAGTAAGCAGGGTAAGTGGCTCGCAGTTCGGAAGCCTTTTTTCCCTCTTTAGCCAAGTGACTAAGGAAAAGAGCGATGCCCACCAAGGCATCTCGGCCGTAATGGCTTTCGGGATAAATAACCCCGCCATTGCCTTCTCCGCCAATGATTGCCCCTACTTCTTTCATCTTGGTCACCACATTGACCTCACCGACGGCCGAAGCATGATATGCTTTGCCATGGCTGCGAGTAACGTCGCGCAAGGCACGGGTGGAGCTGAGGTTGGACACCGTGTTCCCCGGCGTATGACGCAACACATAATCGGCAACCGCTACCAAGGTGTATTCTTCCCCAAACATCGTTCCGTCCTCGCAAATCATTGCCAACCGATCTACATCAGGGTCAACAACGAAAGCAACGTCAGCTCGTCCGCCTTTCATCAGTTGCATGATGTCTCCCAGGTTCTTTTCCAACGGCTCGGGGTCGTGTTGGAAATCGCCTGTGGGTTCGCAGTACAGTTTCTCGATGTGCTTCACTCCCAACTGTTCCAACAAAGAAGGCAAAACGATGCCTCCCACCGAATTGACACAATCGATGGCCACTTTGAAACCGGCGTTCTTGATCGCTTCCACATCGACCAAGGAGAGATTCAGCACATGATCTATGTGTTTCTGATTATAGGTCAGGTCTTGACGATAAGCCCCCAAGGCATCTACCGTGGCATACTCAAAGTCTTCGGCCTCGGCTATTCGAAGAATCTCTTGTCCTTCGGCTGCACTCAAGAACTCACCTCGCTCGTTGAGCAATTTCAAGGCATTCCACTGGCGGGGGTTATGCGAGGCCGTTAAGATGATACCTCCGCAAGCATCCTCCATTGTCACTGCCAATTCTGTGGTGGGGGTGGAAGCCAAGTCAATGTCAACCACATCCCAACCCATACCCATGAGTGTACCCACCACAACATGTTTCACCATCTCGCCCGACAGACGAGCGTCTCGCCCCACAACGATTTTATTGGTTTTCTTGGTCGAAGTGCGTCTTATCAACGTAGCATAGGCTGTGGTAAACTTAACAATGTCCAGAGGGTTCAGCCCCTCGCCTACTCCGCCGCCGATGGTACCACGGATGCCCGATATTGATTTAATCAGTGTCATATTCTCTTTTTTACTTATTAGTCGCTCATTAACTCTTTGCTTTCTTCAACTCCCGAATCTCATAGTAATAAGGTATCACATTGAGCGAAGAGTTGTTATGCCCCATTTTCGAGGGGACAATGAGCCTGAAGTTGGCACCGCTGCGAACGTATTCCAACACAGCCAACCAGCCTTGCGGAATGGCCAATCCGTTGGTTTGGCTACCATAGGTCGAATACCAAGCATAGTCATAGGGTGATATCATCTTGCCCGAGAGCGTCACCGAGCTTCCGACCGTCTTCTCATAACGAAGCGAAAGCGGAGTGGAATACAAGGGGTAATTGTTCATGTATTCCTCCAAGGGCACGTTGAAGGTGGTCAGTTTTCGAGTCACCACGTTGCGTTCCAGGTATCGAACGGTCAATATCTCATTGGTGGTAAACGTATCGGTCGGCAGGGTGGAGCCGGCATCTATAATCTGCAAGTACACTCCGTTATTGAAATACACAAACTCTTTGCGTTTCACGTCCGTCTTATAACCATTGGCTTTGAATTGTGCCTCCGAGATGATCGTGAAAGCACTGTCTTTGACAAAACGGCTAATAGCGTCTCTCTCTTCCTCCAACCGTTCGGCATAGGTTTTGGAATTGTTGCACGACTGAAAAGCCATACCGGCCAACACCGGCAAGCAGAACAAAAATATCAGTTTCTTCATACTCATTTATTTTCCTCTATATCACTACAAATATATTTTGAAATCTCAGATGCCGCGAAGTAAGCCTTCAAACCTTCGTATCTTTTAACCTTTCTCCCATCAACCATTGCTTTCCAACAACGGGCGATATTGTTCTATGGCTCGTTCAAACTGCTTCCGTGCTTCATCCATCGTGCCGAAAAACTCACCGCCCGAAGCATTCAAATGTCCGCCGCCGTTGAAGAACTCCGCCGCCAGTTTGTTACATGGGAATTTACCCACCGAACGCAGCGATACCTTAATCATCGCCTTTTCGGTGTCTTCTCGCAAGAAGCAGGCAAAGCACACATCTTTGATACTCAAAGGAATGTTGACAAACCCCTCGGTGTCGCCTTTCACATATTTATATTGCAATTGTTCTTCGCGTGTCAGCGTAATCAAGGCCGAATGAGCCTCCGGATACACTTTCATCTGCGAAAGTACATAGCCCATCAGTCGGAGACGATCTTCGGAATAGGTGTGGTACACCTTGCGATAAATCTCGTCTTTGTCTATGCCCGTGGACAGCAGTTCTCCGATGATGAAATAGATTTGCCTATCGTTGGAATTGTAGGTGAAGCCACCTGTGTCGGTCATCATACCCGTATAGATGCAAGTTGCCGTGTTCTTGTCGATTTCGTCAAAGCAACCCATGCGACAGATGAGGCGAAACACCAGTTCGGACGTAGAAGAAATCTGAGGATAGGACATAACCAACTCGCAGCAACCATCGGGGTCGAGGTGATGGTCGAGCATCATTTTGCGTGCCGACGATGCGGCCACAGCATCGGCCATCTCGTCGATTCGCTTAAGCGTATTGAAGTCCAAACAGCACAGCACATCGGCCTTAGCAATCATTTCATCGGCAAACTCGCGATAACGATCATATTGTAAAATCTCCGAACTACCGGGCATCCATTTCAAGAAGTTGGGATAGGCATTGGGAACTATGACTTGTACATCCTTCCCCTTTTGGCTCAAAAAATGGTAGAGTCCCAAAGACGAGCCGATGGCATCCCCATCGGGCGAGACATGACTCACAATCACAATCCGTTGGGCTTTTTCCACCCATTTTTCAAAGCGTTCGATCTTCGCTTCATCTATCACTTTTTTCAGCATGGTCTTTTCGGTCGTTTCTCCTTTGATTGAGGCAAAGTTACGATATTTTCATCCCGCTCCAAACACTGCAAAGACCTCACACGAGCAATTCGTCCATTTGATACCTGCTTCATTTGTTCATGAGGCTGTTTTTCCACACACAAACGTACTGCACGCTGCACGCCCGAAGCCAAGAGGAAAAGCAAAGCCACCATCAACACTGCAAACTTACGCCGATGCCGACAATAGCAGAACATCATCCACAAGAAGCCATAAAGACAAACGACCTCAAAGGCCGAGATGTGTAAATCCGCGATCTGTGCGTAAGGTAAATCGTTGATGAAACTCACCACTTCATCGAAGATGGTCAACACCCCCTTGAGCAAAGCAACAACCGTCGATTGCATACAAGTGGGCACACACCATAGCAATGTGGAAACATAGAGCAAGAACGGCACCAAGGGTAACAGCAAGAGGTTGCTCGGCAAAAATAGCACAGGAAAAGTTCCGAAATAGTGCAACACGAGCGGCAATGTGCCCAGTTGAGCCACCAACGAGACCGTTGTAGCCATCCAAACATAACGCACCACCCGACTACGAGGATGCCACCAAGCATTCCACCAAGGATGCCACCAACGGATGAAAAGCACAGCCGCAAAGGAGAGCTGAAAGCCTACGTTCATCAACCATTCCGGCCAAATCAGCAACATAAAGAGAGCTGTGGCGGCAATAACATTGAGAGACAGCCGTTCTCGCCCTAAAGCCGTTCCCAAGCCCAAAAGAGAACACATGCACGCCGCCCGCACCACCGAGGGCGACAAGCCGGTAAAGAAGGCGTAGCCCCATAGACCACCGATGAGAATGCAGGCCGACAACCCCGTCCCCACACTGCCCCATCGCTGCAAAGGACGAAGTAGGCTCAGCAAAAGTAAGGTCAAACACCCCATGTGCAGCCCCGAGAGCGCAAGGATATGAGCCACACCGGCCGTGGTAAATCGGGTACGCACATCCTCGCTCAACTCGGATCGTTCTCCCAAAGTCAAAGCGGCGAGTATTCCCAATGCGTCGCCTTCAAAACCTAAATCTTTGTATCGCTGCACCGCTTTCTCACGATATACGGCTGCCCACTCGGTCGGCGACAACCCACCATCAGCGGTTGCCACCTGCCAGTTGCCCTCACCCACGAAAGCCGTGGCAGCCACTCCCTGCAAGCGCAGATAGCTTTTATAGCGGTCGGTGTCCTTACCCCGCTCCCGGGTTGTGGAACGCAACTTGGCAAGTATCCACACTTCGCTTCCAATGTGCAAACACTTTGCCTGCGAAGTGTGGGCAAAGTACAACCAAAGTGTAGGCACTTTGCTCGCAAAGTGCAGGCTGTCGGTCATCGCCACCAAGCGAGCCTCGCAACGAAGCCACCGACCTCGCTCTTCGGGACGTTCTTGCAGACGAACCCGATAGACAGCCTCTTCTTCTTCAAAATCAATCCGAGTTGATGCATTCCACGCGGCCATACGAATCCAACCGCCTGCAAAACAAGCACTCATCAAAAACCATCCAAAAAGAAAACGCAAGCGATGGTGCTTCACCATGGACGCCACAGCAAGCACAGCAACCGCTATCAAACAGAAAATCACATACACGGAGCTTGTTGTCCACTGCCAAGCACTATCGCATAGGTAGCCACAAAAAACGCCTGCCATCCAAGGGATGGTC
>JAXFUC010000130.1:0-14077 GCA_034176395.1 Bacteroides sp. | reverse complement strand
CAAAGCATCTTCTCGATTGTTTATCTCCCATTGTTCTTGCAGCCCGATTTTATATACATTCAAATTATTATCGGTAATGATACTAAGGATTTCCTCACTGCGATAACAAGACAAGATGGCTCCGAATACCAATAACCTTTTCTTTTCCTCGGTCAGAGGTGTTTGTGGATGAGAAGCCAAAAAGGCTTTCAGATTTTTCTTTGCCTGAATACTGACTACAATTTTAAATACGATAACAGCAAGAACTAAGACAGCAACTACTGCCAAAATAATTTTCAAGATCATACAAAAACCACTTTTTAATATTGAATATAAATTTATTATATCATATTTTTATTTATCCACACTGTTTCCCTTTATTCCCTACAGAAAGGCAACGTTCAATACCCAGGACCATTAAGAAACCTCTTGCCTACTGTTCTTCAAGCTTCTCAGACTCCGAGTATACGGGAAAACATAACAGCTGCAAAGATAGAGTTTCTACGATATGCTGAAGATAAATTTAGCACAAAACGACAAAGATTTTCCCAAAGAATAAGGACAAAGAAAAACCTACACCATTGTTGGTGTAGGTTTTTGTTCACATCATTCTCTTGCAGAATTCATTGCAGGCCAGACAATCGGTAAAGTACCTTCTTTGCAATCCATATGCATGGGGAAACGACACAAAGTATAAACAGTTGGTAAGCAAAGTGCCAGCACTTTGGTATCTTATTCTAAAAGACAGACGAGGTTATCGCCCTGACTTCATCACACCACTCCTGAGAATCCCATGAAAGCCATGGCCAGCAAACCGGCCGTGATCAAGGCAATGGGTGTTCCTTTCATGCCTTCGGGTATCTTGACCAAACTCATCTGCTCGCGCAAACCGGCGAAGATCACCAAGGCAAGACCGAAACCGATGGCTGTGGAAACGGCATAAACAACTCCTGTGAGCAGATCGTAATCTTTCTGAATCACCAAAATGGCGACTCCCAGAATGCAGCAGTTGGTCGTAATGAGTGGGAGAAATACGCCCAACGCTTGATAAAGTGCAGGTGAAACTTTCTTTAATACGATTTCGACCATCTGCACCAAGCCTGCTATCACTAAGATGAAAGTAATGGTTTGCAGGTATCCTAAATCGAAAGTATCGAGCACAAAGCGTTGAATGAGAAAGGTGACTATGGTGGCAATCGTGAGCACAAAGGTTACAGCCGCTCCCATGCCCAACGCTGTTTCTATCTTCTTGGAAACCCCCAAGAAGGGACATATTCCCAGAAACTGCGAAAGCACTATGTTGTTGACAAAAATAGCCGAAATGAAAATCAAAAGGTATTCCATAAGAGTCGTAGCAAAAACAGAAGTTAGTTGTTTGTTTTGAGCTTATTGATGATGGCAATGAGATAGCCCAAGGCTATGAATGCACCGGGTGCCAACACAAATAGCAACATGCCATAGTCTTCGGGAAACAAGGTAAAATTGAAAATCTTTCCTGTTCCCAACAATTCACGCACGGAACCAAGCAAGGTAAGTGCCAAGGTGAACCCCAAACCAATGCCCAATCCATCGAGGGCAGCAGGTAGCGGACCATTTTTCGCTGCGAAAGCCTCGGCACGCCCCAACACGATACAATTGACCACAATCAAGGGGATAAATAAACCCAAGGTAGCATATAAATCGGGAACATAAGCCTGCATCACCATCTGCAACAAGGTGACGAACGAAGCGATGACCACAATATAGGAGGGGATGCGCACCATGTCGGGAATCAGATTCTTGATAAGCGAAATCGCCGTATTGGAACAAATAAGTACAAACATGGTGGCCAATCCCATCCCCATTCCGTTGATGGCCGAAGAGGTAGTTCCCAATGTGGGGCACATGCCCAACAGCAGTACGAATATGGGATTCTCCTTCACAATCCCATTTATCACGATTTTCCAATGTTTCATCATGTGTTCATCCTCCTTTAATTTGGATTGGTTGTTGTCGAGTCATTCACCTCCTCGGCAACTTGAACCCGCTGAGTTGCACCGGTGTTTGCATCCACGCCTTGTTCTTTATAGGCTGCATAAGCTGCGTTGACGGCCTTCAAAAATGCTCTCGATGTGATGGTGGATGCCGTAATAGCATCGACTTGCCCTCCGTCTTTGTTCACTTTCAGTTCTCCGTCTTTGGGGCTCAATCCCTTGATGCTTCCTTTGTTTCCTTCCTTAAACCATTCATCGGCCTTGGAGCCCAGCCCCGGTGTTTCCGAGTGAGCCAAGAGAGAGTAGTTATAGATGCGCCCTTCGGCATCGAATCCCACCAACACCTTGAGTTCGCCCGCAAATCCATTGGCTTTCGATTCAACAGCCGTACCCACAAGCGTCTCCCCGGACTTGGCCGGATAGATGATGAATTGGATGATGCGTTTTCCTCCCTTCTCTTCGAACAACGTATCCGATTCGCTCACCGGATTGTTGTCAAAGGTGGGCAGCACCTGCTTCAAAGCTTCGTTCAGCGTTCGTGCATTGGCTTGAGCAATGGGTTCTTTGGTCAATTCATTCACCCAAGCCAACAGAGCCACTGACACCACGGTGACCGTAGTGAGCACCAGCAGCATATTCTTCAATGATGATTCTAACTTCTTCATTTTTTCGTCACTCCTCCAAAGCGTTGAGGTTTACAATAAGTGTTGATGAGCGGTGTGAAAGCATTCATGATGAGAATCGCAAATGACATTCCCTCGGGGTAAGCACCGAACTGACGGATAATGACCGTAAGCACTCCGATGGAAACACCGTAAATCAGCATGCCACGCGCACTCATGGGCGAGGTCACGTAGTCGGTCGCCATGAATATAGCTCCCAACAGCAATCCACCCGAAAACAAATGTATCCAAGGTGAGGCATAGCGCACGGGATCGTACAGATTCATTGCTCCGGCAAAGAGAATGACTGTCAACAGAATAGAGACCGGTATATGCCAAGTAATAATGCGCTTCCAAAGCATATAGGCCAACCCCAAAAGCAACGCCAAGGCACTGATTTCGCCCAAGCTTCCGGGGTTCTGCCCCAAAAAGAGTTCCCATGTTTGAGGAAGTTTCGACAAAGCCTCCACATCGCCATGAATAGCTTGTTTCATCAAAGCCAGCGGTGTTGCTCCGGTGGTTGCATCGGTATAATCGGTCCATTGACCGGCCAAAGGCCACGAAGTCATTTGCACCGGGAAAGACAAGAGCAAAAAGACACGTCCCACCAGAGCCGGGTTGAACGGATTATTTCCCAAGCCTCCGAAAGACATCTTGCCCACTCCGATGGCAAACAGAGCGCCCAAAAGAATGATCCAAATGGGCAGATTGGAAGGCAAATTAAAAGCTAACAAAACCCCGGTGATGATGGCCGATCCATCGGTAACCGTAGTGACAGGTCTGCGCAGCAGATACTTAACGATGGCCCATTCGAAAAAGACGCAAGCAGCCACCGATACAGTCGTCACCAACAAAGCCCCCAAACCGAAGAAGTAGAGCGAGACAAGGAAGGCGGGCAATAGTGCCAACAAGACACCATACATGTTCCGTCCAATGCTATCCCCGCTGTGTACATGGGGCGATAAAGATACAATAAGTTTGTGTTCCATAAGATTTCCTATTTTTTGGCCTGGCGAGCACGAATGATGGCTCCCACCTTAGCCTTACCCAAACGGCAATAATCCAAGAGGGGTCTATTGGCCGGACAGGTGTATTGACAAGAACCACATTCGATGCAGTCCATGATGCGTTCCTTTTCCATTCGTTCAAACTCCCCGCATTCTCCCAAGATGCCAAGCAGATAGGGCTCTAAGCCCATGGGGCAAACGCTTACACATTTGGCACAACGAATGCAGGGCTTTTCTTCACCTCGTTTAGACTCCTCCCGTGTCATCAGCAAAACGCCCGAACTACCTTTGGCCATGGGAACGTCTGCACTCGTCAATGCCTTACCCATCATGGGGCCTCCACCGACAATTTTGCCCGTATCTTCGGGCATACCTCCGCAAGCTTCAATGAGTTCGCTCAAGGGTGTTCCGATTCGTGCCAAAAGGTTTGAGGGACGGGACAAGGCCTTGCCCGTGATGGTGATCACACGTTCAAAAAGCGGCTTGTTCTTCTGCACGGCTTCATAGACAGCAAAAGCAGTTCCCACATTCTGAACCACCGCTCCGGTGGAGATGGGAAGCGCACCGCTGGCCACTTGTCGTTTAGTCACAGCATCGATAAGTTGCTTCTCTCCTCCTTGGGGATATTGTACTTTAAGCGCCACGACTTCGATACCGGCATGGGAAGCCGCCAAACGCTCCATCAAAGAAATGGCATCGGGTTTATTGGCTTCAATACCGATGTAGGCCTTTTCGACACGCACCGCCTTCATGAGGATTCGAATCCCGACCATAATCTCTTCGGCATGCTCCAACATGAGTTGATGATCCGAAGTCAAATAAGGTTCACATTCCACAGCATTGATGATGATACATTCGGCCTTAAACGAAGGAGGCGGAGCCAACTTGACCTGAGTGGGAAAACAAGCTCCTCCTAAACCCACAATACCACAATCGGTGATGCGGCGGAGTATCTCCTCGGGAGAAAGTTCGCATTCGCTCACCAAGTCGGTAGTGCGGTCAATACTTTCTTCCCATTCGTCACCTTCTACATCGATGAAGATAGCTTGTTTAGGGTAGCCGGTAGCATCAACAACAGTGTCTATTTTGCTCACCTTACCACTCACCGACGAATGAACGGCTGCCGAAACAAAACCCATGGGTTCGGCTATTTTGGTTCCAACCTTCACTACGTCGCCTTTGGCAACAAGGGGCTTTGCCGGAGCACCGATGTGCTGCCCCAACAAGATAACGGCTTTCTTCGGCAAAGGAGCCTGCGCAATGGGTTGGCCAGCCGACAATTTGTTTTCCTGCGGATGAATGCCTCCAAGAGAGAATGTTCTTAGCATATATAGCGCAAGTTTATTCGGTTATTATTTTGTTCTGAGCATCCGATCCTTCGATAGGGATGGGCTTCTCCGACGCTTCCTCGGCATCGACCTTGGGCTTGCGTGGAGGGAAATTCAATTCCGTAATCGTATGCTGCGGACATACCTCCACACACTTTCTACACAAACGGCACTTATAAGGGTCGATATAGGCCAGATTGTCATTCACCTGGATGGCATCGAATGCACAAGCCTTGACACACTTGCTACAAGCTATACAACCCACGTTACACGCTTTACGAGTGATGGCTCCTTTGTCCTTGTTGACACAGTTCACGTAGATTCGGCGAGATTTCTTGCCTTTAGGTCTCAGCTCAATGATGTTCTTGGGGCAAGCCTTGACACAAGCTCCACAAGCCGTGCATTTGTCGTCAATAACTTCGGGCAACTGTGTAATGGGATTCATGTGGATGGCATCAAAGGTACAGGCACTCACACAATCGCCACAGCCCAAACAGCCGTAGCTACAACCCGTTTCTCCTCCATACAGTGCGGCAGCGATGGCACAACTCTTGGCTCCATCGTAAGTATTGAGTCGGGGACGATGCTCGCAAGTTCCGTTGCAACGCACCACAGCTACCTGGGGCTCGGATTCCTGTACTGACATTCCTAAGATCTCGGCTACCTGTCCCATCACAGCCGCACCGCCAACGGGACAATACTTGCCTTCCAACGTAGCTGCCTTCACACAAGCCTCGGCAAAGGCTCCGCAACCGGGATAGCCACAACCTCCGCAATTGGCTTGTGGCAGTACCTCGCCCACCCGAGCAATGCGCGGGTCTTCGTAGACGGCAAACCTCTTGGAAGCAGCATACAGAATCAGTGCCAGCAAAATGGCAATTGCTCCCAATGAAAGAACCGCTATCAGAATTAAATTCATAGCTAATTATTTTTAATTGTCTCTACTCTAAATCGAAACTCCCTTTGCAAACGATGGCGAAACGACCACACAACAGCATAGTATGGAATCAATACTCCCAAGGCCACCACGGCCGCCCACAACTCACTACCAACGAAGATATTCACTGCAAACAGCAAAATGATCATAAGCAGGAAAGGAAGAACAAAAGCGTAGCCCACTGCCTTCAATCCCATGGATGTCTCACCCACCAACACCACTTCCTGCCCAATGGTGCAGCAAGTGGCCATCTCCCGATCGACCACCTGCACCAGCTTCTCCCTATTGTCGGCAGAGGTACAATATCCTTTGGCATGACAACCGGCACAAAGCGAAGTTTGCACAATTTGTATCAATAAGCTATCTCCTTGAATGCTTCGTACAATGCCGGGGTGAGTGATGGAGTCGTTAGTCATAAATAAAGTATGTAGCTCACAAGGTGCAGCAAAAATAAGCGTTTTTTGGTAAGACGATTCATTTCGGAGGTGTTTTTTGGCCGCTCCACAGGCTCTTTGCACACATCTGCCATTCACACCCGAAAGCGATGCAAACGCAAAAACTTACGACCAAACAAGCCCTTCGCTTATCCCCGAAGAGGAAGACCGATTCCCACCTCCCTCACTACAATACCCCGTCCTCACCTCAATGAGTTGATCCAACGAACCATGTCGGCAAGCACCTCTTCCGAAATGGTTTCTTCAATGGTTCCATAATCGAGCGCAGTGGCCGGCGTACAATGTTGAAAAAGATGGTTGAGCGAATCATAAACCTTTATCACATTCCGTTCTTGCTTAGGAAGATGAGTTTCTATCGCAGGGATATTTTCCTCACAAAGAACCTGCATATCCAACCTCCCGTTCAAAATCATCGTGGGGCAGGTCACTTGCGATATGGCCTTGGTCGGGTCGTAACTCAAAAACCAAGTAAGCCAATCTCCTCCCCAAGTGGCACACTGAACCAAATTGCGTTTCAATGATTCGGGCAATGCAAACGCATGCTTCGCACATAAATCGTCCACAAACTTTTCGGGATTCTCTATTTGCCCCAATATGCGCTCGACACAAAGCATACGGAGAGCCTGGGTATAGCTGTTTACAACATCCGGTTGCATGCCCTGGAGCTGCATCATGGCCGCAGTTTGCCCCACCAAGATGTCCACTCCTTTAATACCCGGACCGGCCAACGAAATCAAAAAATCAATGGAGCGATTGGCTCCCATCATGAAACCGATCATACCCCCTTCGCTATGTCCCAATAGACCGATGGGGCCAAATTGTCCCAAGCCTCGTAAAAAAGCAATGCCTGCTTGAGCATCCGACAGATTGTTCTCCGTGGTCATTCCTTCCGTTTTCCCGATCGATCCTCCTACCCCTCGGTCATCGTAGCGCAACGAGGCTATGCCATGCTTTGCCAAATAATCGGCTATGACTAAAAACGGCTTATGACCGAAGACTTCCTCATTGCGGTCTTGACTGCCACTGCCCGAAACCATCAACACAACGGGGATTGCTTGTTGAACCGACTTATCATAGCCTACGGGATAGGTAAGCGTGCCGGCCAACGAAGCCCCTTCTGCCTTGTTCGTAAACACCACCTCCTCAGTTTGGTACGCATAAGGAAGCTTAGGAGTTTGAGGACGTTTGACCTCCGGAACTTGGGGAGTGAGATTCAACTCGAGGCTCATACCATTTTGAACAAACACCCCCTCGATTCTGGCGGGAGAAACCAACCGCCCCTTGTATGCAGCTCCCACCATGGGAACGAGAATGTTCAGACTGTCGGGTGCACCGGGCAAGATTTGAATGGGAATATTCTTGGCATTTTGGTCGAGAACATTCATCACCCCGGTGGGGCTACCGGAGGCCGATGAACGAATTTCAAAGTCGATGCGAAGTTTTTTCATCCCGAGATCTATCTCCCCGGACCAATACTTCGACACCTCTGTCTCTTGAGCCCATGCAAAAGATGAAAACAAAGCAACAAGCAAAAAGACGGTAATTTGTTTCATAAATAGTATAGAATTAATCGTACAAAACTATCTCCCTTAGCAAAGAATGTACCTCCCAAACAGAAAGATACCGCCACGATTGCAAAACTAACATTCAGGCCATAGAAAAACAATGAAAACAGCAAGAAACTTGACATCAAAGCCATAGGCAACAAATACCAATAAACGAAGGTTATTGTTCCAAACGTTTGGTTCAAGCCATCGTGCGATTCATCATCACTCGCCTCGTCGTCTCCCTCCCCGTGCAACAGTTTGTAAAACGATAGCAGCTTCGCCGCAAACGCCGAACACTGACGCTCCAAACCACATACACTTTGCAGACAAACTGCCTATGGTTACCCAACCAAGTGTAGGCACTTGGCAAGTACTACAAGGACAGCGAACGTTGTCGCCTCGAATGAGTGGCATGGCACAAAAATGAAATCGTTCATTGGCATCAAAGCGAATAAAACGCTAACTTTGTGATACGATTCAACGAAAACGACTCATGTCCAAAATCATACTCATCACAGGAGGCCAACGCTCCGGCAAAAGTCGGTATGCCGAGCAGCTTGCTCACCGGTTGACCGCTCGGCCGGTTTATCTTGCCACCGCTCGCATTTGGGACGAAGAATTTCGTAAGCGAGTGGAACACCACCGTCGCAACCGAGGTCCGGAATGGACCAATATCGAGGAAGAGCAATGGTTGAGCCGCCACAACGTAGAAGGACGCGTGGTAGTCATTGACTGTGTAACACTGTGGTGCACCAATTTCTTCATGGAACATGAGTCCGATGTGTCGGCCGCTTTGAAAGCTGTTCAGGAGGAGTTCGACCGATTCACTCGGCAAGATGCCACCTTTATCTTCGTAACCAACGAAATTGGGCTCGGTGGTGTTTCCGAAAACCGGCTGCAACGCCGATTTACCGACCTTCAGGGATGGACCAATCAACACATAGCTTCGCAAGCCGATGAGGTCTTTCTACTGGTAAGTGGCATTCCCCTACAAATCAAATAGCCATGAGAACATTTCACATTCAGTCTCCCGATGAGGGGATTAAACCTCTACTCGTCGACAAAATCAACAATCTGGCCAAACCCAAAGGTTCGTTGGGAGTGCTTGAGGAGATAGCCTTACGGGTAGGCTTGATTCAACAGACCCTATCTCCCAGCCTACAACATCCGCACAACCTCGTTTTTGCCGCCGATCATGGCATCGTAGTCGAGGGCGTCAGTGCATCGCCCAAGGAGGTCACATGGCAGCAGCTTAGCAACTTCTTGCGAGGAGGTGCAGGAATCAATTTCCTTTGTCGTCAGCACGGCTTTCGATTGATGTTAATAGATGCGGGTGTGGACTACGACCTTCCGTACGAGAAAGGTATTGTCAATATGAAGGTCGGGAAAAGCACACGCAACTTCCTCCACGAACCGGCCATGACCCACGAAGAATTGTGTCTCTGTATAGATCGCGGAGCACAGTGTACCGACATTGTCCACCAAGCCGGTTGCAACGTCATCAGCTTGGGAGAGATGGGCATTGCCAACACCTCTGCCTCGTCCCTATGGATGCATTGCCTTACCGGCATCCCACTCGAAGCCTGCGTCGGAGTGGGTAGCGGACTCAATACGGCCGGAGTGCAACATAAACTCAACATCTTGCGCCAAACGCTGAACAACCATCCACCCACCACCCATCCGCAGGAGGTGATGCGTCGCTTCGGAGGATATGAGATGGCAATGGCCGTAGGAGCTATGCTCCGTGCAGCCGAACTCCACATGACCATTCTCGTCGATGGGTTCATCATGACCAACTGTATGTTGGCTGCCTCTCGACTGTATCCCGAAGTGCTGCAATATGCATTCTTCGGGCATTTGGGCGATGAGCTGGGACACAAAGCATTGATTGAACATTTGGGGGTACGTCCTCTCTTACAACTTGATTTACGACTTGGAGAAGGGAGCGGGGCCGTATGTGCCTATCCCATCGTGGACTCGGCCGTGCGAATGATGAACGAAATGGAAACTTTTGAGCATGCTGCCATCACCAAATACTTCTGAATCGCGCAGCTCGGTCAACGAGCTGTTGGCTGCCTTGATGTTCTTCACCCGCCTCCCTTTTTGGCGCATCAAGCAAGTTCCGGCCACGAGCTTCAATCACGTGGTGACCTACTGGAGTTTGAGTGGTTGGCTTACAGGGGGAACAATGGTCTTGACGTTCGTTGCAAGCAGCCTTCTCTTCCCTCCTTCGGTGGCACTAATATTGGCATTTATCGCTCGCCTGCTGCTCACAGGTGCACTGCACGAGGACGGATTGGCCGATTTCTTTGATGGATTTGGCGGAGGACGCGACCGAGAAAGCACACTGCGCATCATGAAAGATTCCCATATTGGGAGCTATGGAGTGTTGGGACTTATTCTCTATTACCTCTTGAGTTTCCACTCCCTCTCTTCCCTACCCCCTCACTCCATCCCCCTCCTCTTGTGGGCCACGGATGCTTGGAGCAAAGCTTTGTCGGCACAACTCATCAACCGACTGCCCTATGCCCGAACCGCCGAAACCAGCAAGAACAAAACCGTATATACCACCATGCAAACAAAGGATTACGCCATATCCCTTGCAGGTGGCATGGTTCCACTCCTGTTTCTGCCCCTTCCATTGACAATAGCTCTGCTCATCCCCGCGCTGATGACCTTCGCACTTATGTGCTATCTTTTCAAGAAACGTCTGGACGGATATACCGGCGATTGTTGTGGAGCCCTGTTCTTACTCTGCGAATTAAGTGCTCGAATGGGAGTGTTATCCTATTACACCATATATCCCCTTCTATGAGCATCTTCTTCGTCAGACATACCTCGGTGAATGTGCCTCGGGGCATCTGTTACGGGCAAACCGACGTTCCACTAAGCGATAGTTTTGAACAGGAAGCCATTCGGGTGAAAGAAGCCTTGGCAGAACTGCATATCGAAAAGGCCTATACAAGCCCATTGTCGCGCTGTGTGCGATTGGCCGATTTCTGTGGATTTCCGGAAGCCAAACGCGATCGACGACTCCTCGAACTCGACTTCGGACAATGGGAAATGCAGGCATTCGAATCCATCGTCGACCCTCGCCTACAAACATGGTACGACAACTACCTCCACACTCCCACCACGGGAGGAGAAGCATTTACAGACCTCTATGCACGTGTTGCCTCCTTCTTAAACGAGATAAAAAAACGGCATCCACACAGTCCCACGGCAGTGTTCACACATGGCGGAGTGCTCACCTGTGTGCGCATCCTTACTGGCCATGCCGAAATAGAAGAAGCCTTTCGCACCATACCTCCCTATGGAAGTATTCTTCCCCTAAACAGTGATTTTAAGATTGTAAGAGCGGTTCTGTAACGACCCCTTTTCAAAAAAGACAAAAAACGCTCACATCATAGACAAAGAGCTATATCCAAACACTTTGGGGTTTTGAAAGTATGCTATCTTACCCACATATTTGAAATAAAATCACCGGAATTCAAGCAATGCTTCGCTGCGAATAGGAAACGTTGTGCATGCTATGGTGCAACACTTTTTTCATAGAATAAACGAAGAAGCCGCACCGCCGATGTGATGAAACTCTGATAGAACAAGATTTGAGTGCTCGCCTTCGTTGTAATCCACCGGCTCGAAGCTTCCTCAAAGAGGACGTGGCCCGCCATTGAAAGCAGAAGCGTTTCTCGGTTTATCAGATTGATTTGAAGAGTTTCCCAATCCAGACGATACGGCTTCCGTATGTTACGATGGACAAATGTAAGGAATAAGCTTTTGAAAAACAAATTCTTTGCAAAGAAAATGCCAACCAAACTTTCGTATGGTTGGCATTTGCCTATTCAGAAAAACAATTTGTCCGCCTATGGCTTATGCATTCTTCGTTTTAGCTACTACTGCCTTGAAAGCCTCGGGATGATTCATTGCCAAATCGGCCAACACCTTGCGGTTAATCTCGATACCGGCTTTGTGCAACCCTCCCATCAACTTTGAGTATGACATACCTTCCAAACGAGCTGCAGCATTGATACGTTGAATCCAAAGAGCACGGAAGTTACGTTTCTTGTTTCTACGGTCACGGAATGCGTAGGTCAAACCTTTCTCCCATGTATTCTTGGCAACGGTCCATACATTCTTTCTTGCACCAAAGTAGCCTCTGGTAAGTTTCAAAATTTTCTTTCTACGTGCTCTTGAAGCAACATGATTTACTGATCTTGGCATAGTTTTGTTCGTTTTTGAATGTTAGCGTCGCAATCTATCGCTGCGAACTTTGAGCTAATGCATTCGGTTAATACTTTAATAACTATCGGGCTACCGATTACTTCATTGCTAAGAGTTCTTTCACCTGACTTACATTGGTCACGTCCACGAGCGTAGAGTAACACAGGTTACGTTTTCTCTTCTTCGATTTCTTAGTCAAAATGTGACTGTGGAAAGCGTGCTTTCTTTTGATTTTACCTGTTCCGGTAAGGGTAAACCTTTTTTTAGAACCGGAGTTAGTCTTCATCTTTGGCATCTTAGCTTGTTTTTAGATTATTAATGGTCATGGCAACGTACTATACCGGCGCGTTACGCATGAAGTTTACACTATTATTCTTCGTGCTGTTCGCTCTTGGGTGCACCCACCTTCTTACCTCCTTCTTTCTTCTTCGGTGAGAGGAAGATAGTCATGCGCTTTCCTTCGAGCAAAGGCATTTGATCGACCTTGGCATAATCTTCCAAATCGTTGGCAAAGCGCAGCAGCAATACCTCTCCTTGCTCCTTAAAAAGGATAGAACGTCCTTTGAAGAAAACATAAGCCTTCACCTTATCTCCATCCTCCAAAAAGCCTTTGGCATGTTTGAGCTTGAAGTTGTAATCATGTTCATCGGTTTGTGGACCAAATCGAATTTCTTTCACGTTCACCTTCACTTGCTTGGCCTTTTGTTCTTTCTGACGCTTCTTAAGCTGATAAAGGAACTTAGAATAATCTATCAAACGACAAACAGGAGGTTGAGCATTGGGTGAGATTTCCACCAAGTCGACCTCTTTCTCCTCCGCCATTTTCAAGGCTTGAGCAATGGGATATACTTGTGATTCAATATCATCACCGACAATACGAACTTCTTTGGCACGAATCTGTTCATTGATTCGATACTGCCCTTTTAATGCTTCATTCTTCATTTACGAGGAGTTCTTCCTGTTTCTTTGTTTTTCTTGTTTGGATAAATCGGCTGCAAAACTACCACTTATTTATCATATTTTGAACTTCTTCGTTCAAAATATTAGCAAAATCTTGATACTTCATCGTCCCTTTATCCCCTTCACCCTGCTTACGTACAGAAACCTCACCATTCTCGGCTTCTTTCTCACCGACGATAAGCATATAAGGGATTCGTTTCAACTCGTTATCTCTGATCTTACGTCCAATCTTTTCGTTTCGGTCATCAAGTACGGCACGTACATCATGTGTGCGCAAATACATCTTCACCTCTTCGGCGTAAGCATTGAATTTTTCACTGATGGGTAGAATCACCACTTGATCGGGAGTTAGCCACAGGGGGAATTTACCGGCTGTATGCTCAATGAGCACGGCAACGAAACGCTCCATAGAGCCAAAAGGTGCGCGGTGAATCATCACCGGCCTATGTTTCTGATTATCGGCACCCATGTACTCCAATTCAAAGCGTTCGGGCAGGTTATAGTCCACTTGAATGGTTCCTAACTGCCAACGGCGACCGATGGCATCTTTCACCATAAAGTCGAGTTTAGGGCCATAGAATGCAGCTTCGCCGTATTCCACCTTTGCAGACAAGCCTTTCTCAGCACATGCTTCGATGATGGCTTGCTCTGCTTTATCCCAATTCTCATCACTACCGATGTATTTTTCACGATTCACTTTATCACGCAAAGAAATTTGTGCCTCCACATTAGAGAACTCCATAGAGTTGAATACAATCGAAATGATGTCCATAACACGGAGAAACTCTTCTTTTACTTGGTCGGGCGTACAGAAGATGTGTGCATCGTCTTGCGTGAAACTGCGTACCCGCGTCAAGCCATGAAGTTCCCCGCTCTGTTCATATCGGCTCACCGTTCCGAATTCTGCGATGCGCAACGGCAAATCCCGGTAAGAACGAGGTATATTCTTGTATATCTCGCAGTGATGGGGACAGTTCATCGGTTTCAAGAAATATTCTTCACCTT
>JAXFUC010000129.1:0-25646 GCA_034176395.1 Bacteroides sp. | reverse complement strand
AATCATAGGCGCGGAGGGAGGGGGATTCGAACCCCCGATACGCTTTTGGCGTATACACGCTTTCCAGGCGTGCCTCTTCAACCACTCGAGCATCTCTCCTTAGGATTTCCA
Organism: Bacteroides sp.; assembly: GCA_034176395.1. Classification (GTDB taxonomy): domain Bacteria; phylum Bacteroidota; class Bacteroidia; order Bacteroidales; family Bacteroidaceae; genus Bacteroides. Next base: position 25,535 of record JAXFUC010000129.1, on the reverse strand, counting down.
CAATTCAGCCACAAATGTATTCTTTTTTTTTTGTTCGTATCACAATCCACTATTTTTCTCATAGCAGAAGCAGGCAAATTAATATATTTTAAAAACTCCAAGTACAACCCGATTCAAAGGCCGAAGAGGCGTTTTGCATTCTCTTTGGTTTGCATCTTCACTACGTCCGAAGATGTTTCGTAGACCTTCGCCAATCTATCTGCAATCAAATTCAAGTAGGAACTTTCATTTCTCTTGCCTCGATAAGGGACAGGAGCCAAATAAGGAGCATCTGTCTCCAGGAGAATTCTTTCCAAGGGCACTTCTTTAAGAGCATCCGATAAAGACGAGTTCTTAAAAGTCACAACACCGTTGATACCCAAATAGAAACCATCATGTTCCAAGAGCGCATGCGCTTCTTCGGCACTACCGGTAAAACTATGAAAAACACCTCGCAACTCTGTTGCTCGATATTTCGAAACTATGCTATATAGATAGGTATACGCCTCTCGGGAATGCACAGCAATGGGCAAACCATACTCCAATGCCCATCCTATTTGAATCTCAAACGCATCAAGCTGCTCCACCAAATAAGTCTTATCCCAATACAAATCCAACCCGATCTCTCCAATGGCTATAAAATGCTCTTCTTCCTCCAACCATTCTCGCAATCGAGCCAAGGATTGTTTATAGCCTGCATCTACTGACGTGGGGTGCAACCCAATCATCGGATAACAATATCCCGGAAACATGCCGCAAGTCTCCAACATGGGCTTCACAGTTGTCACATCAATATTGGGCATCAACACAGCTTCCACTCCCGCGCAGCGGGCGCGTTCCATCACAACTTCACGCTCCCCAGCAAACTCTTCCACAAATAAATGAGCGTGTGTATCAATCATTCCACCTGTATACATTCCTCTGCCGGTTTTTCTCCCTTACGATAATAATAAACCACACCATAATCACGACAGCACTCCAAGCGATTTGCCGCATCTTCGACAGCGGAGAAATACGCCTCGATGAGATTCCAAGCCTCCAAGATCAATTCATCGGCTCGCTCACGCATCGCGGACAGCTGTTCTAAGCTCCGTGTCGTTATGAGTTGAAGCTGCTTCTGTCGGGTATAGCTATCGGCAAACAAATCATAATGCACCTTCACACGGGCAATGGTGGGGTTATAAATGGGGATTCCCCCTTGCTCTACACGAAGACGTTCACCCTCCACAATTCGCCGTCCCCACTCCAGCAACGAGGTTTCACTCATCAGGTCGGGAAGATGAGTATTTGAAGACAACCCATAAAGTTGTCTATGAATCTCCTTGATTTCTTCGCGCACCACGGCCATATTGAGTACTTGAATAAAATGCGAGACATACAAACGCGCCTGCTTCACATTCCTTTGATGCTTCTTCCCCGCCAACGACTGTTCTTGATATCGTTCAAGGTAAAAGACATGAGCAGCTTCAAAGGGGAGTAGAAAATTTCGAATTTCCGACAGCAGTTGAAGAGGGATCACTCGATCCATCAAGATCGTATCCCCCTTAGCCACAACAGCCTTCAACGCACGAATTCGAGCTTGATCGGTCTTGGGCAAACGTCTATATGGCATAGGAATTGGCTGTAATATCGTTAGAGAGTACGCACCATGAGGCTTTGCAAGAAATCACCCAATACTTCTTTCCTCTCGGATGGAAGCCCAATCGCATCCAAACAAGCCAAACCTTCTTGATAACAAGTACGCATCCGTTCTTCACAGAGTTCGCGCACACCCAGTTCATTATAAAGAGTTGTCACAGCATGTATCTTTTCTTCCGGGGAAGGGTCTACAGCTTGCAACCAACTTTCCAATTCTTTGCGTCGACTATCGTCGGCCAACTCCAATGCCTTGATCAACATGAAGGTCTTTTTGTTACAAAGGATGTCCCCTCCAATCTTTTTCCCAAACACTTTCGGATCTCCATACACATCCAACATATCGTCCTGCAATTGAAAACCGGTACCGACACACTCTCCCAAACGATACAAACGTGCTGCATCTTCGGCAGGAGCATCGGCCAAAACAGCTCCCATCTTCAGCGAAGCGGCCAATAAGACGGCCGTTTTCAACCGAATCATCGTCAAATAGTTTTCTTCCCGAGCATCCATTCGAGTTTCCAATTCCAGATCGAGTTGCTGCCCTTCACATATTTCCAACGCAGTTCTTGAAAACAGATCGATCACCGTCTTCAGATGACGGGGAGCACAATTCACCAAATACATATAGGCCTGAATCAACATGGCATCGCCCGAAAGGATAGCCGTATTGTCGTTCCAAACACGATGAACCGTCGGCTTTCCGCGTCGCACCTCGGCTCGATCCATCACATCATCGTGCAGCAGCGTGTGGTTATGATAAACTTCAATGGCCTTTGCCGGGCCATACACTGCCTCGACATCCTCCTTATACATATTGTAGGCCATCGCCATCAGTAGTGGACGAACCCTTTTTCCGCCCAGCGAAAGCACGTAATCTATCGGTTCATAAAGTCCACGAGGCTCGAGCCCGACACAAGGCTGGACAAAAAGAGGATGTAAACGTTCTATAAGTTGAGCAGATGTATACATAAAAACAAGGTCTAAATGATTAAGTTCAACAACCCTCATCGAGCCGGTGAGGTTGGGAATGAAAAGAGGCTGCTTTACGCAGCCTCTTTGAATGATTCAGCAAACATTCGTTGCTGTTTTTCTTATTGCAAACGGAACATTACGGGCAGCGTATACTTCACACGCACCGGTTTGTTACGTTGTTTACCGGGAGTCCACTTAGGCATGGTGCCCACCACACGAAGAGCTTCTTTATCCAAGTAAGGGTCTACGCTACGCACCACCTTGGCATCTACAATACCACCGTCCTTATTCACCACGAACTGCACAATTACACGGCCTTGGGTTCCGTTTTCTTGTGAAATGGTGGGATACTTGATGTTCTTGGCCAAGTATTGCATCAGTGCGGCTTGTCCACCCGGAAATTCGGGCATACTCTCTACCACGTCGAAAATAACTTGTTCTTCGGGCTCTTCTTCCACCACTGCTTGGGGTGGCTTGTAGGTAACATCCACTTTAGCAACGTGATCTTCGTTCATCACTTGCGTGGTTTCTTGAACTTCCACCTTATTGTCCACAATTTCGAGCAATTCTGCCACTTTGGGAGCTTCGGGCGGAGGGGGAGCTTGCTGCTCCGGGGTTTCCGTGATCGGAATAATCTCCTCTTCGAACACGATATCGGATACCGCCTGGCTTACATCGATTTTCACATCGCGACGACTCCATTCGAAGGCCACAAACATGAAAGCCAACACCACCACGTAACCGATAAGCAACCAGGTCGACTTTCTGCCTTCCAAGTCTGCTTTGGGGGATTTTTTAACTTCCATAAAAAGGTTGTTTATAGATGAATAAATAAAAAGGGTCCGTTACGGTTGTTTCGGGCAAATATAGATATTCTCACCATCGGATGATAGACTTCCACTGCGCCCATGCACCTATTTATGTTTTTTTAACCTGACAATTTGCACTTCCTGAACTTTCATCCCCCTCCAACTCTCGCACTATCCAGACTACCGCCTTCTTCCCCATCCTATTCGAACTCGCTCGACACTTGCAGTCTACTTCGGCAACCGTCGATTCGACAACCTCTGTTTCTTAAGGAAAACTTCGTACTTTTGCGCGCACATCACCCCAAATCACCACACCCGAATGAAAAAGATCACAATTGCCATCGACGGATTTTCTTCTTGTGGGAAAAGCACCATGGCCAAAGATTTAGCTCGCGAAGTGGGCTATATTTACATCGACAGCGGTGCCATGTATCGAGCCGTAACGCTCTACTGTATGGAGCAAAGTCTTTTTCAAGGCGACACCATCGACATCGAGCGACTGCGAGCGGCCATTTCTCAATTGGAGATTGGATTTAAACTCAACCCCGCGACCGGACTTCCCGAGACCTACCTCAACGGTCAAAACGTGGAGCAACGCATCCGCTCGCTCGATGTATCCGAGCGGGTCAGCCCGGTTAGTGCCATCGACTTCGTCCGCGAAGCACTCGTCCGCCGGCAGCAAGCATTGGGCAAAGAGAAAGGCATCGTCATGGACGGCCGAGACATCGGCACCACCGTTTTCCCCGATGCCGAACTCAAAATCTTCGTCACCGCCAGTCCCGAAGTACGAGCCCGCCGCCGCTTCGAGGAACTCAAGGCCAAGGGAGAAAACGTGAACATCGACGAAGTCTTGGCCAACGTGATGCAGCGTGACCAGATCGATCAAAACAGAAGCATCAGCCCTTTACGCCAAGCCCCCGACGCCCTCGTATTGGACAACACCCACCTAAGCATCGCCCAACAGAAGGCCTGGCTCATCGAACAATTCCAACGTGCAACACGTTGATTGTACAGACGTATGAGCATAGTAGAAATAGACAAAGGATCCGGATTTTGCTTTGGCGTAGTCACCGCCATTCAAAAGGCCGAAGAGGAATTGAGCAAAGGAGGTACGCTCTATTGCCTCGGCGACATCGTGCACAACAGCCGGGAAGTGGAACGGCTTGAAGCACTGGGATTGAAAACCATCAATCACGACGAATTCAAGCGACTGAGAAATGCCAAAGTGCTACTGCGTGCGCATGGCGAGCCACCCGAGACCTACCGCATAGCCAAAGAAAACAATATCGAAATCATCGACGCCACTTGTCCGGTGGTACTCCGTCTGCAAAAACGCATCAAGCAAAGCCACCAAACCAACGACGAGGCCGATAAGCAAATTGTCATTTATGGCAAGACCGGTCACGCCGAAGTACTGGGGCTTGTGGGACAAACCGACGGCGAAGCCATTGTCATTGAAAAGGCCGAAGAGGTGAGCCGCCTGAATCTCAACCGAGGCGTCCGCCTGTTCTCGCAAACCACCAAATCGCTCGATGAGTTCCGACAAATCGTCGACTACATCAAGGACAACATCGCTCCCACAGCCACCTTCGAGTATGCCGACACCATTTGCCGACAAGTAGCCAACCGCATGCCTAAGCTCCGAGAGTTTGCTGCTTCGCACGACCTCATCTTCTTCGTCAGCGGCAAAAAAAGCTCGAACGGAAAGGTTCTCTTTGCCGAATGCTTACAAGTAAACCCCAATTCACACCTCATCGACTGTGAAACCGACATCGACCTGCGACTACTCAAGGGCGTCAGATCCATCGGTGTCTGCGGTGCCACCTCAACCCCCAAATGGCTGATGGAGAAAGTTTCCGGCTATATCGAAGAACATATGCAAACCCGGGGCTCGTCTCTCTGAACACCACTCATTGCCTACATCTTCCCTTTCCAAAGGACATATCGCACAAACACCCCGTATCCATCGAAGCCGGGACCCGAAAAACGGCTCGTAAAATAAGCAAAAATTAACCCCCGATTCGTAAAGACATCGGGGGTTTGTCGTACTTTTGCCTATCAACCATCAAGTAATACAGACAAATGGGAACCATTAAATGTATCGGCATTCTTACCTCCGGAGGCGATGCTCCGGGAATGAATGCAGCCATTCGCGCCGTGACCCGTGCAGCCATCTTCAACGGCCTGCAAGTGAAAGGTATTTATCGAGGATATAAAGGCCTTGTCACCGGAGAGATCGTTGAGTTCAAAAGCCAAAATGTGAGCAATATCATACAGATGGGAGGCACCATCCTCAAGACAGCCCGCTGCAAAGAGTTCACCACCCCCGAAGGCCGCCTACAAGCCTACGAGAACATGAAAAAGGCCGAGATAGACGCACTTATCGTCATCGGCGGCGACGGTTCGCTCACCGGCGCTCGCATCTTTGCACAAGAATTCGACGTACCCTGCATCGGCCTGCCGGGCACCATCGACAACGACCTTTACGGCACCGACACCACCATCGGGTATGACACCGCCCTGAACACCATTCTCGACGCCGTCGACAAGATACGCGACACGGCCACCTCGCACGAACGCCTCTTCTTTGTCGAGGTCATGGGACGAGACGCCGGCTTTCTGGCACTGAACGGAGCCATTGCATCGGGAGCAGAAGCCGCCATCATTCCCGAACTCAGTACCGAGGTGGATCAACTCGAAGAACTCATCAAGAACGGATTCCGCAAGTCCAAGAACAGCAGTATCGTTCTGGTGGCCGAGAGCGAAATCACCGGAGGTGCCATGCACTATGCCGAACGTGTCAAGAAGGAGTTCCCACAATACGATGTGCGTGTCAGTATCCTCGGCCACGTGCAACGAGGCGGACGCCCCACTGCACACGACCGCATTTTGGCCAGCCGATTGGGAGCTGCCGCCATCGACGCCCTCTTGGAAGACCAACGCAACGTGATGATTGGAATCGAGAACGATGAGATTGTCTACGTACCCTTCAGCAAAGCGATCAAGAACCAAAAGAGCATTCAGAAGGATCTGCTCAACGTACTGAAGGCCTTGTCCATCTAATCTCTCGACAAGGCAACCTGCTTAGTACTCCACATATGCGCCCCTGCCACATCGAATCCCCGTGGCAGGGGCGCATATATTTAGACCCATCGTAAGAGACAGCAGCGGTTCACCCGTCGACTCAGGTAATACCCGACACAGCCATTCGATTCAGATTCTTGTCGCAACTCCCCCTAAAGGCCAGATACGCCTTTTCACAAAACGGGCGTAGCACACATCTACTTTCCGGGCTAAACACGAATCATAACAATCGTAATTTGAGCTGTATCGTTCTCGAGGTGGGCTATATAAACCGAAGCATGAATCGTAGCCGAGAGCAGGTCAATGGGAAGTTTCACGAAAGAGAGCAGCGGTTTTCCACAATTCCCCACACTCGCTCGTCACCCCGATTCCCCGAAAGGACTCGTCCCGGGGAGGATAAACGGAGCGTGCTCACCGATCGGTAAGCTCCTCGGGATAGTTGATTAAGTAAAGCACATCGGTGGCTCTCGTAAAAGCCGTGTACAACCAGCGATAGAAGTCGGGGGTGAGTTGCTCGGGAGCTACGTAACCTTGGTCCACAAACACATTCTTCCATTGCCCTCCTTGAGCCTTGTGACAAGTAATGGCATAAGCATACTTCACTTGAAGAGCGTTGTAGTAAACATCTGTTTTCACCTTCCTCATGCGCTCTCGTCGAGAAGGCAGATCGGCATAGTCTTCGAGTACGGCAGCGAACAGCCGTTCGCTGTCGGCTTGCGAAAGCGAAGGTGAATCGGAATAAAGAGTATCCAGCAGCACCAATCCCACGAAATCTTCATCACCCCGATCGGGAAATCTCAACGTGGCCTCGGCAAAGCGGAAGCCATGCATATAGTGTACACGCCTTACCCTTCGCACCATAGCCATCTCGCCGTTGGCTATGAAATCGGCATTCTCTCCGGCCGATGCCCAAGCATAATTGTTCTTGGCCACCATGAGCAGGTCGCCTCCCGACAGCTCGTCATCCATCCACAACACCTTGGAACGGATGCCATTGTTGTAAGCATTGGCCTGTTTATTGGAGCGACATACAATGGTGGTTTCCTCCACTCCGTCTTGGCCGTAGCAAGTTTCCAAAGCGTCTATCAAGTCACTACCCGAGACCACTCGAATATCTGCGAATCCTTTCAGCTTGATGCGAGGTTGGGAAATCACTCCGTCTTCCGCCATCAGTTCTCGCAGCCGGGTGGCATTCCACAAGATGCCCGAGCGGTCGGCTTGTCTCACCACCTGCGTCAACTTCGATTCCACCAAATCCAATCCATAACCGCCCAACACCCGAGGAGAAAGGGCCGGACTATGTTCCTCGCCCACCGGGGGCAGCTGGGCTTCGTCTCCCATAAGCAGGATGCGGCATCCCTCGCCACTGTATACATAATGTATCAAGTCGTCGAGCAAACGGCCCGTACCGAAACCTCGGCCTGCCCAAGCGTCATTGGCTATCATCGAGGCCTCATCCACCAAGAATAACGTATGGGTGTGCAGGTTGTCATTCAATCCGTAACCTTCACCCGCAAAGGAAGTCTGCCTATAAATCTTGCGGTGAATCGTGGATGCCGATCGCTCGGCATAGGAAGCAAACACCTTGGCCGCACGTCCCGTGGGTGCCAACAATATCACCTTTTGCCCCAATTCATCCAATGTTTTTACCAAAGCCCCCACCAAGGACGTTTTTCCGGTACCCGCATATCCACCCAAAAGAAACAGGGCGTCGGACGCGGGCGAGAGCAGAAACGCAGCCAATTTCTCCAGGGTCACTTGCTGCTCTCCAGTGGGTTGGAATGGGAAATGCGCACAGATACGACTTACTAAATAGTCATTTATCATAGCCACAAGATAAAATTATTCACCGAAATATCGTTTTTCAATTATTTATTCTACTTTTGCCATGCGAATATAACAACTCAAAAACACATATTTTTATTATGAAAACAGTATTTAACCTTGTCCTGGTGGCTTGTGCACTCGCCTTGATTTATGTGTGTTATGACAGCATTACGGGTCCCATCCACTTTGACAAAGAAAAGACTGCACGCGAGCAACAAGTCATCGCCCGCTTGATCGACATTCGCAAGGCGCAGCACACCTATGCCACGATGCATGGTCGCCAGTATGCCGATGACTTCAATAAGCTGATTGACTTCGTGAAGAACCAAAAGTTGCCCATTGTGATGAAGGAGGGACAACTTTCCGACAAGCAACTCGAAGACGGGCTGACCGAACGCAAAGCAGTGGCTATGATCAACAAGGCTAAGCAAACCAACAACTGGAAGGAAGTAGAAGCTGCCGGTTTGATGAACTTCAAACGCGACACCATGTGGGTTCCCGTGATGGACACCCTCTTCCATAAAGGATACAATGCAGACTCTCTGCGCTACATTCCCTTCGGCAATGGAGCTATGTTTGAAATGACAATCAAAAACGATACTGCTAAGTCGGGCGCACCGATCTTCCTTTACGAGGTGAAAGCTCCCTACGACTCATATTTGAATGGCTTGAATGAACAAGAACTGATCAACCTCAAAGACCGCAATGACCAACTGGGTCGCTACAACGGATTGATGATCGGTTCGCTTGAACAAGCAAACAACGGAGCCGGTAACTGGGAATAATGGCTATCGGAACCTTTAGCATAGAAAGTCTATCCATCCGTCTTGGCACGGATGGATTTTCTTTTTCTACCCTTCGGGGCGACCGTAACGAAAGTCCTTCCATCGAACACTTTTCGGTGGATGACTCTCTCCCTATCACTGCGAATCTGAAGCGTGTGCTGGCCGAAACGAACTTTGCCAAGCAATCCTATCAGAAGGTTCACGTCTTCATCGACACTCCTCGCTATACACTTGTTCCGCTGGAACTCTTCGAGGACGAGCAAGCCGAGTTACTGTTTCACCACAACTTCTCCCCGGTGGCGGGTGAGTCGGTTTGTTACGACATCGTGCGCCGTGTCAACGTGGTTTGTATCTACGGAATGGACAGAAGCCTCTCAACCTTCTTACACGAAACCTTTCCACAGGCAAGTCTCCACACACAGGCCTCGGCCCACTTGTCCTACTTCGCTCACAAAAGCCACCAAAGCAACCGACGCAAGCTATATGCCGTGCTATCGGCCCGAGCTACGGAAATTTACTGTATGGATCGGGGCAAGTTACTGCTCAACAACACCTTCGCGTGTAAGCATACAGACGATCGTCTTTATTTCTTATTATACAGCTGGAAGCAATTGGAGATGGATCAAGAACAAGACGAACTTCACCTTATGGGAGCTTTGCCACAACGCGAAGAGTTGATGCGCAAGCTACAAACATTCGTGAGACACGTCTTTGTTATCCCCAATGCTTCGGCTCCCTACATCTACCTATGCGAGTAATCAGCGGACTATACAAACGCAGACGCTTCGATGTGCCTCGTAACTTCAAGGCACGTCCCACCACCGACTTTGCCAAAGAGAATCTATTCAACGTACTAAACAATTACTTGGACTTTGACGATTCGCCCACGGCCCTCGACCTCTTCGCAGGCACGGGCAGCATCAGTCTCGAGCTGGTGTCGCGTGGTTGTTCCCGAGTGGTCGCGGTCGAAAAAGACGGAGCACACCATACCTTCATTTGCAAGGTAATGGATGAGGTTAAGACCGACGTATGTCTTCCGTTGAAAGGGGATGTATTTAAATTCATAGCCGGCTGTCGAGAGCAATTCGACATCGTTTTCGCCGACCCTCCCTACGCTTTGGAACAATTGCCTTCTTTGCCCGATTTGATTCTGAATGCCAACCTCCTCAAGCCCAACGGACTGTTGGTGTTGGAGCACGGCAAGGAACACCGATTCGACACCCACCCCCACTTTGTGGAGCATCGCGCCTACGGAAGCGTGAATTTCTCTTTCTTTCAAATTGCCTGAATCATGGCTCTCAACTTCAACAGTGACTACACCACCGGAGCACATCCGCGGGTGTTGGAACGTTTGCTTCAAACCAACGAAGAACAAACAGCCGGATATGGCTGCGACCCTTACTCGCAGTTGGCCGAACGGCTCATTCTCCAAGCTTGCAAACTGCCCACCGGCAAGGTACATTTCTTCGTGGGCGGAACTCAAACCAATGCCACCGTCATCGACGGACTGCTGAAGAAGCACGAAGGAGTCATAGCCACCACCGAAGGACACATCAACGTACACGAGTCAGGAGCCATCGAAGCAAGCGGACACAAAGTTTTGGCCCTGCCTCACAAAGACGGTAAACTGCAAGCCGAGCAGATTCAGGCCTACATAGATACCTTTTACCACGACGACACCCACGAACATATGGTTGCCCCGGGCATGGTCTACATCTCCCACCCCACCGAGCTGGGCACACTTTACAGTCTCAGCGAGTTGGAAGCCATCGGCGAGGTGTGCCGCCGCGCACATATCCCCTTGTATCTGGACGGTGCACGGCTGGGCTACGGACTTATGGCCCACGAAACCGACGTCACCCTTCCCGATCTTGCACGGATCTGCGATGCGTTTTACATCGGAGGTACCAAATGTGGCTTGCTCTTCGGCGAAGCCTTGGTAACCCGAAACCCGCAGTTACTGCCCCACTTCCGTTCGCTCATCAAGCAACACGGCGCACTCTTGGCCAAAGGACGCCTGTTGGGAGTACAGTTTGCCACCCTCTTCGAAGACGGGCTCTACTTCCAAATGGCCGAACACGCCATTGCCTTGGCCATGAAGCTCAAGCGTGCCATGTTGGCCAAGGGTTATACTTTGTACATCGACTCGCCTACCAACCTCCAATTTTTCCTATTGCCCAACGACGAGATTGACCGACTTCTGCAATTCGCCTCCTTTGAGCTATGGGGTGCGAGGGGAGTCACCCATACCCCCGTGCGGATAGTTACGGACTGGAGCACACGCGAAGAAGACCTGGATGCTTTCATCGCACGACTGTAAGTTCTCATCCCCATCGCTATTCTCTTTCTACACCCGGATGGAGTGTATTTAAGGACAAGGAGCTTTATATGCGCCGAGAGCGAAGCAACCTTTATAACAACGGAGACAACAGCCTGATGAACGATTCGATGGCCTTACGATGCCACGGGCGTCGCTCCCAGGCCCTGAGCCTCACGCGTCGGCTCTCCTGCTGATCGGCCAAGAAGACATGACGCAACCGGATTGCCTCGGTCGCATCGTAGATAAAGGCATTCACCTCGAAATTGTGTTCAAAGCTACGGAAGTCGATATTCGCGGTTCCCACCGTAGCCAACTTGTCATCCACCACCATCAGTTTGGAATGTAAAAATCCGGGACGGTACAAATAGACCTTCACACCGGCCTGCAACACATCCTTGAGGTAGGAACACGAAGCGTAGTAAACCAATCTCGTATCGTCGCGCTCGGGCAACATCAAACGTACATCCACCCCCGAAAGAGCGGCCGTCTGCATGGCTGCCAGCACCGGCTCGGTGGGCAAGAAATAGGGTGTTTGAAGATAGACATACTCACGTGCCGAAGATAGGATGCTGACAAAGCCTTGCATCAATTCTTTCCACGGCCCGATGGGTTCGCCGGTGACCACTTGTACCAACGCACCTGCCCGATTCGGGAGGTGGGGAAAGTACACACGGTCGGTTATCAACGTGCGATCCACAAAGTACCAGTCCAGCAAAAAAGCCGTTTGCAACCCATGTACGGCTCGTCCCTCCAGTCTCAGATGCGTGTCGCGCCACGTGCCCCAAGGCAGCCCCTCCACATATCGGTGAGCCAGATTCATACCTCCAACATAGCCCACACAGCCATCTATCACCACAATTTTTCGGTGATTGCGATAGTTCACCCTACCCGTAAACGAGGGGAATCGCACTTCCAAAAACGGCCGTACCTCCACCCCGCCTCTACGCATCGTGTCGAAAAAATGCTTGGACACTCGCCAACAACCCACATCGTCGTATATCAATCGCACGATAACGCCTCGGCTCGCCTTCCGAATCAAGACATCGCTCACGGCACGACCCACTTCATCGTCTTCGATGATGTAATACTCCATGTGAATATGCTGCGTGGCCCGCTCCAAATCGGCCAACAGATCGCGTAGCTTACTCCTACCCTCGGTGTAGACTTTAAGGTCGTTTCCATCGAAGAGTAAGGCTTGATTTGTCTGTCGAAACAAATGAACCGGTCGCTCGTACTCCATCGGCAGCGTACAATCGTTTTGTCCCACGTATTCGGCCATCGGTTTTCTCAGCAACCGATTGTAACTGCGCCGACCGATGATGCGTATGTGCCTACGATCGCGACCGAAAAAGAAATAGAACAACAATCCCACGAAGGGAAGAAACACCAGCACCAAGATCCACGCGATGGTTTTTACCGGATTGCGATTGTTCAGCAAAATCATCAGCACCGTACCCACGACCACACCCAAGTAGAGAACTTCGAGTGTCCAGCCTATCCACAAGGGTAGAGAATCATACCAGTTCCATGTTTCCATCGGCAGCTAAAGATTTGTCCATCAGCAAACATAACATTTTTCCCTTGTTTCTCACGCTCTTGCCACAAAATATGCCTCCGAACCGTTTATTTTCCGCCCTTTCTCGAATCATTTCGCTTGGTTGTCTCTCACCCCATCTGCGGGCAAGGTTTTAGCCGAAGCAGTCGAACCGGTCTCTCGAGGAGACGCCTTTCCGTTGATAACCAACCGAGATATTCCACAGTTTGCACGCTGATTCATAGATTTCAAGACGCGAACTCTACACTCCAACCTTTGAGTCTTACATTTCAAAAGCCGGTCGATGGTTTCCTTCAATCGCACGAGCTTTTTATTCGCTACGTTTCAACACTTTGCACATTTCCCCAAACGATTCTCCACAACGGAGGTCATTCATCCGTTACAGAAGAGGAAGATGCGATGCACAGAACGAGGGCAAACGACTGTTAGGCAAAAGACTTGAAGCGAAGACAATCTCATGTTCGCCATGCTACGAAATTCGGGTGGGTGGCATCCCGCATCGAGACAGAGTTACCGATGAGAAACTTGGCAGCATACGCAGCAAAGACGCGATTATTGTGTACTTTTGTCGCAGTTTGGGTTGGTTGTCGGCCGGCCGTTCATAGGCAATCCACATCCTGACCTCGTTCAAAAACTATCATCACATGGAATTAGCAAGCAAATACAATCCTGCCGATGTGGAGGAGAAATGGTATGCCTACTGGCTGAAGCATCGTTTATTCAGTTCTAAACCCGATGGACGCGAGCCCTATACGGTAGTCATCCCGCCTCCCAATGTCACGGGAGTGCTGCACATGGGGCATATGCTCAACAACACCATACAGGACATTCTCGTGCGCCGTGCCCGCATGGAGGGCAAGAATGCTTGTTGGGTACCGGGCACCGACCATGCCTCCATCGCCACCGAAGCCAAGGTGGTGAATCGTTTGGCGGCTCAAGGCATCAAGAAGAGCCAGCTCAGTCGGGAAGAATTCCTGCGTCATGCCTGGGCGTGGACGGACGAACACGGCGGTATCATCTTGAAGCAGCTGCGCAAACTGGGTGCATCGTGCGACTGGGATCGCACCGCTTTCACCATGGACGAAGTGCGCAGCCAAAGCGTACTGAAAGTATTTGTCGACCTATACAATAAAGGCCTCATCTATCGGGGCGTGCGCATGGTAAACTGGGATCCGCAGGCGCTCACCGCACTCTCGGACGAGGAAGTGGTGTACAAGGAAGAACACGGAAAGCTGTTCTACCTGCGCTATAAGGTGGAAGGCGATGCCCAAGGCCGTTATGCCGTGGTGGCTACGACCCGTCCCGAAACCATCATGGGCGACACTGCCATGTGTATCAACCCCAACGACCCGAAAAACGCTTGGTTGAAGGGGAAACGCGTCATCGTGCCCTTGGTGGGTCGCTCCATTCCGGTCATTGAAGACGAATACGTAGACATTGAATTCGGTACGGGATGCTTGAAGGTGACACCCGCCCACGACGTGAACGACTATATGCTGGGCGAGAAGTACAACCTGCCAAGCATAGACATTTTCAACGATAACGGCACGCTCAGCGATGCGGCCGAGCTGTATGTAGGCATGGATCGCTTCGAGGTGCGCAAGCAAATCGAAAAAGACCTCGACGCTGCCGGACTGCTCGAAAAAACCGAAGCCTATACCAATAAGGTGGGGTATTCCGAGCGCACCAACGTGGTCATCGAGCCCAAGCTGTCTATGCAATGGTTCTTGAAGATGGAACATTTTGCCGCCATGGCACTACCTCCGGTCATGGACGATGCGTTGAAATTTTATCCTCCGAAGTATAAGAACACCTATCGCCACTGGATGGAGAACATCAAGGATTGGTGCATCAGCCGCCAACTGTGGTGGGGACATCGAATTCCGGCCTACTTCCTTCCCGAAGGCGGTTACGTAGTGGCTCAGACCATGGAGGAGGCCGTAGAAGCGGCACGCGTCAAGACCGGCGACCCCACACTTCAAGCCACCGACCTTCGACAAGACGAAGACTGTCTCGACACGTGGTTCTCTTCCTGGCTGTGGCCCATTGCCTTGTTCGACGGTATCAACAACCCGGGCAACGAAGAAATGAAGTACTACTACCCCACGGCCGATTTGGTGACCGGCCCCGACATCATCTTCTTCTGGGTGGCTCGTATGATTATGGCCGGCTACGAATATGTGGGCGAGATGCCGTTCCGCAACGTTTACTTCACGGGCATTGTGCGCGATAAACTGGGGCGCAAAATGTCCAAATCGCTGGGCAATTCGCCCGACCCCTTGGAACTCATCGACCGCTTCGGAGCCGACGGAGTGCGTATGGGTATGATGCTGGCAGCCCCTGCCGGCAACGATATCCTCTTCGACGAAGCACTCTGCGAACAGGGACGCAACTTCTGCAACAAGATATGGAATGCCTTCCGCCTCGTAAAGGGATGGACGGTAGATCCCAATGCCACCACACCCCAAGCCTCGCACCTGGCCATGGAGTGGTTTGCCGCCAAACAGGCCGAAGCCGTGGCTGAGGTGGCCGATCTCTTTGGCAAATATCGTCTGAGCGAAGCCTTGATGACGGTGTACAAGCTGTTTTGGGATGAATTTTCGGCCTGGTACTTGGAAATGGTTAAACCGGCCTACGGCCAAGGCATCGACCCGGCCACCTACGAGCAAACGCTTCGTTTCTTCGACAGCCTGCTCCACCTGCTCCACCCTTTCATGCCCTTCATCACCGAAGAGTTATGGCAGCAGCTGGCTACACGCAACGAGGGCGAAAGCCTCATGACCAACCCCATGCAAGCTACCGAAGTGGGCCGCGCAGAATTGGTGACCGAGTTTGAAACCATCAAAGAAATCGTGGGCGGGGTGCGTACCATCCGCTTGCAAAAGAACATTGCTCAGAAAGAAAGTTTGGAACTCCAGATTGTGGGCAGCGGTGTGTTTGAACGCCACCACCCCATACTCGAGAAGATGTGCAACCTCTCGGCCATCACCGTTGCCCAAGAGAAAGCCGAAGGCACGGCCGCTTTCATGGTGGGAACAACGGAATATGCCGTTCCGTTGGGCAATATGATCGACATCCAAGCCGAGATTGCCCGGATGGAAGCCGAGTTGAAGCACAAAGAGGGATTCCTGCAAGGTGTGCTCAAAAAGCTGTCCAACGAGAAGTTTGTACAAAACGCTCCGGCAACTGTGCTTGAATTGGAGCGCAAGAAACAAGCCGATGCCGAAAGCATCATTGCCTCGCTCCGCGAAAGCATTGCTTCGCTGAAAGCGCAAGCCTAATCCGCCTTGTACAACCAATACACAAACCCACCCTTGCCGAAGACCGTATGCGGTCTTTGGCAAGGGTGGGTTTGCTATATATTATATGGGTAGAGACCTCTTTGTGAGGTGAGGCAAGGCCAACCGAACAGCCTTATATCTTGGCCTCATCAATGGCTTGTCATCGTTATGCAGTCCGCCCATCGAAGACGAACGGATGGCTGCTTTTCGCAAGCGAAGCCCTCGTCATTCGGTCTTGGTGAGCATGCTCTCCAGCTCTTCGGCACTTAGTTTGAGGTAGAAACGACCTTCATAGGCCACCGAAATACTTCCTGTTTCCTCCGATACGATCACAACGTGTGCATCCGATTCTTGGGAGATTCCCATGGCAGCACGATGCCGCAAACCCAGTTGTTTGGGAATGCTCAGATCGTGCGACACCGGCAGTATGCAGCCCGCCGCCTTGATTCGCCCTTTGCTCACCACCATTGCACCATCGTGCAAGGGAGAGTTTTTGAAGAAAATGTTTTCCACCAAGCGAGAGCTTAGCGAAGCATCAATCTGCTCACCCGTGCGCACGACTTCATCGAGTGGGGTGAGGTGCTCGATGACAATCAAAGCACCGACCTTTTGTTTGGACATACTCAAGCAGGCCATCACAAGAGGCATGATTTCTTCGTGTTGAAGTCCACGCGGCTTGTTTCCTCGCAACAACCGCCTTACGAATCCGAAGCGATGATGAGAACCCAAGGTGAAGAGGAAGCGGCGTATCTCGTCTTGGAACATCACAATCAGCGCAATGATACCCACATTCATGAGCTTATCGAAGATAGATCCCAACAGACGCATCTCCAAAATTTGGGTCACAATGACCCACATGAGCATGAAAATGAGAATACCTGTAAACACCTTGATGGAGCCGGATTCCTTCATCAGCTTGTAGGCGTTGTAGAGCAGGAGGGCAACCAGCAGGATGTCGATGAAATCTTTCAAGCCAAATTCAAAGAACATAAGGATAGTCGGAATAGAGAGTGAGTGCGTCGAGATTACCGGAATAAGGGCGCAACCGTTCGGTGAGGCGAACAACCTCGACCGCCTCACGCACATCGTGTACACGCAGGATATGTGCCCCTTTCAGCAGAGCCACGGTGTTCAGTATCGTTGTGCCGTTGAGCGAGGTTTGAGGCGTACCGCCCAAGAAACGGTAGATCATGGACTTGCGCGATACTCCCACCAGCAACGGCAAGTCAAACAACCGAAATTCCTGCAAGCGACCCAAAAGCTCGTAGTTGTGGTCCAAGGTCTTTCCGAAGCCAAATCCGGGATCCAGAATAATGTCCTTCACACCCAGCGTGCGCAAACGCTCCACACGTTGAGCCAGGTAGGCAAAGACTTCGGGCACGAGATCTTCGTACTTCGGATTGGCTTGCATGGTTTGCGGCGTGCCTTGCATATGCATCAAGATGTAGGGAACGCCCAGCCTTGCCACGGTGGGAAACATGGCTTCGTCCATCTCTCCACCCGATATATCGTTGATAATGGCCACACCTTCCTCGCCGACACACCATTCGGCCACTTCGGCTCGAAAGGTGTCGACCGACACAATAGCCTCGGGCCACTCTCGATGTATCTGCACCAAGCCTCTGCGCAACCTTTCCATCTCTTCGTGAGCCGGAATGTGCTCCGCCCCGGAACGGGACGAATAAGCCCCTACGTCGATGATCGAAGCACCCTCATCCCTAATCTGGCGGATGCGAGCCGCCACCTCTTCGTCGGCTTGCGCACGGCAACCCGAATAGAACGAATCGGGGGTGAGGTTGAGAATGCCCATCACTTGAGGTGTTTCGAGCGAGAGAAGTCTGTCGTTGACTCGGATACTAAAGTTCTGTTCAGTCATAAAATCGCAAACGATATACGTGATAGCACAAAAGTAGACAAAAAACAAGAGTACCCGAACAAACGGCCGAAAGAATCGGCTATCTTTGTCGCAAGCAGCATTGACCTTGCGACCTGTCGCAAGAAGTCGAGAGTGCCAATTCTTATTTCTTACCAACCCATCGACCCATGACCCTCGTTCAACTATACGATTGTTTCTTGGCTTGCGGTGCAGTGACCACCGACAGCCGTCGTTGCCCCAAAGGCTCACTTTTCATAGCCCTTAAAGGCGAATCGTTCGACGGCAATACTTTTGCTGCCAAGGCTTTGGAAGCCGGTTGTGCCTATGCTTTGATCGACGATGCCAAGTTTGCCATTCCCGGCGATAATCGCTATCTGCTGACCGATGACTGCCTGCACACACTGCAACAACTCGCCAACCATCACCGCCGACAGTTGGGTACTCCCATCGTCGGCATCACGGGAACCAATGGCAAAACCACCACCAAAGAGCTGGTGGCAGCGGTGCTGAAGCAGAAGTTTGTCCTACACTTCACACAAGGAAACTTGAACAATCACATCGGTGTGCCTTTGACCTTACTGGGTTTGCGGCCCGAACACGAGGTGGCTGTCGTTGAGATGGGAGCCAATCACCCCGGAGAGATAGCCGAACTCTGCGCCATTGCCGAGCCGGATTGTGGCCTGATTACCAACGTTGGCAAGGCACATTTGGAGGGTTTCGGCTCTTTTGAGGGCGTGAAAAAGACAAAGGGGGAGCTGTACGACTTCTTGCGCCAACGACCCGAAGGCTTGGTATTTCTGCACCGAGACAACGAGCATTTATGCGCCATGTCACAAGGCTTGAAGACCTTCACCTATGGGGTTGACGAGGGATGCAACCTCGTGGGCCGCCTCACGGATACACAATCGCCCTACCTCTGCTTCGATTGGCAGACTGCCGGCACGGCTGCTTTGCACAGGGTACACACGCAGTTGGTGGGCGATTACAACCTACCCAATGCGTTGGCGGCCGTGGCCGTGGGGCTTCACTTCGGTGTGTCCACCGAATCCATCGACCACGCTTTGCAAACCTACACCCCGGGAAACAACCGTTCACAACTTAGCCAAACGGAGCATAACACCTTGATTATTGACGCCTACAATGCCAATCCCACCAGCATGCGAGCGGCTCTGGAGAATTTTGAGCGCATGGATGCACCACGCAAAATGGTCATTTTGGGCGATATGAAAGAATTGGGTAAAGACAGCAGAAACGAACACCTACACATCGTAGACCTGCTGCAATCCACCTCCATTGAGCGCATCTGTCTTGTGGGCAGCGAATTCTCGGCGGTCGGTGGCAAGTACGATTGCTTTGCCGATGTAAACGCCCTCATCGAGGAGTTCAAAGACGCGAAGCCCGAAGGCTATACGATTTTGATAAAAGGGTCGAACAGTACCCATCTGATACAGATAGTCGAACATCTGTAAAGAACCGCATCCATTGTCTTCACAAAGAACATTGAGCATCCTATGAAAGCTGTCCACACGATTTTGTTGCTTCTTGTCTCAAACGTTTTCATGACCTTTGCTTGGTATGGGCATTTGAAGATGAAACAAGAATTCTCTTGGTTTGCTTCGCTCCCCCTCATCGGTGTGATTGCCTTTAGTTGGTGTATCGCTTTCTTCGAATATATCTTTCTGATACCGGCCAACCGCATCGGGTTTATGGACAACGGCGGGCCTTTTTCGTTAATGCAACTGAAAGTCATCCAAGAAGTGGTGACTTTGGTTGTCTTCACCGTCTTCACCACCTTCTTTTTCAAAGGCGAATCGTTGCATTGGAACCACCTGGCCGCTTTCGTTTGCTTGATACTGGCGGTCTATTTTGTCTTTATGAAGTGATGACGAAGCCTGGCCGAAGGCCATTACAACCGGGTTGCTCCAACTGAGAGATTACATCACTTCAACAAACGGAGCAGACTGCACGCTCTTCGGATAGCTCACAGTTCAATAGTCAACGGCTATACCCATCTTCTTCATCAAAAAGCAGGCATTCATGTTTTGAGCCACACCCGGACGCAACCGATAGGAGAAATGCAACTCATCATCGACCACATCGGCCTCGAAGCAGAAGTTGCTCACCTCTTGAGGATAGGCATCGGCCAAACCACCCAGCAGCAAATCGTGTGTGGCAATAATGCCATTGGTACGCAGAGCCACGAACTGCTTGACCAAAGCCAAGGAACCCCGCTGCTTATCCACAGAATTAGTGCCTTTCAGAATTTCATCGAGCACAACGAAGAGTTCCTCACCCGCCTCCAATCGGTCAATGATTCGCTTCAGCCGCTTCAGCTCGGCAAAGAAGTAAGATTCGTTGTCCACCAACGAATCGGTGGTACGCAGCCCCGTCACCAGCCTGACAGGGGTAAACTCCATGCGGTCGGCCCAAACAGGAAGTCCCATGCAAGCCATCAGGAAAGTCACACCGACAGCTCGCAAATAGGTGCTTTTTCCTGCCATATTGGCCCCCGTGATGACAAAGAACTTCCCACGACCACTCATTTCGATGCCGTTGCGCACACAGCCCTCTCGCCTCATCAACGGATGTCCCATCCCGTCGACACACAAACAGAATTCACCAGCCCGCACCGTGGGATACCGATAGTCGGGATGATTGTAGGCAAACGTGGCGAGCGAACAATAGGCCTCCAGCTCGCCCACCGTTTCGAGCCAACGCATGAGGTGCGGCGCATTCTGCTGCTTCCACGCCTCGATTTGCAAAGTGAGATACAACTCCCACAAAGCCAACCCATTGAGTATGACACTCACAAGCAGGTTGCTGCGCTGATCCAATAGATTCAGTCGGCGGCTCAACACCTTGAGCACGGCAGACGAAGAACGATTATCTCCGCCCTTAAGTTGCTCGCGCAGCGTAATCATCCCTTGAGAACGAGGCACGTAGTTTTCCAACAAACGCATGATTTCGGCATAACCTCCCAACACGGTCAGCTGTTTTCCGTAGCCATATTGCACACGGGTGATTTGCTTGGCAAAAAGCAAACTCAACGCCACAAAACACGAAAACACCGTTCCCCAAAGCGACCATGGAAGCAGACCACAGAACGCGCCTGCAAGAACACCGGCGTTCACAGCCATGACCAACCAAGGCAGCACGCGCAAAAGCGGGCGCGTGCGGAAGTAAACCGGCTGTTGCACCCAAGCGGCAATGGCCGACAAATCGCCCTCGGCAGCCTCGTGCAACATCCCTTGTGTGCGCACATCCTGGCGAAAATCCACAGCCTCGGCCAGCTCGCTCACCACAGCTTGTCGCTCCCGAATGGTGTCGGGGGAAGTGGGCGGTTCGATAAACCAAGCTGCCAAGCGGCTGCGCCCAAGGGGAGTTGTCGTTCGATTCATCGCTTGGAAGAGCGAGTGAGCCCCGAAAACATCCAGGTCGTAGGTATAGGGGTGAGTTGCATCGACGAAAGACTGTCCGGAGTCGAAGGCCGAATAATCGTAGTCGAACGTTCGAAGTTCGGAACAAAGCTGTTCCAATCGCTTGTTGAGCCAACGCTTGCGCCCAAACCATCGCGCGTGACGTTTCACCTCGAACAGAAAGAAGACGGTGGCAAAAAAAAGCACCACCAAGGCCACAGAGTTGTGCGCATCGGCCACAGAGCGATAACCGCTCCAAAGTATGAGGACAAAAGCGACCAATCTTGTCAATCCTATCACACGAATTTGCCGCTTGACTTGAAGCATCTCCCGCTCGGCCTCATTCACTGCCTGCCGGTAGGCTTCCATACGTTCGTTTACAGTAGACATTCTTTTCCTTTTGCAGACAAAGATAGCCCATTCTCAGGGCACAAAACTCGCGCATGATAAGAAAATACACTCGAAAAGGGAAGAAAGGAGATCCATGATTCTCAAGCACCGCATAGGACGAAAAGGAAAAAGAGCACGCAGAAACCACGTTTCCGCATGCTCTTCACCATGTGTGGACCAGCTAGGGCTTGAACCTAGGACCTCCAGATTATGAGTCTGTTGCTCTAACCAACTGAGCTACAAGTCCGTCATTTCTCAACCGAGAAATGTGGGGCAAAAGTAACACATCTCACAGAAAATTCCAAGTTCGCTCGGCAAAAATCGGACGGCCGAGGTTGTTTTTCGATTGCTTTGCAGCACTTCCACCCGTTCGACCTCCTTCTGCCGGTCACTTCATCCTCCACTCGATCCCGATGTAGACACTCGGCTCAGCCATCTTCTACACTCACCGATCAAAGCACAAACACTCACCGATCAAAGTGCAGGCAGCCGGTAAACAAACCATGGACAGACAGCAGACGAAGCTAATGCGACCACCTCGCGACGCTCGGACTTCTTTCCCGCTGCGTATCGCTGCTCATCGTTCACAAAAAAAAAGACGCTCGGCCATCAAAAGCCAAGCGTCTGCAAACGGGAAAGAGACACTTCTCTTCCTTATTCTTTCTCGCCGTAAGCCAAATCGCCCGCATCGCCCAAACCGGGAACGATATAAGAATGAGCATCCAGCTCAGCGTCGATGGCTGCACACCAAATCGTTGTTTTGTCGGCCGGGAACACACTGCAAATGTGGTCTACCGCCTGTCGGCTGGCTATGATGGAAGCCACGTGAATGGCAGCGGGTTCTCCCTTGGTGAGCATAGCCTGATAGCTTAGCTCCATGCTACCTCCGGTGGCCAACATGGGGTCGGTGATGATGAGCGTCTTCCCTTCAATGCGCGGTGAAGCCAAGTACTCGATGTGGATGTCGAACTTGAGCGTGTCCTTATACTTACGATAGGCCGACACAAAGGCATTCTCTGCACGGTCGAAATAGCTTAAGAATCCTTGGTGATAAGGCAGTCCTGCCCGCAGGATGGTACTGATAACCAACCGGTCGTCGGGGGTACTTACCGGAGCGATTCCCAGAGGTGTTTGTACGTTCTTTATGGAGTAGGCAAACTCCTTGCTCATCTCGTAGGCCATGATCTCGCCGATGCGCTCGATATTGCGTCTGAAGCGCAAGCGGTCGTTTTGGACGTCTACGTTACGAATCTCGGATACATACTGGTTGAGGATCGAATTGGTCTGGCTGAAATCGATTACTTTCATTGAGAGATATTTTAATATGGATATTTCAAGGGCAGCAGTCGCACACCAGACTGCAAAGTAACTCAATATCCCAGTATTTTGCAATATGCAGTTTACATATATTGTTAGCGTTTGGTAAAAGGCCGCAATTGAAGAAATTTTTCTTTAATCTATCTTTGCTTTGATAAAAGAAACCATTACTTTTGCCTCACCGAATAAGGAAGCATTGTGCACCCGCTTCGGAACTTAAGGTAATTAAATTGATAGCACAAACACCAACTTTTAATCAATAAAAAGAACATGGCAAATTTAGATTTAAGCAAGTACGGAATCACCGGAGTTACCGAGATCGTACACAACCCTTCTTACGAGGTATTGTTCGCAGAAGAAACCAAAGCCGGATTGGAAGGTTTTGAAAAAGGCCAAGTAACCAAGATGGGCGCCGTAAACGTAATGACCGGTGTGTACACAGGACGCTCACCCAAGGATAAGTTCTTCGTGAAAGATGCTACCAGCGAAAACACTGTGTGGTGGACTTCCGAAGAATACAAGAACGACAACAAGCCCGTGGACGCCAGGTGCTGGGAAGCCGTGAAAGGATTGGCAACCAAAGAACTCTCGAACAAGCGTCTCTTCGTGGTGGATGCTTACTGCGGTGCCAACGAAAACACACGCTTGAAGTTGCGCTTCATCATGGAAGTAGCATGGCAGGCACACTTCGTGACCAATATGTTCATCAGACCCACAGCGGAAGAACTGGCTAACTTCGGCGAACCCGACTTCGTTATCATGAACGCCTCCAAAGCAAAGGTTGAGAACTATAAGGAACTGGGATTGAACTCTGAAACAGCCGTTGTGTTCAACCTCACAGAAAAGATCCAAGTTATCCTCAACACTTGGTACGGCGGTGAAATGAAGAAAGGTATGTTCTCGTACATGAACTACCTGCTTCCTCTCAAAGGCATGGCATCTATGCACTGCTCGGCCAACACCGACAAAGAAGGCAAGAGCTCGGCTATCTTCTTCGGCCTCTCAGGAACCGGAAAGACCACTCTTTCTACCGACCCCAAGCGTCTGCTCATCGGAGACGACGAACACGGATGGGACGACGAAGGTGTGTTCAACTTCGAAGGTGGCTGCTATGCCAAAGTTATCAACCTTGACAAAGAAAGCGAACCCGATATTTGGAACGCCATCAAGCGCGACGCTTTGCTTGAAAACTGTACTGTGGATGCCGAAGGAAACATAAACTTTGCAGACAAGTCAGTGACCGAGAACACTCGTGTATCTTACCCCATCTACCACATTGAGAACATTGTGAAGCCGGTTTCAAAAGGCCCGCACGCCAAGCAAGTCATCTTCTTGTCGGCCGATGCCTTCGGTGTATTGCCTCCTGTATCAATTTTGAATCCCGAGCAAACACAATACTACTTCCTCTCCGGATTCACCGCCAAACTGGCCGGAACAGAGCGTGGCATCACAGAACCCACCCCCACTTTCTCGGCTTGCTTCGGAGCAGCATTCCTTTCACTCCACCCCACTAAGTACGGTGAAGAGCTGGTGAAGAAAATGGAGAAAGCCGGAGCCAAGGCCTATTTGGTAAACACCGGCTGGAATGGAAGCGGCAAGCGCATTTCCATCAAGGATACACGTGGTATCATCGATGCCATCCTCGACGGTTCTATCGACAAGGCTCCCACGAAGACCATTCCTTACTTCAACTTCGTTGTGCCCACAGAGTTGCCCGGCGTAGATCCTAAGATTCTCGACCCCCGCGACACGTATGCAAACGCTACTGAATGGGATACCAAAGCCAAAGATTTGGCCGAACGCTTCATCAAGAACTTTGCTAAGTTCACAGGCAACGAAGCCGGCAAGGCGTTGGTAGCCGCAGGTCCTAAGCTCTAAAAAGACCATCCATAGGGGAATCGTATCCCCTCAACATTCAAGAAAGATGCATGGCGCAACCGATGCCAATGCATCTTTCTTGCTATCTATCCGTGGGGTATAAGTCGGCTATCCGCCTTTTGCTTTATATTTGCGATAAATCTTCACCCTTGACACAAAATGAGCCTCCGAACGGAACAAACATCGGACGCGCGGAAATCAGAACAAACAATGCTAATCCACCAATACTCATGAACCGAAGTCTTTTACTTACACTTCTTTCTCCAGCTGCACTTGCTGCCGAAGAAAGGAACGACACCCTCGTTCCACGCCCCAACGTCATCCTCATTTATGCCGATGATATGGGCTACGGAGATTTGGGTTGCTACGGTGGGAAGGTGCAAACACCCCACGTAGACAGGCTGGCCG
>JAXFUC010000128.1:0-3336 GCA_034176395.1 Bacteroides sp. | reverse complement strand
AGAATTAAACATATCGAATAAAAGTTTTTATGGACTACAGAAAATCCAATGCACCCACAACTACCATCACGAGAGACATGATGGAACTTTGTGCCGATACACAGAACGTTTATGAAACCGTAGCTATTATCGGGAAACGTGCAAACCAAATCAGCGTAGAAATCAAAAACGACCTTTCCAAGAAATTAGCAGAGTTTGCCTCTTACTCGGACAGTATGGAAGAAGTCTTCGAGAATAGAGAACAAATAGAAATCTCTCGCTATTACGAGAAGCTTCCCAAAGCAACCCTCATAGCTACGCAAGAGTATGAAGAAGGGCAAGTTTACTTCAGAAATCCTGCAAAAGAAAAAGATAAATTGCAATAAGATACACCAAGTGGAAGCTTAACAAGATTTTGGAAGCTAAGTAATAAGTCCTCATAATCGGAGAAGACTCTTATTACTTAGCTTTATTTTTCATATCAACTCACCCCGCATCATGATTCAACGCATACAAACTATTTTTCTATTATTGGCCTCGATAGCCTTGTTCACAGCAGTTGTATCTCCTATGGGATATTTTATCGAGAATCTAATCACCGAACATCCATTCACAGCTTTGGGAGTAGACCTACATGGAGAACATCAATCAACATGGGGTTTGTTTTGCATCCTCTTGCTCAGTTCTATTGTGGCTCTTTCCGACATATTTTTGTTCAAGAATCGCATACTTCAAATGCGCATCGCCACATTCAACTGCTTACTCATCGTGGGCTATTATATCGCATTCGCTGCTTTTTATTTTGTTTTAGACTCGGACAGCTATACATTCCGATTCGGATGGGCTTTCTGTCTGCCAATAATAGCTTTAATACTCCAGGTCATGGCTATTAGAGCTATCGCAAAAGATGAAGTCATGGTAAAGGCAGCCGACCGTCTTCGCTAAACAAAACTGTGAATAAATTGCTACTCTACAAAACTTTTCTCTCGTCAATCTCGTTTATACATATGTTGAGACAAACAGAGATCATTAACCCTTAACAAGCATCGTTCAAAATGACAACAGAAAACAAGTACATAACCGTATCGTATCGCCTTTACACCCTGGAGAATGGCGAAAAAGAACTATTTGAGGAAACACAAGAGGGTCAACCCTTTCAATTCATTTCGGGATTGGGAAGCACGTTAGAGGACTTCGAAAATCAAATAGTAGCACTTCCTCAAGGAGAGAAGTTCGAAATCACTATCCCCGCCTCTCGTGCCTACGGAGAACACGAGCAAGACAATGTGCTGGACTTGCCTCGCCATATATTCGAGGTGGACGGAAAATTCGATAGCGATCGTGTGAGAGAAGGCAACATCGTTCCTCTCATGACTTCGGAAGGCCAAGAAGTTCGTGCCATTGTTTTGGAAATCAAAGATGATACAGTAAAGATTGATTTGAACCATCCTTTGGCCGGAGCAGACCTTTTCTTTGAAGGGGAGGTAATCGAAAACCGTCCGGCTACGGCAGCCGAAATTCAATCACTCATTCAACTCATGAGCGGTGGTGGCGGCTGCTGTGGAGGTAGTTGTAGCAGTGGAGGATGTGGAAGTGGATGTGGCGATGACTGCGGGTGCGAAGACGGAAGCGACGGTGGATGCGGGTGTAGCAGCGGTGGTGGATGCGGGTGTCACTGATACTGCTATTATAAAAGATATCCGACATTCCACAGACAATATGAGGTCTGTGGAATGTCGGATATCTTTTATCCTCTCCCTTTATAGGGTGGATAAGTAGCAGTTTCTGTATATTTGCGAACAAAGATAAGAGACAAGAACATGGATAATAAACAGCAACGAATTTTGGTCGTTGACAATCACGATTCTTTTACCTACAACTTAGTACATCTCATACACGAGTTGAACGAAGGAATCGCTGTCAACGTTGTCAAAAACGATGCTATCGCCCTAAACGAAATTGACTTCTTCGACAAAATCGTTCTTTCTCCCGGCCCGGGAATTCCTCGTGAAGCCGGCTTGTTGCTATCAATCATTCGTCGATATGCCGGCTTCAAACCGATACTCGGTGTATGCTTGGGACATCAAGCCATCGGAGAAGCTTTCGGGGCACAACTCGAAAACCTCCCCCAAGTACATCATGGGCAGCAAAGCATCATTCAAGTAATGAATGATAGCCCTTTATTTCAAAACCTCGGATCTACTCTACAAGTTGGTCGATACCATTCATGGGTGGTAAGCCACAACGAGTTTCCCACTTGTTTAAAAATCACAGCTCAGAGCGAAGAAGGAGAAATTATGGCTTTAGAGCACCGAGAAAAGGCTGTGTATGGCATCCAATTTCACCCGGAATCTGTCTTGACACCTCTGGGCGGAAAGATTATAAACAACTTTCTCAATTATAACTCTTGAGAGCCTGCCTACTTTCTCCCCATCAATGGCTACCTTGATGCAGCAATATACCTATAAAAAGGGATTGCCCAAGTTTACCGGCTCCCCTATCTTTGCAGTATCAGAATTGAATTAATTAGTCATAATTTTATTACGTAGCCACATTTAAGTAAAATGAGCAGGATCCCGTCGAAGTGATTTCGCCGGGATTTTGTTTTGTCTGTCGGCGAAACACTTTTTGCAAATACCTGCACAAAAAGTATTCAATCTCTTGCATGGAATGAAAGTATCCACTACATTTGCACTGCATTTAAACAATGCCCCTTTAGGAAGTTTGGGTGAGTGGCTGAAACCACCAGTTTGCTAAACTGACGTACGGGTTACCGTACCGGGGGTTCGAATCCCCCAGCTTCCGCTGTTTTTCGTTTTAAAAGCGCTTCGAGCAACTGCTTGAGGCGCTTTTTCTTTGAATGGAATACAAGGTTAACACACTTGGAGTACGTTTGTGCTACTTTTTTTACTTCCTTTGTCCATCCAATTAAATATCCACTTCGCACCAAAGGAAGATGAAAAAACTGATTTCCACCTATCTCTCCGTGAAAGTTCATATTACACTTACCCTCTCGTTCCTCATCTTAGCGTTTACGTCCTGCTCAACCGATGACCCTGTACCCGGCTGGCCTCCTTCCTCCTCACTCACAGAGCAAACGCTGATTATGTACATGCCTTGGTCCACCAATCTATTCAGTGCCTTTGAACAGAATCTTTCGGATATGAAAAAGGCAATCAACGAACGAGGACTGCAAAAAGAGCGAGTGATGATTTTCCTTTCAACAAGCCCCAACCAGGCAACACTTTATGAAATAACCGATCGCCACCCCTCCTTGGGAAACGAAGTCTACGAAATGGTTTCCATAAAGAAATATGAATCGCCCGATTTAATCACGGCTCAAGGAATGAGTTCCGT
>JAXFUC010000127.1:0-7330 GCA_034176395.1 Bacteroides sp. | reverse complement strand
GTCGTCGTCTTGAAGACCGGTAAAGATCTCATAGGGATGGCCGTCCATCAACCCTACGAAGGCCACCCACTTTTCCTTGTTGTTTTGGAAACGCACCACATCGGCCTCGAGTACCTTGGGGCGCACAGTTACCACTGTGGGAGGCTTGCAGGGAGGTAGCTCGGTTTTCTTATCGTTCTTGGTCGACACGAGCACTCCCGAGCGAGAACCGTCGCGATAGACGGTGCATCCTTTGCAACCCGATCGCCAAGCCTCAATATAAAGGCGGTTGACCAATTCCTCGTCGACTTCGTTCGGCAAGTTAATGGTAACACTGATGGAGTGATCCACCCAGCGTTGAATACGTCCTTGCATCTTGACCTTCATCAACCAATCCACATCGTTCGAAGTCGCTTTGTAATAGGGAGATTCGGCAATCATGGCATCGATTTCCTCTTGTGTGTAGCGTTTGGTTGGATCATAGCCGCGTGCCTCCATCCAAGTCACAAACTTGTGATGGAACACAACGTATTCTTCGAAAGCATCGCCCATTTCGTCCACAAAGTCCACTTTTACGTTGACGTCATTGGGGTTGACTTTGCGGCGTCGTTTGTAGACCGGCATAAACACAGGTTCGATGCCCGATGAGGTTTGGGTCATTAGGCTCGTGGTGCCCGTGGGAGCAATGGTGAGACAGGCAATGTTGCGTCGTCCATATCGTTTCATCAGGTCGTAAAGTTCGGGGTCGGCTTGAGCCAAGCGGCGGATGAACGGATTGTTTTGCTCGCGAGCGGTGTCGTAAACCTCGAACGCTCCACGTTCTTTAGCCAAAAGTACCGAAGCCCGATAGGTGCTAAGTGCCAATACTTTGTGCACCTCTTCGGAAAAGGATGTGGCTTCCTCTGTACCGTAGCGCAGGCCCAATGCCGCCAGCATATCTCCTTCGGCGGTGATGCCTACACCCGTGCGACGTCCCTGTTGGCTCTTACGATAAATCTTTTCCCACAGCTGCGCCTCGGTGTGTTTCACTTCATCGCTTTCGGGATCGGAAGCCACTTTCTTCATGATGGCTTCGATCTTTTCCAGCTCCAAATCAATGATGTCGTCCATAATGCGCTGAGCCAAGGCTGCATGTGTTTTGAACTTCTCGAAATCAAAACGGGCTTGTGGAGTGAAAGGATCAACGACATAGGAATAGAGATTGATGGCCAGCAAGCGGCAAGAGTCATAAGGGCAGAGCGGTATTTCTCCACAAGGGTTGGTCGAGACGGTGCGGAATCCCAAATCAGCATAACAGTCGGGGATAGATTCACGAAGAATAGTGTCCCAGAAAAGCACACCGGGTTCGGCCGATTTCCAAGCGTTGTGCACAATCTTCTTCCATAGGGCTCCCGCGTCGATTTCCTTGCTTATCAGTGGGGTGGGAGAGTCAATGGGATACCGTTGAACGTAGGGAGTGCCATCGACCACCGCTTTCATGAAATCATCGTCCAACTTCACCGATACGTTGGCCCCGGTTACTTTACCCTCGGTCATTTTGGCATCGATGAACGATTCGGAGTCGGGGTGTTTGATGGACACACTAAGCATCAAGGCACCTCTGCGGCCACCTTGGGCCACTTCACGGGTCGAATTGGAATAGCGCTCCATGAAAGGAACAAGCCCTGTGGAGGTCAATGCCGAGTTCTTAACGGGGGAGCCGGCAGGGCGTATGTGCGAGAGATCGTGACCAACTCCCCCGCGTCGTTTCATGAGTTGTACCTGCTCTTCGTCTATTTTGAATATACTTCCGTAAGAATCGGCCTCTCCATCCATACCGATAACAAAACAGTTGGAAAGGGAAGCTATTTGAAATTCGTTTCCGATACCCGTCATGGGACTACCCTGAGGAACTATATATTTAAACCCGTCGAGCAGTTCATACAGCTCATCAACTCCCAAGGGATTGGGGTATTTGGATTCGACGCGGGCCAATTCGGAGGCTATGCGTCGGTGCATATCGGCGGGTGATTGTTCGTAGATGTTTCCGTAGGAGTCTTTCAATGCGTACTTGTTTAGCCACACGCGTGCAGCCAATTCGTCTCCCTGAAAGTAGTGCAAAGAGGCTTCGTACGCTTCTTCGTAAGAGAAGGTGTTTGATCTCATTATGATGGATGTTTGATGAATAGAGTTCGAATTTTGTGTGTTACGAAAAGAATGTTTAATTTCTTTTGAACGTCTCGGCAAATCTACGAAGCGTATTTGTCTCCGCAAAGAAAAAGGAAAGAAAAGGATTCGGCCCATGGGATTCCTATTTTAACTTTGTAATTGGCTGTTAATGTTTTATTTATGTATTATGAATAAGAGGGTGGTTTCCCAAAAATAAAATCCTATGAAAAGAGATGTTGATAAATAAACGTCTTGTATTTATCTTTGAAACCTCAAAAATTATAAAGCTATGGACTCCATAAAGAATAGAAGAACCATTCGTAAGTATCGTTCCGAGGACATCCCCGCTGAGTTACTGAATGAACTGTTAGAAACGTCTTTTCGAGCACCTACACTCGGCGGTATTCAGTTGTACAGCGTAGTGGTGACTCGCGATTCGGAGATGAAACATAAACTTGCACCGGCCCATTATAATCAACCTATGGTGTGTTCGGCTCCGGTAGTCTTGACGTTCTGTGCCGATTTCAGACGTTTCAGTTTATGGTGTGAGCAGCGGAAAGCCAATCCGGGATATGATAACCTTATGTCTTTCCTCAATGCAACCTTGGACACGCTCTTGGTGGTGCAAAACTTCTGTGTGTTGGCCGAAGCTCGTGGATTGGGCACTTGTTACTTGGGCACAACCACCTACAACCCGCAGGCAATCATTGAAACTTTGAACTTACCTCAATTGGTATTTCCATTGGCCACCATAACATTGGGTTATCCGGACGAGATACCTCCTCAACCCGATAGACTACCTGCCGAAGGCTTGATTCATGAAGAGGTATATACCGATTACACACCTACTGACATTGATCGTTTGTATGTCTATAAAGAGTCGTTGGAGGAAAGTCTGAGATTTGTGCAAGAGAATGGAAAAGAAACGCTGGCGCAGGTCTTCACGGATGTTCGCTATAAGAAGTCGGATAATGAAGCCATGTCTCTCAATCTCTTGAAAGTATTGCGTCAACAAGGATTTTTGAAAGATTGAGTAAGTCAAAAATCCACTGCAAAGATGCAACCAATCCACTGAAAGAATCTGATTGGGTTGAGGGTCGTTTGCAATTGGCAAACATCGCTTCTTTTAAGAAGAAAGTTGGCTCGAGTAATTCCTTGAATTGTAGGTGGCTTTCGTATACCTCCAAAATGTAGAATCAAGTTCAGAATCAAATGAAATCTTTGTTTCGTAGGCCCATATTAAAGACTTTTCTCGTAGTAGGAATCATATGTTTGTTAGGAGGAGTGGGGATGACTTATTATTCCTTGTTTACTTCTCATTTACATCCGTCGGAGGATATTCGTCTCTATGTAGATAGAGATGATACCGTAGACTCGGTTTACCACCAATTGAAAACACGAGCCGGTGCTCGCCGACTGTGGATATTACGTACGTTGGCTTCGTGTACAAATTGGGAAGATCGCTT
Organism: Bacteroides sp.; assembly: GCA_034176395.1. GTDB lineage: Bacteria > Bacteroidota > Bacteroidia > Bacteroidales > Bacteroidaceae > Bacteroides. Next base: position 3,737 of record JAXFUC010000127.1, on the reverse strand, counting down.
ACGAACCGGTTCTTATCGAGTAAAGGCTTCTGACAGCTATTTTCAACTGTTCAAGCGGCTGTATCGAGGAGAACAGTGGCCGGTGAAACTCACCATACCAGAAACTCGTACGTGGGAACGATTTGCGCGAAGCATCGGTAATCAATTGATGATAGACTCTACGGAGGTGATGCACTCGTTGATGAACCAGGAATATAGAGAGAAATACGGACTCACGAAGGAAAGTCTGTATGGTTTCTTTCTGTCTCAAACCTACGAGGTTTATTGGAACATGAGTTTGGACGCCTTTTGGGAGCGCATGAATAAAGAGCATCAACGTTTTTGGAACGAGGCACGTTTGCAAGCTGCTACCCATATGGGATTGACCAAGGACGAGGTTTGCACATTGGCTTCCATTGTGGATGAGGAAACAAATGAACGTGAAGAGAAACCAATTGTGGCCGGTTTGTATATGAATCGTTTACAAAAAAGAATCCCACTTCAGGCAGATCCGACTGTGAGATTCGCAGTAGGAGATTTTAGTCTGAGACGCATATTGGGCGAACATTTGGTCATTGATTCACCTTACAATACGTATCGCCATGTGGGGCTTCCTCCCGGTCCCATTCGCATCCCCTCCTTGAACGGCATAGAAGCTGTACTCAACTACGCAAAGCACGACTATTTATATATGTGTGCCAAGGAAGATTTCTCGGGAACTCATAGCTTTGCTTCTACTTATGCAGAGCATTTGGAGAATGCTCGGAGGTATCGGCAAGCCTTGAATCAGCTCAAGATTTTTAGGTAAACAGAGTATACGGAATGGAAAAATACTATCTTTGTCCATCTGCCTAAGGCAGTTACCATGTAAAATCGGAGTACTTAATGAAAAACAAACCTTTATAGATCATGAACAAGCAACTTTTGTTAGGCGATGAGGCCATTGCGCAGGCTGCACTTGACGCAGGACTGTCCGGAGTATATGCCTATCCGGGCACACCGTCGACCGAAATCACAGAGTACATTCAGCAAGCACCTATTACGAACGAACGGGGCATCCATAGCCGTTGGTGTACCAATGAAAAGACAGCCATGGAAGCTGCATTAGGTATGTCGTTCGTTGGGAAAAGAGCCTTGGTGTGTATGAAACACGTGGGAATGAACGTAGCCGCTGATTGCTTTGTCAATGCCGGAGTAACCGGAGTAAATGGTGGGCTCATCGTAGTGGCAGCCGACGACCCTGGTATGCACTCGTCTCAAAATGAGCAAGATAGTAGATTTTACGGAGATTTCTCATTCATTCCGATGTACGAGCCGAGTAACCAACAAGAGGCTTACGATATGGTTTATAATGGGTTTGAGTTCTCCGAAGCGACCGGACAACCCATCTTGATGCGCGTTGTTACACGATTGGCACACTCTAGAGCGGGAGTAGAGCGAAAGCAACAAAAGCCTCAGAACGAACTGGCTTTTAGTGCCGATCCCAAGCAATTCATTCTGTTACCGGCCATTGCTCGAAAACGTTACAGAGCGTTATTGGATAAACAGCAAGATTTTGTTTCAGCCTCCGAAACCTCCCCCTATAATAAGTACATCGAGGGAACAAACCAAAAGTTGGGTATTGTGGCTTGTGGAATAGGCTATAATTATTTGATGGAGAATTATCCCGAAGGTTGCGAGTATTCGGTACTCAAAATCGGACAATATCCTTTGCCTAAAAAGCTCTTAGAACGCTTGGTGGATAGTTGCGAAACCATTTTGGTACTCGAAGATGGGCAGCCTTTTGTAGAGCGTCAATTAAAAGGATATTTAGGTCGAGGTATCCAAGTGAAGGGACGATTGGACGGTACACTTTCCTATGACGGAGAGTTAACTCCGGATTCTGTGGCACGTGCTCTTGGCAAGTCGAATGAAGCGTTGTTCCAAGTTCCATCCATTGTGGCTATGCGTCCACCGGCTTTGTGTCAAGGATGTGGTCACCGCGATATGTACACGACCCTCACCGAAGTGCTGCGTGAGGAGTATCCCATGCACAAGGTATTCAGCGACATCGGTTGTTATACCCTCGGAGCCGGAGCACCGTTCAACGCTATCGATTCTTGCGTGGATATGGGAGCTTCCATCACGATGGCCAAAGGAGCTGCCGATGGAGGATTACATCCTGCCGTAGCTGTCATAGGTGATTCAACCTTTACTCATTCAGGCATTACCGGACTTCTTGATTGTATCAACAGCAGATCTAACGTGACGATTGTGATTTCGGACAATGAAACCACTGCCATGACCGGTGGACAAGATTCGGCCGGAACGGGGCGAATTGAAGCTATCTGTGCCGGACTTGGTGTAGAGCCGGAGCACATTCGTACGGTTGTTCCCTTGAAGAAGAACTACGAGGAGATGAAGCGTATCATCCGAGAAGAAATCGAATATCGTGGAGTGTCGGTTATCGTACCACGTCGTGAATGTATTCAAACATTGAAACGTAAAAAGAAGTAAGGAGGAAAGCCATGAAGAAAGATATTATACTTGCAGGTGTTGGCGGACAAGGTATTTTGTCAATAGCCACCGTAATAGGAAAGGCTGCCTTGAAGGAAGGATTATATATGAAGCAGGCCGAGGTACACGGCATGAGTCAGCGAGGGGGAGATGTGCAATCTAACTTACGTATCAGCGATCGTCCTATTGCTTCAGACTTAATCCCCCAAGGGAAATGTGACCTCATCATCTCGTTGGAGCCAATGGAAGGATTACGTTACTTGCCGTACCTCGGCTCCGAAGGTTGGCTGGTAACCAATAGCGTTCCTTTCATCAATATCCCCGACTATCCGACGGAAGAAGTTGTACAAGCCGAACTGGATAAACTCCCTCACCGAATCGTGCTTAATGTAGACGAGGCGGCCAAAGAGGTAGGAACAACCCGAGTAGCCAATATGGTGTTGCTTGGTGCCACTATTCCGTTCTTAGGTCTCGGTTACGAACTGATTCAAGATAGTGTTCGCGAAATCTTCGCTCGCAAAGGAGAAGAAATTGTAGATATGAATCTCAGAGCCTTGGCAGCCGGAAAAGCGATAGCGGAACGCTTGATGTAGTTGGTGCATGCCCTATATGTCGTTTGAATGATATTTTAGTATATAACAGCAATGAAACTATTAGAACAGAGAATTCTCCAAGACGGAAAGTGTTTTGAGGGGGGCATCTTGAAGGTTGATAGCTTTATCAACCATCAGATGGATCCGGTGTTGATGAAATCCATAGGTGTGGAGTTTGTGCGTTTGTTTGCCTCTACCAATGTGAACAAAATTATGACTATTGAGGCAAGTGGCATTGCTCCGGCCATTATGACGGGGTATCTTCTGGGCTTACCGGTTGTTTTTGCCAAGAAGAAAGCACCTAAAACCATTCAAAACGTATTGAGTACCACCGTCCATTCTTTTACAAAAGATCGCCAATATGATGTTGTTATCAGTTCGGATTTCTTAACGCCCGAAGACAATGTATTGTTCGTAGATGACTTCTTGGCTTATGGCAATGCTGCTTTGGGTATCATTGATCTGGTGAAACAGGCCGGGGCCAATTTGGTAGGAATGGGGTTCATCATCGAGAAGGCTTTCCAGAATGGTCGGCAATTGCTCGAAGCTCAAGGAGTGAGGGTAGAAAGTTTAGCCATCATCGAAGACTTATCCAACTGTTGCATCAAGTTCCGTTCTTAAGAAATCAAGTAATAGGTAAAAATGAAACGCGGGTTGTGCTTTTGCACA
>JAXFUC010000126.1:0-2182 GCA_034176395.1 Bacteroides sp. | reverse complement strand
CATCATCGCTCCGGAAATCGAGTGATATTCAGTTCCACACCAGTATCGACAGGAACCGAAGCAGCCCGATATGCCTCGAGAGAAAAGAGTGATTATGCACCTTTACCCTTTCTTTGATACTTTTTACTTGCCAAAAGCTTTGCCTTTGCTTATCTTTGCGAACATAAGAAACCACAAAACTCATTTTCTCTATGAATCAATTGCACGCACATGAGGTTCTCCACATGATGGAAGGCAACTCATATACCGAAGCCGGCTTGCGTCAAGCCATCATCGACCGCTTTGGCACAGATACTCATTTCTATACTTGCTCGGCGGAAGATATGGACGTTGACACCTTGATTGACTTCCTGAAACGAAAGGGAAAGTTCATGCCTACGGCAGACGGATTTACCGTAGACCTTACCAAGGTCTGCGGACACGACGACCATCACCACCACGATTAATCGACCAGGCAAGCCTCAAGGCTTGCCTTATTAGTTTGCCTAAAATGGTCCACCCCCATCAACAGCCAACCAACATCACCCCAACGAACAAGCTAAATTATGAAGTTCTGAAGTCCCGTTCTTACGCCTCAAAAAGTGGCACAAACAGCCATCAAGTAAGTAATTGGACAACTTGCATACGAAGTACAAACACTTTGCCCACAAGATAAAGGGGATACAGGCACGAAATAAAGACAGTTGTCAATCGGTTCCTTGCTCATCATTACAGCAACTGCCTACCATGCTTTAAGAACTTAGTACAAAAGAAAAAGCCGCTACTCTTCGTGAGCAACGGCTTTCTAAATTCTTCGTAAGCGGTGTACAATCCGTTCTTAACGACGCAGGCCGAGAGCCTTGATGATTGCACGGTAACGCTCGATGTCTTTGGCTTTCAAATAGTCGAGCAAACGACGACGCTTACCAACCAACATGGTAAGTGCGCGCTCGGTGCAGAAGTCCTTACGATTGACTTTCAAGTGCTCAGTCAAATGAGAGATACGGTATGAAAACAGAGCGATCTGCGCCTCAGCCGAGCCAGTATCAGTGTTAGACTTTCCGTACTTCTCGAAGATTTCCTGCTTTTTAGCTGAATCTAAATACATAAATGATAGGTTTTAAAAAGATAAATAATCTTGTTTGAGCGTGCAAAGATAGGTATTATCCCATTCGCTCCAAAGGTTTTTCGCTCAAAAAGTGGTGGTTCTCAAAGCCGCAGCCTTGTTTTTTCGTACCTTTGCGCCCAAACAAATACGATCTATGCAAAATATTCGCAACATTGCAATCATTGCCCATGTGGACCATGGGAAAACAACCTTAGTAGACAAAATGCTGCTGGCCGGTAATCTGTTTCGCAGCAACCAACATAGCGGAGAGCTGATTCTAGACAATAACGACTTGGAGCGAGAACGTGGTATAACCATTCTTTCCAAGAACGTATCCATCACCTACCGTGATACAAAAATAAACATCATCGACACACCGGGGCACAGCGATTTCGGTGGAGAAGTGGAGCGAGTGCTCAACATGGCCGACGGCTGTTTGCTACTCGTGGATGCTTTTGAGGGTCCCATGCCGCAAACTCGATTCGTATTGCAAAAAGCATTGGAGATAGGGTTAAAGCCCATCGTTGTCATCAACAAAGTAGACAAGCCCAATTGTCGGCCCGAAGAAGTACACGAAATGGTGTTCGACCTCATGTTTAGCCTGAACGCCACGGAGGAACAACTGAACTTCCCGGTCGTGTACGGCTCTGCCAAGAACAATTGGATGGGCAGCGACTGGAATAGTCCCACGGATAGCATCACTCCGTTGCTCGATTGTATTTTGGAAAACATTCCTGCTCCGCTACAATTGGAAGGTAGTCCGCAGATGCTCATTACCTCACTGGATTACTCATCTTACACGGGGCGCATCGCTGTGGGACGTGTTCACCGAGGCACATTGAGAGAAGGCATGAACGTGTCGTTGGTGAAACGAGATGGAAGCACCCTGCGTACAAAAATCAAGGAGCTACACGTGTTCGAGGGACTGGGACGTGTGAAAGCCACAGAAGTTTCTTCGGGAGACATTTGTGCTTTGGTGGGCGTCGAGGGATTTGAGATAGGCGACACGATATGTGACTTTGAACAGCCCGAGGGCCTCCCTCCCATCGCCATCGACGAACCCACGATGAGCATGCTGTTTGCCATCAACGACTC
>JAXFUC010000125.1:0-6818 GCA_034176395.1 Bacteroides sp. | reverse complement strand
CGATTGGGCATCCATCCCGTTGCTTGTTGTGGAAACTATGTGCAGAGGTTTGTTGCTCCGGCCAAATATCCTTTTGTGTGAAGAAGTACAGAGTAGTGCGAGTGTGAGAACGAGAGGAGATTTTGACCCGAATCTCATTTCAAGAAAGTGGTGGACAACAGCGTGGTGAACAATCACGAGGGTTCTCCCGAAACCTTTCGAAGCGTAACGACCACAAACGCCGAAGTATTTGTGCCTGGGATGTCGACACTCGTCGTTGACCGATGAACCGATTAGCTGAACTCCAACCCGAATGTTTCTCGAAACTCTTGCAGGGCAGGTTGTTGTGAAGCCATGAGTTGAAACTTCTCCACACGCGTATATGCTCGTGTGGCCGGGGTGGCTTCACTGACGCGAATGAACATGTTCATCTTGCTGTTCTTCAACTCTTGACGTAGGTAGTGCAAAAGCAGAGGTTGGATGCGCGTAAAGTTTTTGGCAGCGAGTTCGTTTTCCACAACAATCTCAAAGTCTGTGCCGTTGGCACAGAGAGCAGGCTTCACCACTTTCATTTGGGTGGCAATGGCGGTTTCTTCTTGAGGCAGTTGAGCGGCATAACGCTGCCAATGATTCATCAGGCTTCGCTCATCGAAAGGCTGATCGGTTGCTTCGAGGGAAGTGATGGCTTGCACTTGTGTGGTTTGTGTCTCGGTGGTGGATTGACTTTCGTTTCCCGATTCCTTTTTGATGGATAAGCGCATACTTCCCTTGGTTGCAGAGGTTCCGGCTTGAGCCGTAGTGGGTGCGGTTGCAGGTGTCGGTGCAGGTGTCGGGATGGGAGCAGCCATGGCGGTTGCAGGCTGCACGGTAGTTGCCTCCTGCCTCGGTGTTGCGGTGTGGGGAGTCGCCTGGGGTGCGGCCGATTGAGGTTCGGAGTCGATGGGTTTCAACGCCGGTCTCGCGGGTGGTGTTGCCGCTGTCTGCTCACCGTTTGTAGGAGAGCTGAGTTGGGCTATTTGAATCAGTGCCAGTTCCACGAGTAGGCGTTTGTTTCTGCTTGCGCGATAGCTCAAGTCGCAATCGTTGGCCAATTTCAATGCTTGGTAGAGGAAGCCAAGAGGCGATTGAGCTGCTTGTTCTTGGTAGCGAAGGCGAATGCCGGCACCTACATCCAGCAGCTCCAAGGTCGATGGGTCTTTGCTTACCAAAAGGTCGCGCAGATGCGACGACAGGCCACCGATGAAGTGATGACCGTCGAATCCTTTGGTCAATACCTCGTTGAACAGCAGTAGGCAAGGGGACACTTCGCCTTTTAGGAAGCAATCGGTTAGCCTGAAGTAGTATTCATAGTCCAGCACATTGAGGTTTTCAATGGTGCTATGATAGGTAATGTTGCCACCGGTGAAGCTGGCCACTTGGTCGAAGATGGACAAGGCGTCGCGCATACCGCCGTCGGCCTTTAGGGCTATGACGTTCAGTGCTTCCACTTGGGCTTGGATGCCTTCTTTGGAGGCGACGTAGGCCAGGTGGGCAATGGTGTCTTCGATACTTATGCGGTTGAAGTCATAGATTTGGCAACGCGACAAGATGGTGGGCAATATCTTGTGTTTCTCGGTGGTTGCCAAGATGAAGATGGCGTGGTGCGGAGGTTCTTCGAGTGTTTTGAGGAAAGCATTGAAGGCCGAGGTGGACAGCATATGCACCTCGTCGATGATGTAGACCTTGTACTTTCCTATTTGAGGTGGGATTCTTACCTGCTCCACCAACAGACGAATATCGTCCACCGAGTTGTTGGATGCCGCATCGAGCTCATGGATATTGTACGACCGCTGTTCGTTGAAAGCCGTGCACGACTCACAGTGATTGCAGGCCTCCCCTTCGGGCGAAGGTGACAAGCAGTTGATGGTTTTGGCAAAGATGCGGGCACAAGTCGTTTTTCCCACGCCTCTCGGTCCGCAGAAGAGATAGGCATGTGCCAGCTTACCCGTTGCGATGGCATTTTTCAAGGTAGTGGTCAACGCACCCTGACCTACCACCGATTCAAAGGTAGAGGGGCGATATTTGCGTGCCGAGACTATGTAGTTCTCCATGCGGAAGTCGATTTATTGAACGTGTTCTCTTGCAAAAGTAGGCAAAAAACGCATAAGTCTTCCGGAAGATGGAGCTAAGTTTGCTTTCTGCTTCATTAAGACCTATCTTTGCAGACAACATCACATGGTATGCAATGACAATGAAAGGCAGATTCTCTTCGGCTTTGGCTGTCTTCAGACGATACAAGTATTTAATCGTTGTGGGGCTATGCTCGCTGTATGTGGGCTTTTTGAACGACAGCAGTTTGGTGCGTCGATTGGGCTATCGGTATGAAATCGGTGTTTTGAAAGACGAGATAGAGAAGTACCGAGCCGAGTACGAAGACTATACGCAAAAGCTGAACGACTTGACCGCCAATCCCGAAGACATTGAGAAAATTGCTCGTGAAAAATACCTGATGAAGAAGCCCAACGAAGACATTTACGTTTTTGAGGACGACCTGCCATGAAGAACTTCCTTTCCTTTTTGCTTGCCACCGGTGCGGTGATGATGCTGGTGGGGGCCACGGTTTACATTACCGGTTGGCTCTACGCTCCCTATATCTACACGGTGGGTGCGGGGTGTTTTGCCTTGGCCCAATTGAATCTGCCGCCTCGAGGCCACAGTGCGGTGCTTCGTCGTCTACGCATTCAGCAGCTTTTCGGTGCTGCTGCGCTGCTGCTCACGGGGGCTTTCATGATGTTTACTCGAGGCAACGAGTGGATTGTTTGCCTCACCGTTGCCGCCGTGTTGCAGCTCTACACGTCGTTTCGCATTCCTCACGAGGAAGAGAAATAGAATCTTTTCGCCATTCTCGAGCGGTCATTCCACTCGGCTGTCGCCTACGTGGTAATCGAGCTTCCTTTCCCGTTCGTTCCTGATATTCCCCGCTCGCTTCGGGTTGGCAGAAGGTATGCCGATGCGGTGCGCATACCTTTCCTTCCTTAGAGTGAGGGTATGCCCTCTATTCAAGTAAGCTCTTGAGAAGGGAGGTGCAAGGAGGTTCGGTGGAAGCTCGGAGTTGCCCTGAGCCGAATATATTCCTCCCATTCGCCCGTTGTCGCTATGAAGGTCGTCATTAAGTCTGCACTTCGTTTGCTAAGTGTCTGCCTTCGTTTGCTAAGTGTCTGCCTTCGTTTGCTAAGTGTCTGCCTTCGTTTGCTAAGTGTCTGCACTTCGTTTGCTAAGTGTCTGCACTTCGTTTGCTAAGTGTCTGCACTTCGTTTGCTAAGTGTCTGCACTTCGTTTGCTAAGTGTCTGCACTTTGTTTGCTAAGTGTTTGCACTTCGTTTGCTAAGTGTCTGCACTTCGTTTACTAAGTGTCTGCACTTTGTTTGCTAAGTGTCTGCACTTTGTTCGCTAAGTGTTTGCACTTCATTTGCTAAGTGGCTATGCTCCCCGGCTAATCAAAGCCACTTTGTACGTTGCTTGCAAACGCTTTCTTGTCGCATCTTGATGGCCGAATTTTCAAGCTCCAAAAGGTTCGTTTGTTTATTACAAAAAGTTCGTTTTCGTTTGATTTTGAATTCGCAATCTGTGTTTTTGTTGCTGATTCTCTGTGTTTGTGATGAGAAATGTAAAAAAAGATGGGCTACTGTTTGTATATCTTAATAAATGAAATACTTTTGTACCTATTACAAGCTGAACGGACTTTGATTATGATTGACAAACTCGTGAGCGTATATCGCTTCTATTTGGAAGGTTTTCGCAGTATGACACTGGGTAAAACCCTATGGCTCATTATCATTTGCAAACTTGTCATTATGTTCGGGGTTTTGAAGCTTTTCTTCTTCCCAAACTATTTGAAGGACCAACCCACCCCCGAGGCTAAAGGCGACTATGTGGGTACCGAACTCATCGAGCGCGCTCGTGAATGAGTTGGCCGAATCGACTTTTATTAACCCTTTAATATACCTCTAAAATTATGATTGAAAACATTGATTCTTCTTTGATTGATTGGTCGAGGATGCAGTTTGCTTTGACTGCGATGTATCACTGGATCTTCGTGCCCTTGACCCTGGGCCTGGCGGTGGTAATGGGCCTGATGGAAACGATGTACTACAAAACGGGGAATGAATTCTGGAAGAAGACCGCGAAGTTTTGGATGCGTCTCTTCGGTATCAACTTCGCTATGGGGGTTGCCACGGGGTTGATTCTCGAATTTCAGTTCGGCACAAACTGGAGCAACTATTCGTGGTTTGTGGGCGACATCTTCGGTGCGCCTTTGGCCATCGAAGGCATTTTGGCCTTCTTCATGGAGGCAACCTTTATTGCCGTGATGTTCTTTGGCTGGAACAAGGTTAGCAAGGGTTTTCACTTAGCTTCCACTTGGCTCACCGGTCTTGGGGCAACCATCTCCGCTTGGTGGATTTTGGTGGCCAACGCTTGGATGCAACACCCTGTGGGTATGGAATTCAACCCCGACACGGTGCGCAATGAGATGGTGGACTTCATGGCCGTAGCCCTTTCGCCGGTGGCGGTAAATAAATTTTTCCACACGGTACTTTCTGGTTGGGTACTGGGCGGCATCTTCGTGGTGGGCGTCAGCTGTTGGTATTTGCTCAAGAAGCGCGACCAAGAGTTTGCTTTGGCAAGCATTAAGATCGGTGCGTCGTTCGGCCTCATTTCCTCGCTGCTTGTAGCGTGGACAGGCGACGGTTCGGCCTATCAAGTGGGGCAAACCCAGCCGATGAAGATTGCTGCCTTTGAAGGCTTGTATCAAGGAGGACATGGACAAGGATTGGTGGCCTTGGGAGTGTTGAATCCCGATAAGAAAACCTACAACGATGGGCACGAACCTTTCCTATTCAGTGTGGAGATACCCAAGATGTTATCGCTTTTGACCGAGCGTGATGCCAACGCTTTCGTTCCGGGCATCAAGGAACTGATTGAGGGCGGCTATATGCTGAAAGACGGAACCACCGCTTTGTCGGCAGCCGAGAAGATCGAGCGAGGCAAGTTGGCCATCGCTGCCTTGGCCACGTACAGAAAGGCCAAGCAGGAGAAGAACCAAAGTGAAGCCGATGCGGCTGCACTGGTGCTGAAGGAGAATATGCCTTATTTCGGCTACGGTTATATTAAAGATGTGCACGACTTGGTGCCTCACGTACCTTTGAATTTCTATGCATTTCGTGTCATGGTGGGGCTGGGATTCTATTTCATTCTCCTGTTCTCCGTGCTGTTGTTCTTTGTGTATCGCAAGGATTTGACTCGCTTCCGTTGGTTGCAATGGGTCACTTTGCTCACCATTCCTTTGGGCTATATTGCCGGGCAAGCCGGTTGGATTGTGGCCGAATGCGGTCGTCAGCCTTGGGCCATCCGCGACCTGCTGCCTACATCGGTTGCCATTTCCAAGCTGGATACAAGCTCCGTGCAGGTTACATTCTTCCTTTTCCTCATCCTATTCACCATCATGCTGATAGCCGAAATCGGCATCATGATCAATACCATTAAGAAAGGACCGGAAGAACTGCATTAAATACGTTAACCATCTACAAACACTGACACACTTATGTACATACTTTTACAACAATACTGGTGGCTCGTAGTCTCGTTGTTGGGAGCCATCCTCGTTTTTCTTCTCTTTGTTCAAGGTGGTAACTCCATGTTGTTCAGTTTGGGAAAGAGTGAAATGGAGCGCAAAATGATGGTCAATTCCACCGGTCGCAAATGGGAGTTCACATTCACCACATTGGTGACTTTCGGAGGAGCCTTCTTTGCTTCGTTTCCGTTGTTTTACAGCACCAGCTTCGGCGGTGCCTACTGGCTGTGGATGATTATCCTTTTCAGCTTCGTGCTGCAAGCGGTGAGTTACGAGTTTCAGAGCAAAGTGGGCAATCTCTTGGGCAAGAATACCTATCGGGGATTTTTGGTTGCCAACGGAGTTGTTGGCCCGGTGTTGCTGGGCGGAGCGGTGGCTACGTTCTTCACCGGCTCAAGTTTCTTGGTCAATAAAGGCAATATCTCCGAGAGCTTCATGCCCGTTATCAGCATGTGGGGCAACGGATGGCACGGGCTCGATGCACTGACCAATCCTTGGAACGTGGTGTTGGGGTTGGCTGTCTTCTTCCTGGCTCGGGTGTTGGGAGCTTTGTACTTCATCAACAATATCGAGGACGAAGCTTTCGTGGCTCGCTGTCGCCAGGCTGTACTCCTCAACACAGTTCCTTTCTTGATTTTCTTCTTGGCCTTCTTGGGACGTACGTTGCTGGCCGACGGATTCGCTGTGAATCCCGAGACGCAGGAAGTATTCATGGAGCCCTATAAGTACTTCACCAATCTCATCGAGATGCCTTTGGTGGCCGTTGGCTTCCTTACGGGCGTAGTGTTGGTGCTTGCAGGTATCGGCCTGACCCTGGTGAAGAAAGGATTCGACAAGGGAATCTGGTTTGCCGGACTGGGTACGGTGCTCACCGTGTGGTGCCTGCTGATGCTTGCCGGCTTCAATAACACAGCCTACTATCCCTCTACGGCCGATTTGCAAAGCTCTCTCACGTTGAGCAATAGCTGTTCAAGCGAATTCACCTTGCGCACCATGGCCTACGTTTCTATCTTAGTGCCTTTCGTGTTGGCCTACATCTTCCACGCTTGGCGAAGCCTAAACCGTACGAAGATCACCTCCGAAGAGATGAAGGGCGACGATCACACCTATTGATTCGTGTACATACGCATGCTCTTCGTGGGGCATGGAGATAAAGGCGAGGAGATGTATGGCATCTCCTCGCTTGTTTTTTGCACTGGACTTGGAAACTGTGCGGTTTTATTTTGAG
>JAXFUC010000124.1:0-10604 GCA_034176395.1 Bacteroides sp. | reverse complement strand
CAAGAAGTGAAAAAGCAACTCCGTCTCACTCCATCAATATTTGAAGATGACAAGCAACTTGCAAATGAAATTGTTCACGTCTGATACCGTGCTTGTCCAAATTCCGCCTCAAACGACTCGAAAGTTTGTGAACTTCTCGGTCTACTTGACCTCTCTCTTGAGAACAAGAAGTCAGTGCTCCATCTATGGAAACGACACCATCTCCGATAACAAATCCCAAACGATGAGTGCCGGGGGTGGCCAAGACTTCATCTATTGTCTCCTTCAAGAGTTTATTGGCAGCTCCGATTTCGGAACAAATCTGCTCATACTCCTTCCCGGTAATTCCTATACCAATGACTTCCGATTTAGGTATACTTATACGATATTCTCCATCCACAAGTACGATATGCTTATCCAGCAAAATTTGTATGGATTCTGGTAGAACTGGGATTCGGTAAATCCTTCCGTTCATACGTGCCAATTCATACTTTAAAGGTATTCTATCATTCGCTTCCATGACATTGGAAGTTTGTTGTTCTTCTTTAAAGTCTTGAGAACAAGAAAGCAACATTGGGAAGGTACATAATCCCAGAAAAACATAGCTCTTCATCGGTAATTAGAATGAAACGGTTACAATCCTCGCTTCGCGAAGCTATGATATTTACACCTGAGAACAAAGCAAAGACAAACATATTTGTCAATTATAACGAAAAGATTCTCTATTCCTCCCAATTTTGAGCAAATGCTCATCCATTTGTTTCTCCATGTATTTGATGTGAGACATAACCGAAAACACAATTGAGAAGAGACTTTGGAAATCTGTTTCAATTGAGATGCTCGCTGGAAAATATCTTGTCTTTTCTTTATTCAGATAGACATTCTCAAGTCGGAAGTATCGATTTTGGAGAGAAGAATTGAAGGGAAATAATTGCCGTTTTTACAAAAGTCCTGCAAGTACATATCGGCAGGTCGGCTTTTGCGATGCTGCTCAATGATTGTAGGATGAAGTGCAAATGCTTTTTGCCCAAAGGACATTGGGATGAGAAAGCCGGAATGCAAAGAGGAAAGAAAAACAATAAGTTCAATTCTTTGGCTTTTCCCTCAATCCTTGCGCACTAAGACCTACCAACGTACATCAGCACGCTAATTGGAGCCTCATAACACACAAAGAAAAAGGCGACTACTTATCGTAATCGCCTTCTCATTAGACTGCGGTATGGACGGGACTCGAACCCGCGACCCCCTGCGTGACAGGCAGGTATTCTAACCAACTGAACTACCACACCATTCTTTTGTTTTCAAGCAACCTCTCTCGATTGCGAGTGCAAAGGTAGCGAATGTTTTGAAACCTGCAAGGCCTTTGATCTTTTTTTTGAGGAAGAATGCTTTTTTCTTATCCACATTCATAAAAATAGCGAGTTTTCCGGTACTATCTCCCTTTTTTCTTTCACTGAAACGGGAATTCCGGAAATCTATCGTCCTAACTTGCCTTCACCAAGATGGTAGGGTTAGAGTTCTCCTACCCTCTCCCTCTGCATAGGAGTGAGATGAATGGGACATTCATCGTTTGATTGGCTCTTGTGGAACCGGGACGATGGGATGCTCTCTTTTCTGTCCGTTACTGTGCAAACGAGACAGCCTGAATCATCCTTGACTTGTCCTTACGCTGCATGGACACGTTTGACCCGATGGCGAAAACGTAGCCAAAACAAGATGCCGGCAGCAGTGAGACCGAAGGGGTAGCTCATCCAAACGCCTAAAACCCCGCCTTGCATACGAATACCGAACAAATAGCTTAGAGGCAGGCTGATGACGAAGAATGCAATGAAGGCGAAGAGCATCATGGGACGGACATCGGAGATGCCACGCAAGGCATTGGCATAGTTTATTTGAAGCCCGTCGCCAAACTGGTAGATGAGCAGCGGAAAAATGAGTGCCACAACGGTAGCAGATACTTCGGCATCGGCCGTAAACCATCCACCGAGTTCGTGGCGCAGCATGAAAACGATGGTGCTGAGCACCAGTCCCAGCGCTATCATGAGGTGGAAACCTGCCGTAGCCGACTGCCGAACAAACAGATAATTATTCTGTCCCTTGAAATGGCTGACACGAATGGAAACAGCTGCCCCTAAACCGTAGTACATCATGAAGGTGAATTGCGAGATGGTCAACATGATTTGATGTGAGGCCAAGGCAATGCTGCCGAGCCATCCCACCATGATGGTGCTGAGGTTGAATGCCGCCGATTCCATGCCCATTTGCAATGCAATGGGATAGCCCATGGTAGAGATGCGTTTCATGAGTGCACGCGACCATCCCGAAGAAAAGAACCCATGGTGATAAGGGGCAAAGCGCGGCATACGTAGAAACAACAGACCGAAGGCCAACATCATGATGATGCGCGAAGCAAGTGTGCTGATGCCCGCTCCCATCAATCCCAATTCCGGGAAACCGGCCTTGCCATAGATGAGCAGGTAGTTGCCCACTATGTTCAGCACGTTGCCTCCCAGCATGATCCACATGCCGGTTTGCGTGTCGGTTGTCCCATCGGCAAACTGTTTAAAGGCATTGAACACCATGAGAGGCACCAACGAAGCCAATGTTACCAAAAAGTAGGGCTTGATAAGCGGCAAGAGTTCTTCGGGCTGCCCCATTTGTTCAATCGACAAGTAAAAGAGACTCAGAACTCCGGTGAGGAGCACCCCCACTGCGAGATTAAGGGGCAGACTGCATCTCAAAGCTTGCCCGGCTTGTTCGTGATTTCCTTGACCGCAATAACCGCCCACGATGGGGGTCAGGCCATAGGAGAAACCCAGTCCGAAGAGTATGACAAAATTGAATATATTGTTTACAAACGAGGCGGCCGCAAGCTCCAAGGTACTGTGGTGCCCCACCATCATCGTGTCGGCAAATCCTTGCACGATGAGTCCGGCTTGCCCCACCATGATGGGGATTCCCAATGACAAGAGTGTGCGATAATGAGAATTATAGCGAGTGAGCATTCGGTTGTTTCTTGTAGTAGAGTACGGATTTTCTGTCTCGACAGAACATACGTTGAGCCACCTCTTGCAGGTGTTGCGGGGTAACCGAACGGTAGCGATCGACCTCGCACAGCAGATTTTCCGCACCACCCAACAGCTCATACCAAGCCAAGTTCGTGGCCACATTGAGGTAATTGATGTTCCCGAAGATGTGCGACGACTCAAACTTATTTTTCACTTTTTCCAGCTCTTCCGTGCTTGGAGGGGTTTGCTTCAAGGCTTCGAGTTCGGCCTCGATAGCGGCCTCGGCCTGTTCCGGCGAAACACCTTCGGAAGGTTTGCCCACGATGTGAAAAAGCCCCGCATCAATACTGCCTGCGATGTAGGCATCGAGTGAAGAAAAAAGCTTTTGCTCTTGCACCAGTCTGCGGTTGAGACGGCTGGATTTCCCGTTGCTCAACACATCGGACAACACGTCGCAGGCATAGTAATCCGGATGGTGATGATCGCACATTTTATAAGCCATATAGATGGCATCGAGCGGCACGGGCCGTTCCACCGAGAGGCGACGTTCTTCCTGCTGTTCGGGTTCCTGAGGGAGGTTGCGAACGGCAATTTCCCGACGGGGAATGCTGCCAAACCATTTCTCGGCCAGTCTCACCGTATGATCGAAGTCGATTCGTCCCGTCACTGCGAGAATGGCATTGTTGGGGGCATAGTGCTGAAAGAAGAAACTCTTCACTTGATCCAACGTGGCTTGTTCGATGTGTGCCGGCTCTTTCCCGATGGTAGGGTAGCGATAGGGATGCACCCGATAGGCCAATGCACGCAACAGATGTCCCGAATCGCCGTAGGGCTGATTCAGACAACGCTGCTTGAACTCCTCGATGACCACCCCCTTTTGTACGTCCAGACTTTGCTGACTGAAGGCCAATTCCAGCATGCGATCGGACTCCAGCCAAAAGCCTGTTTCGACATTCTGATGCGGAATGGTGAGGTAGTAGTTCGTAATGTCGTTATTTGTCCACGCATTGTTCTCGCCCCCGGCCAGTTGCAGCGGCGTGTCATAATCGGGGATGTGAATCGAGCCGCCGAACATAAGGTGTTCAAACAGATGGGCAAACCCCGTGCGGTCGGGGTGCTCATCTTTTGCTCCTACGTCGTAGAGCAGGTTCAAGGCCACCATTTGCGTGCTGTTATCCTGTGCATGCACAATGCGCAGCCCATTATCCAGGGTGTGTTTGCGTATGTTCACCTGCTTACAGACGGCTTACTTTAACGATGCGAACATCCTCCAAAGGCCGATCGCTACGGTCGGTCTTTACTTGTTGGATGGCTTCAACCACTTCCATACCTTGCACCACTTCTCCGAACACGGTGTACGCCCCATCCAAATGCGGTGTTCCGCCCACGGTGGTATAGGCCTTGATTTGCTCGGGTGTGAACTTGAATGCAGGCTCTTTCCCGGCCTCGGCTTGTGCTTGCTCCAGCAACTTCTCCTGAAGTGCATACAAACCGTCTTCATCGTTCTCCTTGCGCATCTTATAAATCTCTTTCATATGTTTGCGTGCCAGCGAGTCGAAGGCGGCCGATATGCGGCTTTCGTTGATGCGTTCTTCCATGGCAATCAAGGTGGAGTCGTTGAAGACCTTAACGGTTACGATATATAATTGGCAACCCGACGAAGCTTTCTGCGGGTTCACCTCATCGCCTTGACGGGCAGCCGAGAGCACACCTCTCTTATGAAAGTGCTTGGGATAGACGAACTCGGCCGGTATCGTATAGCCCACGTCGCCCGCACCCAATACTTTTCCTTGGGGCGCATTCTTCGATTCAGGATCTCCGGCTTGGATCATGAAGTCCTTGATGACCCGATGAAAGAGCGTGCCTTCGTACATCCCCTCATCGACCAGTTTCAGGAAGTTGTCGCGATGCAGGGGCGTATCGTCGTAGAGTTTAACTTGGACGGTGCCGGCGGTGGTTTCTATGCTTACAATGGTTTCTTGATTCATGTTTTGAGTTTTTTTGTTCAGGCCGCTGCACGCTGTCGAAAGAACGACAAGCAGCAGGCTTCCGATGGTAAAACGAAGGATGTTCATGGCATAAGCGAGGTTGGACG
Source organism: Bacteroides sp. (assembly GCA_034176395.1). Lineage (GTDB taxonomy): Bacteria > Bacteroidota > Bacteroidia > Bacteroidales > Bacteroidaceae > Bacteroides. Next base: position 5,522 of record JAXFUC010000124.1, on the reverse strand, counting down.
GGCAATCATGTCTTCAAAGCTGCGCCACAGCGTGTCCGATGGTACGGGGGCAACCAGGTCGATTGTCTTACCCGACACCGGGTGGATAAATTGTACCCTACGGGCATGCAGACCGATGCTGCCGTCGGGGTTGGAGCGTTCGAAACCATACTTTAGGTCTCCTTTGATGGGACACCCCATCTTGGCCAGTTGGCAGCGAATTTGGTGGTGTCGGCCGGTTTGCAAATCGACCTCCAAGAGGTGATAGCGATCCGACTGCGCCACCAGTCGATACGAGAGTGTGGCTCGCTTGCTGCCGGGCACTTCTCGTTCGTGTGCGTAGCTTTTGTTCTGTTTCTCGTTGCGCACCAGGTAGTGGGTCAACTCACCTTCCGACCGAGGTGGGCGTTGCTTCACAATGGCCCAATAGGTTTTCTTCACGCTCCCGATGCGAAACATCTCGTTCAGTCGGGTCAGTGCCTTACCGGTTTTGGCGAAGACAACAAGTCCGCTTACGGGGCGATCCAAGCGATGGGTCACGCCTATAAAGACATTTCCGGGTTTGGCATACTTCTCTTTCAGATACTGCTTGACGGTTTCCGAAAGCGGGGTATCGCCGGTTTTATCGCCTTGGACAATCTCGGAAGCGGTCTTGTTGACTACGATGATGTGGTTATCTTCGTAAACGACCGTCATAGGGTGGGGTTTACATATTCATGCCACCATCCACCTGGATGACTTGTCCCGATACGTAGGAAGACAGGTCTGAGGCCAGGAAGAGGGCGATGTTGGCCACGTCTTCGGGCGTTCCGCCTCGGCGCAAGGGGATTTTCTTGGCCCATTCCTCACGCACTTCGTCCGACAAGGCTGCGGTCATATCGGTTTGGATAAAGCCCGGAGCGATGGCGTTGGCACGAACACCGCGCGAGCCGAGTTCTTGGGCAATGGATTTGGCCAAGGCAATCATGCCGGCTTTGGAAGCGGCATAGTTGGCTTGTCCGGCATTGCCATGAACACCCACCACCGAGGCCATATTGATGACACTGCCCGATTTTTGACGCATCATAATGGGGGTACAAGCGTGGATGAAGTTGAAAGCCGACTTGAGGTTTACGTTAATCACCATGTCCCATTGCTGCTCGCTCATGCGCATCATGAGGCCATCGCGGGTGATGCCTGCATTGTTCACCAAAACGTCGATGCGACCGAAGTCTTGGTGTATGTCGGCCACCACCTTGGCCGTGTCGGCAAAGTCGGCAGCATTGGAGGCATAGGCTTTGGCTTTCACACCCATGGCTTCCAATTCTTTTATGGTATTTTGTGCATTTTCGTCTATTACCAAGTCGGTAAATGCAACGTTTGCACCTTCGGCGGCAAATCTCAATGCAATGGCCTTACCGATGCCGCGAGCTGCACCCGTAACAATGGCTGTTTTTCCTGTTAATAATCCCATGATAGGTTCTTTTAATTGGTTTGTTACTTATTGTGATATACGTCTTAATGCGCCAAACACAATGTTGGCCACATACTTCTTGCTGGTTTCTTCGTCGAGGTTTGTACCGATGCTGTCGCGGATGTAGGGCACCTCGATGCCCTTGATGCAGTAGTGCAGCACCGAGGCCAGCAGGTCTACGTCGTCGATGAGAAAGACACCCTTTTCCTGACCCTCGGACAAGACGGAGCGGAACAACTCGATTTCTCTCTTGTCAAACTGCTTGCGAATCTTCTCCACTTTCCAAATGTCGCGGAAGAAGTTGGCGCGCAGCGTTCCGTTGCGATAGACCACCGTTTTTATGGTGTCGAGACGAGTGAAGATAAGTTCCAATATCTTGTCGTCGGGACTTAAATCCTTGGAAGCAACACGCTTCATGGTTTGAGAAAGTAGCTCCAGCTCCGACTCCGAAACGGCATCATACAGTTCCTCTTTGCTTTTGAAGTAGGTATAAAGCGTTCGCCGCCCTTTGCCCGAGGCCAAAGCGATGTCGTTCATCGTGGTATTCTCGATTCCCTTCTTTGCAAACAGCTGGCGGGCTGTGTCCACTAATTTTGCTCGTGTTTTTGATACTGCCATGGATATGTCCTTAAACTGCGTTCTACGTTGCAACAACAAAGGTAGTATATTTACACACATCGAACAAGCAAAGCAGGAAATGGCTGCACATTTTTTAGTTTTTTGTGCTCCGAAAGATGGAGCAATGAGGCGAGCACTGCACGAGAAAGGGTTCGCACGCGGGAAAAGCATACGCACAAAGCAAGAGCACCAACTCGGCAGTACACCTATGCCCGACTCGCCGAGTGCCCGCACTTTGTTTCCAAAGAGTCTGCACTTTGCTTCCGAAATGCCTACACTTTGCCTCCGAAGTGCCTACGCTTTGCCTCCAAAGTGCCTACGCTTCACAGCTCGGGCATCGACACCCGATGCGTCGGAATAAAAAAGACGATGCGAGAGGTTTTTATCTCCTCTCGCATCGGGTCGGTGTTATCCTTGTGAAGCAAAACGCTTGGCTTGTTCGGCAATCAGTTCTCGGTCGTCGAAGTAGTTGATGCGCATGGCACGTTTCACATCGTCCAAAGTGGCTGCGGCTACGGCACGAGCCGACTCGCATCCTTGCTTGAGCATGTCGTAGATGGCCGGAATGTCTTGCTGAAACTCCTTGCGTCGGCCGCGAATAGGAGCCAATTCAGCTTGCATGATTTCGTTGAGGAAACGTTTCACCTTTACGTCTCCCAATCCGCCGCGACGGTAGTGGGCCTTCAGTTCTTCGAGGTTGGGATACTCGGGCAAGAAGGCTTCAAAGTGTTCGGGCCGAGAAAAAGCGTCCAGGTAGGTGAACACGGTGTTGCCTTCCACCTGTCCGGGATCTTGCACACGCAGGTGGTTGGGGTCGGTATACATGCCCATGATTTGCTTTTGCACCACATCGGGTTCGTCCGATAGGTAGATGCAGTTGCCCAGCGATTTGCTCATCTTGGCCTTGCCATCGGTGCCGGGCAGACGCAGACAGGCGGCATTTTCGGGCAGCAGGATGTTGGGTTCGGTCAGAGTTTCGCCATAGAGGTGGTTGAAGCGGCGCACAATTTCCCGGGTTTGTTCGATCATCGGCTCTTGGTCCTCGCCCACCGGAACGGTGGTGGCACGAAAAGCGGTGATGTCGGCTGCTTGACTGATGGGATAGGTGAAGAAGCCCACCGGAATGCTCGACTCGAATTTGCGCATCTGTATCTCGGTCTTCACCGTGGGATTGCGTTGCAAACGCGACACAGTGACCAAGTCCATGTAATAGAACGTCAGTTCGCAGAGTTCCGGAATTTGGGACTGAATGAACACGGTGGTGCGACTCGGGTCGATGCCCACGGCCAGGTAGTCCAGTGCCACTTCGATGACGTTTTGTCGAACCTTCTCGGGGTTGTCGATATTGTCGGTCAGTGCTTGAGCATCGGCAATGAATACAAAGGTGCGATCGTAAAGTCCCGACTCTTGAAGTTCGACGCGTCGCTTGAGCGAGCCTACGTAGTGACCTATGTGGAGGCGTCCTGTGGGGCGGTCGCCGGTGAGGATTACTTTGGGTTGTGTCATGTTTCGTAGAAATTACCTGTAAGAGGTGGCAAAGGTAGACAGAAAAGCAACGAAACAAAACGATTGACGAGTAAAACTTTGAGTCGTAGCGCTTTCTTCCCGAGTGCAAAAGGATACAATTCCGAATGCCTTGCACGGACTTTGAAATGTTTTATTACCTTTGCCGCCCGAAATCAAACACATACGATGCCGTGAATAGCGGCCGTGTATTCTAGAACACCACGTAAAAAACAGGAATTATGAAGGAAAAAGTATCTGTACCTTTCATGCTCATGGGCATTCTCTTCAACGTTTGCCTCATCACAGCCAATCTTCTCGAAACCAAAGTCATTGAAATCGCAGGCTTGCACGTCACGGCCGGCTTGCTTGTATTCCCGGTTTCCTACATCATCAACGACTGCATAGCCGAGGTTTGGGGGTTTCGCAAAGCGCGACTCATTATTTGGAGCGGCTTTGCCATGAACTTCTTCGTCGTCTCCCTCGGATTGTTGGCCGTGTCGCTGCCCGCAGCTCCTTTTTGGGAAGGCGAAGCCCACTTCAATTTCGTCTTTGGCATGGCTCCACGCATCGTGGTGGCCAGTTTGCTAGCTTTCCTCACCGGGTCGTTCATCAACGCCTACGTCATGAGCCGCATGAAGATAGCCAGTGCGGGGCGCAACTTCTCGGCGCGCGCCATTTGGTCGACGGTGACAGGCGAAACGGCCGATTCCATTATCTTCTTCCCCATAGCTTTTGCCGGTATCATCGGTTGGCAAGAGCTGGGAGGCATCATGCTTTTGCAAATCGTGTTGAAATCTCTCTATGAGATTCTCGTGCTCCCCCTGACCATTCGAGTGGTCAAAGCGGTGAAACGCGTAGAAGGAACGGACGTCTACGACAACAACATCTCCTATAAAATATGGAAAGTGAATGAATTGTGAGCACCCATCCGGTAATCTCAAACGCTTCCTCTCCCCTCTTTAATTCTTCATTCAACACATCAATAGCCCATGTCCTCACTTACTCTTTTAGGCCAAACAACAACCTATCGACAAGACTATGCCCCCGAAGTATTGGAGGCATTCGACAATAAACATCCCGAAAACGATTATTGGGTGCGTTTCAATTGCCCCGAATTCACCAGTCTTTGCCCCATCACGGGACAGCCCGACTTTGCCGAAATACGCATCTCCTACATCCCCGATGTCAAGATGGTGGAGAGCAAGAGCCTTAAACTCTATCTGTTCAGCTTTCGCAACCACGGTGCTTTTCACGAAGACTGCGTGAACATCATCCTCAAAGACCTCGTCCGTTTAATGGCCCCCAAGTATATTGAGGTCACAGGACTATTCACCCCTCGCGGCGGTATATCCATTCATCCCTTTGCCAACTACGGACGGAAAGGAACAAAATACGAATCTTGGGCCGAAACACGCTTGATGGGAAGGGAGTAGGAACTCCTTTCCTGCAACTCTCATCGAATCGGCTACATCCTTGAAACAAGAACCCATATCCCGGTTTCTCGAGAAAAAGAAAGAACTGCCATCACGACAAGCTCCATGAACAAAACAAGACCATGGTGCAAATATTCAGATCGGCACAACCTGCCGTTCTTCATTTCAATCGCCCACAAACATTCCAAGCACCCTCTCCACAAAATCCCGGCTACATTCCTTGTTTACCTGCAAGGAATGTAGCCGGATTGTAGCCCAAACAAAGAATTTGGAGCATATCCACACCCCCTCTGAGTACTCAGAGAGGAAAGGTAGACATAAAAGAAAAGCATCGTAATCCGTTGAGATCACGATGCTTACTTGTTTGTTGAAGTTTCTCCGATTTTATTTTCAGAGTACTTCCAGCGGAGAGACAGGCTCTCGAACTTATACTTTCACAGAATATCATAAAACTGCAAACGACTGATAATCAAGTGTAAATTACAATATAGAGTAAAAGTAAATGTTTCTAAATGTCTTTTGCTATCTCAATA
>JAXFUC010000123.1:0-7770 GCA_034176395.1 Bacteroides sp. | reverse complement strand
ATTACTATAAATAAAGTGTTAGGATGGCATTTGCACAAAACGGCAAATGTGGGGCAAAATTACACATACTTTCATTATCCGCAAAACTTTCGTTTATTATTTGTCATTCAGCCGTGTGAAGCACAAACCTCGGACGGGATTCACCGGCAGCCGCCGACATCGGCGGGGAAGCCTCGCCTCCTCTCCCCCTACAAGTGTGCACGCAACGTGTAAAACCGGCGAGGGGGATATGCCAGCTGCGATCGCCACCCTCGAAAGAGAGACAAGAGAGAGTAAAAAGAGAAACTCACGAAGCGGTGAAGGAAGAAGAAGCAAGCGTAAAAGACATGCATCCAAGAACCAAAGACAACGCACACAAAAGCTTAGAGGGCATGGACGCAAAAGCAGGCACTCGCCGATTCAACGCCAAGATCACCGCCACGAGAGCAGGCAGACAAGCAGACGAAAAGGCGGCCAATCGAACGATGGCCCGCGACTGTTTTCAAACCTCATCGCAAGAGAGATGGCTCGGAGAGTAAAAACCGAGCGGATGACCTGCCGACACGCTGCTCAAACAACATCCACACTTTGATCAGGAAGTGCCTACATTTCGGTCGGGAAGTGCCTATACTTTGGACGGGAAGTGCCTACACTTTGGACGACAAGTACCCGCACTTTGCTCAATAGGTGTCTACACCTTGCTCAATGAGTGTTCACTCTTCGGCTGGCAAGCATCTACTGCCCACTTGAATAGGAGCCATGCTTCGGTGATAAAACGCAGAAGGTTTGCAGACGAAAGAATCTCACCCGGTAGGCAACGTCTTATGACTCGTCGTCTCCATACGTAGCAATCGCCTCCTACCTCAGAGCGACCGCCAAGGCTTCAAACGAATCGTAGGTTTGTGCGACCCCATCCCTATTTAGGTGCAAGGCCGTGGGCGAACCCACACGCAGCCGAGGCGTATCCTCCGAAACCACGTCGTCGGCAGGCAGGCAGCGGTAGCCCATGCGTTGCAACGCAGCGGTAGAGCGATGGAGCAGCAAGTCGTCGATGGCCTCGACTCGGATGCTTCGCACCCCCTCTACCCTCGGATGATAGGTACCCGTTCGAGGATCGAAGATCAAATTGCCTCGTTCAAACAAATCGTTCATCCGTCCGCTCAGCACCATGTCTTCGGTGTTACCACATTGTAGGCCTTTGGTCGGCGAGAGTAGCCAAAGCCTATCGGCCAGGGTCAAAGCCTGCTCCACATCGTGGGTCGAAAGCAATATGGCCCTATTTTCCTCCGCAGCCAATCGACGCAGCAGGTTCATGATCTCGATTCGGCTCACCACGTCCAAGAAGGCCGTGGGTTCGTCGAGCAGGATGAGCGGGCACTCCTGCACCAAGGCTTTGGCAATGAAGACCTTTTGCCGCTCTCCGTCCGAAAGGGAAGCCACATATGCCGCGGCCTTGTGGGCAATCCCCACGCTCTGAAGAGCTGCTTCTATGCGCCGATGGTCGTGCTCTTCGAGCCGTCCGAAAAAACCGGTATGGGGTTGGCGTCCCAAGGCCACCAGCTCGTAGACAGTGAGTCCGCCCGCCTGAGTTTTGTCGGTCAGCACGATGCCTATGGTGCGCGAAAGCTCACGCCCCGTATATCGATTCATGGGCTTTCCCATCAAGTTTATTTCGCCACCCAATGCCGGTTGCGAAGCAGCCAAGGTTCGCAACAGGGTGGACTTGCCACAGCCATTGGCTCCCAGCAGACAGGTCAGCTCGCCCCCATAAAGCGTAAACGAAAGGCCTTGATGTATCGCCGTGAAAGCTCGTCCCGAGCGATAGCCGATGGCAAGGTCGTGGGCCGAAAGAACGGTAGTCAGCATCAGTTGAAGTATTGAATTTTACGTTGATTGGCTATGACATAGATGATCACCGGTGCGCCCAAGACGGGTGTCACTGCGTTGAGCGGCAGCAGTCCACCCTCGCCCGGCAACACACAAAGCAGGTTGCACAGCAGTGCCGCACCGCCTCCCATGAGCAGGGTGACCGGCATCAGCAGGTTATGATTGGAGGTGCCCAGCGTCAAGCGAGCCACATGGGGCACGGCCATTCCGACAAATGCAATGGGACCACAAAAGGCTGTCGTCACGGCCGTGAGCAGTCCCGTGGCCACGAGCAAGAGGTTGCGCGTTCGGCGAATGTTCACACCCAGATTCTCGGCATAGCGTGGGCCAAGCAGCAAGGCGTTCAAGGGCTTGATGAGCAAAACCGATAGGAGCAATCCTCCGATGCACAGCACCGAGAAATAGGGCAGTTGCTGCAGGGACACCCCACCGAAATTGCCCATTCCCCAAATCATATAGGAGTGAACGCCCTCTGCCGTGGCAAAGAAATTGAGCAACGAGATGGCTGACGAAGTGATGTAACCAATCATAATGCCAGCTATCAGCAGCATAACCCCATTTCTTATCAAGGTGGAGAAGAAGAGAATGAGCCCCATCACCAGCATGGCACCGACGAAAGCACCCAAGATCACCGCAAAGAATCCCGACAGTTGGACGGCTCCCGTTGCCAGTGTACCGCCTCCGGCCAGCATCACCAAGGCCACGCCCAGGCTTGCTCCCGAGTTGATACCCAATATCGACGGCCCTGCCAACGGATTGTTGAAGGCCGTTTGCAACATCAGTCCCGACACAGCCAAGGCCGCTCCGCACAGCAAGGCCGTAATGGCCTGGGGCAAGCGTGCCTCCCATACGATATAGGTCCAAGCCGGATGGTCGGTCGAATATCCAAACAAGATGCGCCACACCTCCGTGGCCGGTATCTTGACCGACCCCACCAAGAGGTTGCCCACAAAGAGCAACACCAGCATGAGTGCAAGCACCCGAATCAGGCGCAAGCCTCGATGTGTGGAGCGATGGTTTATGATTCGTGAATCTGCTTCATTCATATCGTGTTCAATCTTCGAGCAGCGGGGTGTAGTATTGCAAACGATGCTCGGGCAATAGGTCGGGATGGAATATCTTAATCAAGTCTTTCAACAACGCGTCGGGGCCGAAGGGCACTTCCTCGTAGAAGGGCACATGGCCCGTATTGCAACCGTAGATACGCCGCTCGGCATAGGGCCGAAAGCCGGTGTAGGCCGAGAAGTCCGAGGCCAGCTCTCCATAGGTCTTGTCCCGAGCTTGGTTGTATCGCACCAGCCAAAAGTCGGCTTCGCGCCCTCGGTCAAAGACCACCTCGAAGGGATAAGGAATGGAACCGCTGTTGGACGTATGTGCAAAGACATAATGTGCCCCGGCATCAGCCAACAAGCGTCCCATGGTGCTGCTTCCACCGGGGGTATACCAGGTGGCACTTGTTTTGAGGTCGCACATCACCGTGGGCTTCTTCGCCACCTCGGCCACCAAGCTCCGCAGGCTGTCATACCGCTGTTCCACGGCTCGAAACAGGCTGTCGGCCACCTCGGTCTTGCCCAGCAGGAGGCCATAGAACCGCATCCACTCGGCTCGTCCCAAAGCCGACGTTTCCATATAGTCGGCACATTCGATGATGGGCACGCCCAGTTTGCCCACTCGCCCGTAGCCTCCACTGTTCTCGAAGGGGGAGAGGAAGATGGCATCGGGGTTCAGTTCCACCAGTCGTTCCACGTCGGGATTCATGCCATCGCCCAAGTCCACGATGCGCCCTTCCTTGCATTCGTTCACAATGGGTTCGAGGTTGACGTAGTGCAGTCCGCAAATGCCGGCTATATGTTTCAAAGCTCCCAGCCGATAGAACAAACTGTTGTGCACCGACGAATAGACCACCATGCGCTGCAAAGGCACTCTCACCAACGTACCCGCAGGCAACGAATCGGGCAGAGGTGAATCCTTACCGACCAATATGTAGGTATTGAGCACCCGGGTTGTGTCCCACGGATTGCGCAAAGTGGCCACCGTATAGCCCGGATGTGTCACAATCTTCAGATGCTCGGCATGGCGCAAGTCCAGCGTATCGGCTTGTACAGAAAGAGCTGTCCCGCCACTCCCACCGCGACAGGCGCAGAGGAGTAGCAGGACAAGCCCAAAGATTCCATATGTTCTCATCAGGGCAAGAAGACGAATTTACTGGGGTTCAAACCACCGCATTCAAACTTCTCGAGGAAGGTGCCATCGGCTTTGAAGCGATAAACGTCGCCTATGTTCTTGTAGTCGGACGTGCTTAAATAGAACTCACCCGTTTGTGGGTCGATGCCGAAACCATAGATGGTAGAAACCAACAAGGACTCGGGAGCGTTCTTGAGGAAGGAACCTTCGGTCAGTTTTCCCGTCTTTGTGTTATAGGTAGAAAAGATATGTCGGTCGAGACCTGCGCTCCAACTGGAGTAGATGAGGTAAATCACATCACCGTAGGCAGCAAATTTAGAAGCCACAGCTATTTGCTTCACGCTTCCGTCTGCTTGGATGTGCTGAAAGGTGTATCCTTCTCCCAATACGTTAGTCCACTTACCCCACGAAAGCAAGTACACGTTATTGTTCACCGCCAACAAGTTATTGGGATTGGCCACCACGGTGATATCCTTTTCTTTGGCAAAGGAGGTCAGGTCGATGACCGAAACAGTGTTCCCTTTTCCGTAGCCCGAGTTTGCCACGTAAAGCTTATTGCCAACGGTCACCAACTCTTCGGGGTTGGCATTCACGGTGGCATACGCTTCGATTTTCAAGGATTCGGGGTCGATGCGTGCCACACGGCCACTCCATAGGCTGACATACAACTTTCCGCCGACTTCTATCACGTAGCGGGGAGTTCCGTCTTGGTCGGAAAACGTCAGACGAGCCTCTTCCACGCCGGCCGAATTCAAACGCAGCAGCAGCTTGGAACCTGCTACCACGGCATAAAGTTTATTCTTGTACTGAATCAAGTCCTGAGCCGTATCACCCAATCCTTTTTGGTTTTGCACCTTGTACAGGTCGGGAACAAAATTTCTCACCCCATCCTTATTGGGTGCATAAAAAGAGATGTTGCCGTTGTTGGCATTTTGTTTGCCTTGGTTCAATATGAACACACGCTTGTAGGGCAGCTCAACCGCCGTGCCGTTGTCGTCCCATCCGGGAATTTCTTCCTTGCCGTCACAAGCCGTAAAGGCCACGGTCACCATCAGCATGCAGAGCACGCTCCAAAAAAAGCTTTTCAGTTTCATCGTTTTTGTTTTTGTGTTGATAATCTAAGTGGTAAGTGAGTTAGAATTGAAATCCTGCCGTCAGCCGCAGCGATCGCCCCGGCATGGGGTAGAACTTGATGATGTCATACTGTTCGTTGGTCAGGTTGTTGAGTTCCGCTTGCAGCCTCAACCGGTGCGAACGCCCCACGACGAAGTGGCGAGTCACAGCCAGCGAGTGTTCGGCATAGCCGTCGATGCGGTTGGAAGCAATATTCTGCGGCAGGGCATAGCGGTTGCTCACAGCGGTAAGCGTATAGCCCAGGTCTGCCCAAGGGGTGTGCAGCAGCAGCGAAGCATTGCCGCTGTGTCGGGGGGTATAGGGCAATTGGTGGCCGTAGTTCTTGCTCTCTTTTTGGGTGATGTCCACGGCTCGCTGGTAGGTATAGTTGGCCGTGGCTTTCAAACGCAGGCGGTGGGGCAGCATAATTTCCGCACGCAGGGTGACTTCAGCCCCTACAATGTTCACCCGTCCGAAGTTCATCATGCGCCACACATAGGTCGTTGGCAAGGCCACAATCTTGTCTTCGACTCGGTTGTGATAGGCATCGACCGAGCAGGCCAGGTAGTCGAGCCACTCGAACGGCCGCCCGGCCCAGGTCAACCCCACGTTCCACTCTTGCGCTTTCTCGGGCTTAAGCGAGGTGTTGCCAATACTCCAGTAGTAGAAGTCGTTGAAGGTGGGCACGCGGAAATTGTGTTTGTACAAGGCCCGCACATAGAATTCGTGTGCCGACCATGGGCGCAGCAGCAACGAAACCGTGGGGCTGAGTCGGCGAGCATCGGCCGGTCGGTTGCCGGCCTGCACGCGGTCGCTCATATAGGTGTAGACGGCTCCGGCCGTAAGTGTCAGCCCTTCACCCGTATAGCGCAAGTTGAAGGCCGACAGCCACGAGCGTCGCAACGGCAGGGGTGGCTCGGGTTGGTTGCTCCACAGTGTGTTCACCGCCAGGTCGTTGCTCAGCGATGCCGTCCAATGCTTGGAGGCTTGCCACAGCAAGGCCCCCGACAGATAGTATTCGTGTTGCCTATATAGGTCGGTTTGCTTACCGCCTTTGTACTTCACGTCCGTGTCTTCGTATTTGTTCCATGAGTGGGTAAACTTGCCTTGCAACTGCAATCGCCAGCGTTCGCCCCAATGTTTGTCCAGCCGGGCTTGGGCAAAGGCGTTGCGATCCCATAGGCGTTCGCGCGCTTGATTGACGTAGTAAATCACCGCCCCGGGCAGCCCTCGCTCGGAATCGTAGTAATAGCCCTTGACTTGCAAACGACTACTCGCAGAAAAGTTGTGAAAGAAATCCACCTCGGCACGCCCCGAACGGATGTCGCTGTTTAGCCTCCTCTCCTGCGTCACCTCTCGTCCGTTGACCAGCGTAAAGGGGTAGTTGCCGTCGGCACGCAGGTAGGTGGCCTTCAAAGCCACGGCCGTGCGGTCGGTGAGTCGCTGTCCCCAGAGCAGCGAGGGCTTGACCAAGCCGAACGACCCCAACTGCACACGCCCCTCGAACAGGTGTGAGCCCACGGCTTCGTCCAGCGGATTGCGACTTTGGAACGAAAGCACGGCAGCCGATGCAAAGAGCCGCGCCGGCTGAAGCAGGTCGTTGTGCTGTCCCACGGCCAAGGCCACCCGATCCACGGTTTCGATGTCGAAGTGGCCGATGTCTATCTGTCCGGCCTGCGTATTGCTTACCGCCACTCCGTCGTAGGCCACGGCCGTATGCGTAGTGCCCAAGCTTCTCACCGAAACGGTTTTAAGTCCGCCTATGCCTCCATAATCCTTCACCTGCGTACCGGCCATGCGTCGCACGGCATCGGCCAAATTGCTCAACCCCAACAGGCGCAGCTCATCGCGGCTCATGACCTGTGTGGGCAGAGCCGTGGCCGTGCGTTGGGGCAATAGCTCGCCACGCACACGCACCTCGGGAATGGCGTATGCCTTCTCGCCCACGGAGTCTGTCCGTTCTTGAGCCGAGGCCTTGCCACCGCTCAGCAGGACACCGAGTATGCAAACCGTCTGCAAGGAGTACTTGCAGCGTGAAAACACCCAAAACATAGCATTCTGTGTTATGAATCCCATATGTTCATGCCCGCCCCTTTCCTCGAAGGGCTTGGGCCACGAATCGGCTTTGCAGGTCTTCTGACTTACCCCCACAGCGCAACGCCTTCCCGCCTCGTCCGCTTGGGACATCGGCAGTGGCAGCGATTGTTGCCTGCTTTTCTAAGGGGCTTACAGCAGCGGGACTGTTCGGGACTTGCACCCGATTCCCTTTTCATGGCCACCCGCTCGAAACGGCCGGTGGCCAACAAAACCGGGACAAAGATAGTATTATATTCTAACCTTCAACGGTTTTCATCGTTTTCTCTTCGCCACCCCAACCGGCGGTTCTCCCGGCAGTGTCTCTCGAGCTTTGGAGCATGATTCGGCAAAGCGTAAACACTTGGTCTGTAAAGTGTGGGCACTTAGGTTGCAAAGTGTAGGCACTTACCGGGCAAAGTGTAGGCACTCACCAAGCGAAGTGTGCAGGGTTTTTCCTACCTTTGCCCCCGATTCATTTATCAACCAACAAGCAATCAATGATTACATTCGAACAACTAAAAGACGTGAAAG
>JAXFUC010000122.1:0-2711 GCA_034176395.1 Bacteroides sp. | reverse complement strand
TTCGATATGTTTAATTCTTGATGACTTTGCTTGATTCATTGAATATCTTTTCGGCTTCCTTCAGGTACTTACTTTCAGGAAATTCGTTCTTGAAAGCGTAGTATTCGTCAATGGTTTCTCTATAACGGTCCAAACGCTTTTCTTCGACGCTGTTTACGGCCATCTCGTAGCGAGCACGCAGCACCAATATGGACAGTTCCTCACGATGCTCCGTGTAAGGATAATCTTTCAATGCATTTTGTGCCGTGATGACACATGATTCATAGTTGTTACCCAAATAGTTCCCTAAATTGTAGTAGAGGCGAGCGGTGTACAGCTCTTTTTGCACCAATTTGTCTTGTAGGGCAAAAAGCATCTCCTGCGTCTCTGATTTACGAGGACTGGATGGATAATACTCCATGAACGTTTGTAGAAGTTGCATGGCTTGGTAGGTACTCGATTGGTCCAACCGAGGTTCAGGCGTGTCCAAAAACATTCCCTTACCGGCGTGGAACAATGCCTGCTCGGCATATACTCCACGAGGATATGTGTTGGTGTAGGTGGTGAATGTTTGTGTGGAAGACTGGTAGTCCTTCTGGTTGTAGTAGCTCATGCCCAGCATATAGAGGGACTCTTCTGCTCGGTCTGTGCCCTTAAAGATTGTAATGAGTTCGTTGAGCAACAGCGATGCGCGCGAATACTGACCTTTGGCAAAGTATTCTTTGGCTGCCTCGTACTTGTATTCATAGTCTGTACTCTTAAGTACCCTATTATACTCTCCACACGAAGAGAATGCGACTACGCCGAGTAAAGCGATGATGATGTTCTTTTTCATTCTGTTGCAAATAATGCGCAAAGTTACTTATTCGTCTGAAATATATCAATGCCGAGTTCTTTTTTTAACGCTGTTTCATTGTCTATCCGTGGAGTGAGAAGTCTCAAGGTGAATGATTGAGAGAGTTTTATGTGTTTTTGTGGGTGTCTTATGAGCGTAAACCGATTATTTTGGCGAATATTGCATCTTCTTTGTATTGAGATTATCATGACTTTTGAATTGACATCGACCTATCGCCCTACGGGAGATCAGCCCGAGGCTATTGCCCAGTTGGTCGAAGGCATTCGCAGTGGAAACCCTGCCCAAACCTTGCTCGGAGTAACCGGTTCCGGTAAGACGTTTACCATAGCCAATGTAGTGGCTCAAGTGAACAAACCCACTCTTATTTTAAGCCATAATAAAACGTTGGCCGCTCAGCTGTATAGTGAATTCAAAGGCTTTTTCCCTCATAATGCAGTGGAGTATTATGTTTCTTACTACGATTACTACCAACCCGAAGCTTACTTGCCGGGCACGGATACGTATATAGAGAAAGATTTAGCTATTAACGACGAAATTGACAAATTGCGTTTGGCTGCCACTTCCGCCTTGTTGTCGGGACGCAAAGACGTGGTGGTGGTTTCCTCCGTATCTTGCATTTATGGAATGGGCAACCCGGCCGACTTCTACAACAACGTCATCGAAATAGAGCGAGGGCGTATGCTCGATCGGAACGTGTTGTTGAGGCGGTTGGTAGATAGTCTGTATGTACGAAACGATGTAGAACTGAATCGTGGATGTTTTAGGGTAAAAGGCGATACGGTCGATGTGTACTTGGCCTATTCGGACAATCTGCTTCGTATATCTTTTTGGGGCGATGAGATTGATGGTATCGAAGAGGTTGACGCCACCACAGGAATGACCATTGCACCGTTCGAGTCCTACAAAATCTACCCGGCCAACCTCTTCATGACTACTAAAGAGGCCACCTTGCGTGCTATTCGTCAGATAGAAGATGATCTCACTAAACAAGTCGAATTTTTCCGTTCCATCGGCAAACCTTATGAAGCCAAACGGCTGTACGAGCGAGTGACTTATGATATGGAGATGATGCGCGAGTTGGGGCATTGCTCGGGCATTGAGAACTATTCTCGCTATTTTGACGGTCGAGAGCCCGGGACACGCCCTTATTGTCTGCTGGATTTTTTCCCCGAAGACTTTTTGCTCGTTATTGACGAGAGCCACGTCAGTGTGCCGCAAATACGAGCTATGTACGGAGGCGACCGAGCTCGCAAAACCAATTTGGTAGATTATGGATTTCGTTTACCGGCTGCTTTGGATAATCGCCCTTTGAAGTTCGAAGAGTTCGAGTCCATTGCCCGGCAAGTCATTTATGTCAGTGCCACACCGGCCGATTATGAACTGATCCGTTCTGAGGGTATCGTGGTTGAGCAGGTTATTCGCCCCACCGGTTTGTTGGATCCGATTATAGAAGTTCGTTCCAGTATGAATCAAATAGATGACTTGATGGAAGAGATTCAGCAGCGTGTGGAAAAAGAGGAACGTGTGCTGGTGACCACCTTGACTAAGCGTATGGCTGAAGAATTGGCTGAGTATCTACTGAGTTATCAAGTACGCTGTGCCTATATCCACAGTGATGTGGATACACTCGAACGGGTGAAGATTATGGATGATTTGCGTCAAGGCGTGTACGATGTGTTGATTGGAGTCAACCTCTTACGTGAAGGGCTTGATCTTCCCGAGGTGTCGTTGGTAGCCATACTCGATGCAGACAAAGAAGGCTTCTTACGTTCCCATCGATCGTTGACGCAAACAGCCGGCCGAGCAGCCCGTAATGTGAACGGGAAGGTCATTATGTATGCCGACCAAATAACTGAAAGTATGCAGTTGACTATAG
>JAXFUC010000121.1:0-7987 GCA_034176395.1 Bacteroides sp. | reverse complement strand
TCTGCAAAGTCTTGGTGACCGGGAGTATCGAGGATATTGATTTTGTAGTCCAGGTAATCAAACTCCATGACCGAGGTTGTCACGGAAATTCCGCGTTGTTTCTCGATTTCCATCCAGTCCGACGTGGCTGTTTTCTTAATCTTATTGCTCTTCACTGCCCCTGCCACCTGTATTTGTCCTCCAAAGAGCAGCAGCTTCTCGGTCAGTGATGTCTTACCGGCATCGGGGTGTGCAATGATGGCGAATGTGCGCCTGCGTTGTATTTCGTTTTGATCTGCCATAGTCTATCTTTATTCTTTGGGCTATCAGCCTACCGTTGTTTCCATTCATTCAAGTACCGCTCAAGGCTTTCCTCCCAATGAGGAATGTTCAAATCATAGGTTCGTTTGATGCGTGTCTTGTCGAGCACCGTGTACGAAGGTCTTGTGGCCAAGGTGGGATATTCGCAGCTACGAATGGGTAGGAGTTTGCAATGCCCCACCCCACCGAGGCGATGTACCGCTCGGGCAAAATCGTACCACGAGCATACGCCTTCGTTGCTAAAATGATAAATCCCCGGCACCACTCCCCGCTCCATGACCACATGGATGACCATTGCCAAGTCGGCAGCGTAGGTAGGCGTGCCCACTTGGTCGAAGACCACCCGCACTTCCTCTCGTTCGCGTCCCAGCCTCAGCATGGTCTGCACAAAGTTTTGTGCTCCGTGACCATAAAGCCACGAAGTGCGTATCACCATGGAACGGCCGCAAGCGGTCAACACAGCTCGCTCGCCATCGAGCTTGGTCTGTCCGTAGACCGAAAGCGGACGCGGCTCGTCCTCCTCCACATAGGGGGTCGACTGCCTGCCGTCAAAAACATAATCGGTCGATACATGGAGCAGAGACGCCCCCATTTCTTGAGCCGCTCGTGCCAAGTTGGCAGGCCCGGCCACATTGAGCAGTCGAGCCTTTGCCTCGTCTTGCTCGGCCTTGTCCACAGCGGTATAAGCGGCACAATTCACAATCAGGTCGGGAACCATGGCACCCACGAATCGGCTCACATCATCCTCGCTACATATGTCGAGTTCGTCCCTATCCGTAAAGCAGTAGGTATGCTCCGGATGTGCGGCTGCTTGCCGTTGCATCGCTCGACCCAATTGTCCGTTTGCTCCCGTCACCAGTACTTTCATGGCCTATTCTTCCCACTTTATTTCGCCTCGCCGGTCCTTGGCATAGTAGTTGGCCAAGAGCGAGATGAGGTTCACGATGGGTTGCAAAGCCTTTTGCGTGGCCTCGCTCACTTCCTTCTGTTGTAACCGCAGCATAAACCATCCGTACAAAGCTTCCAAACAGGTTTCAATCTCGGGCAAGGGTGTAGCCCCTTGCTTGCCACGCAACTCAACGATGAAAGGCAATGCTTTGAAATAGGCTGATGCGTACATCGGAAATCGAGGCGAATTGCTCAGCGACAGATGCAGCTCGGTGAGCTTGGCCACCACATTGCGATTGATTTGCAAATGGCCTTTCTCTCGAACGCCTTCTTCCAACATCATCTGCAAGAGGTCTTTATACCACTGCCTCACCGTTTCTTGCTCTTCGGGCGGATAACGCAACACTACGTTTCGCTCCAACAAATCCTCGTCGGCCCCATTGGCACGAATCAAGTCTTCGTCCATCCACATATAGAGCAGGTATTCGGCAATATTCTTTTCTTTGAGTTCTTTTACAAAAGGAGTCATGGACTATCTTCGGTATTCTAAGAGTCAAGCACAATAGGCGTTCAGCAAGGTATATCCAAACCCAAGTACAGCCACCAAAATCACAACGCCCCCAATGACACGATTCAGCATCCAAATGCCTCGCAGGTTGAAGCGGGTACGCACCTTATTGACAAAGTAAGTAATGGTGAGCCACCAAGCCAATGCTCCCAAGGCAATGGCCAAATATCCCGTCACTTCCTCGAACAGCAGAACTCCGGTTTGCACAAAGGCAAAACGAGCGAAAAGGCCGATGAAGAGCAGAATAATCAGCGGATTGGATAGAGTGACAAAAAAGGCTGTGACGAAATTATGGAAGTAAGAGCCCTTGCCCGGAGAGGCCGGGCGAATGGCACGCACGGGATTGGAACGAAAGGTATAGATGCCGAAGAACAACAGCATGATGCTTCCCAAGAGTTGCAGCAAGAGCAAATGAGGCTCGATGTACTCGCCCACGAAACTCATGCCATAGCCCGTCAACACGGCATAACCGATGTCGCTCAACGAAGCACCGATGCCGGTAACGAAGCCATACCAACGTCCTTTGTTCAGCGTTCGCTGGATGCAAAGCACACCCACCGGCCCCAACGGAGCCGACACAACCACACCGATGATAAAGCCTTTGACGATGATGGAGAAAAGGGTGTCCAATTGAATCATGGCTGCAAATATCGCATTTTTCCCCGACACGGAATAGGAACCCATGGGCTTTTTTTGCCCAATCGGCATTGTCTTACCCTGCTTCCGCGATGAGTTTGCAGAGTGTTTGCCAAGTGTTTACACTTTCCGCATCAAGTGCCTGCACTTCGTCGGCTAAGTGTCCGCACTTTGGAAGCAAAGTGCCTACACTTTGCACGATGAGTGTTCGTGCTCCGATTCACAGATTTTAATCTGCTGTTTCACAATCTTATGCGGTTCTTTCATTCATCGACAACGATGCAGAGAAAAGGGTCTTGCCTGACCCAATGTGGCATCCGGCCACTAAAGCCCCAAAGGAAGCCCCGTTGCAAACCACAAGGCAAACAGTAGCATCCAAACCAAAAGGATGCAGAGCGAGTAACGCCAAGTGTAGCCCAGAAGCGTCAAGTAGCCCGAATGGGGAAGGTAGGAACGCAAATAGACCAAAACCAAAGGCATGTAGTAGAGAAAAGGCGTAATGCCATTGGTGGCACTATCGCCTATGCGAAAAGCACATTGGGTCACAGCCGGCGAAACGCCTAAATCTACAAACAGAGGTATGAACAAATAGGACAGTAGCGTCCACTTGGTGGTGGCCGACACCATGAAGAGGTTGGCCACGGCAACCATGCCCATGAAAATCAGCAAAGCCGGCAAGGCTGCGAAAGACGAAAGGTCAATGCTGTGCGCCAACCCTATGACCAAATAGCGATCCAACCCCGAGTATTCCAAGCATGCAAACATCTGGGAGGCAAAAAAGACAATGGGCAAATACTGTCCAAGGATGGGCATGGGTTGAGAAAAGCCGTCGATCAAGTCGGCATCGCTTCGGAAGCGTCCTGCACTGAAGCCATAGGCCAGCCCCATAAGGCCTAATCCCAACGAAAGCAAAAACAGAATGCCCGCCACGAAAGGCGAATGCATGATGCCACCGCTGACACTTCGCAGCACGCCATAGGGCGAAAAGGTGAGAAACAGCACCAGCAACAGATAGCCCAGCCCCGTAATGGCTGCCACACGAAAGGCTCTGCGCTCTCGCCCCGAAAGGCCTCGAGGTGCAGCGTGTGAAGGCTCGATTGGCGAACGAGCGGCCAATCGTGGAAGAAGCATTTTCATGGTCAGTCCACCTATCACAACCATCAGAACCAATGTAGAAACAGCCATGAAGAAATAATTGGCCAGCGGAGCCGTATTACCTTCGTAGCCTGTTTGCGCCAAGGTTGCTTCGCGTGTGGTATGAGCCAATAAAGGGTCCATGGTGCTTAGGAAGATGTTGGCACTATAACCGCAGGCCACCGAAACATAAGCGGTCACCAACCCTCCTACCGGATGAAGTCCCACAGCCGAAAACAGTAAGGCAGCCACCGGAACCAACAAGATGTAGCCGGCATCGCCCACGGCATTGGCCAACAAGCCGGCCAAAACCACTGCCAGCACCACTCGATATGGGCGTGGCCGACGCACTGCAATGAGACGGATGCAGGCATCCACCAAGCCCGTATATTGAGCCAATCCCAAGCCCCAAAGAGCCACTACGCTCATGCCCAAAGGCGAGAAACCGGTGAAGTTGCGAATGACTTGCCGCAACCACCACCGCAATCCCTCAGGGCTCAACAAACTCTGCACACGCAGTTCTTCCCCGGTTTGTGGCATCACCGCGGACCATCCGTAGATCTCGCCCAGCCACGAACCGATGACGACAACCAGGGTCAACCCCAAATAAAGGGTGGCCGGATGCAACATCAGCCTCCTATTCTTCATCGGCTTGCAGACGATCTAAGTCGATGATGCGAAGTTCCAAGGCACGCACAGCCAAGCGAGTGGCATTGACGCCCACACGCTCATCGGGCAGAAAGAGGCGACTCACCAAGTCGTTCTGCCGTTTTTCCAACGATTTCACCCCGAAAGGCATACCCTTGAGCGAGGCGATCATCTCCTTGGTATAGCCCAAAGCGAGATGTCGCAGGAAACGCTCGTCGTATTCGTCGATGTCATAACCGATGACAGCCTCCTGACGTTTGGAGTCGTTGGCCACGGATCGACGAAAGCGTTCGACAATCTTTTCCAAAATGGGTGCATTGAACACCGGTTCTTTTCCTTCCATTACGGCTTGCACATCGGTCTTAGTCAAGAGCTCGCCCGTTTTGAGAATAATGCCGTGGGCTCCTGCATCCAGGGCATCGACCCATAGCTTCTCATTCAATATCTCGCCCGTGAATATAAGAACACGCACCTGCGGATGACGTTTGCGAATGTTTGCACAGATTTCGACCCCTATGGTGGTGGAGCCTCCCAAACCCAAATCGAGTAACACCATATCGGGCACTTCGACTTCCATGAGTTTCCAAAACTCGGCTTCGTTCATGGCCGTTCCGATGACACGGGCCTGGGGAATCTCATGTCGGAAGATTTCTTCCGTTCCCTTCAGCTCCAATTTTACGTCTTCGACAATAATCACCGTGAATGTTGATTGCTCGCTCATAATGTTCTATGTTTTGTCTGTTACTTCTTAAATCTACCGCATCGGCAAGGTGAAACGTATGCAGAACCCACCCTGCGGAGCCGCTTGTGCCAAGATGCGACAGCCTCTTCGGCCGGCATATTCATCGTGTTCGCGCATGATTTGTTTGCAAATCAAAAAGGCCGTACCTTCGTCTTGCTCCTCCAATCGAGCACGTTTCATGGCAACGGAGTTGGAGTAGAAGAGCGTATGCATCTCCTCTTCGGTAAGTTGCCTACGGCTATCGGTGAATACGAAAGCGGCAAAATCGCCATCGGGTCGAACACTCAGCGACAGTTTTCCGGGCAGTCGATGGCTCAAGGCTTCTCCAAGTAAGGTTTCCAACAAGAAAGTGAGCTGATGAACATCGCCCACCACCTTGAGTGAAGCCTCGGAGTCGACCTCCAAACTCACTCCTTCGAGCAAGCGATTGCGCACCGTTTTGTGGAAGAATCTCTCGGCCTCGTGCATCAATCGTCCTACTTCTATCGTACTGCGTCTAAAGGTTACGTCTTCCAACTGACGGGCGGCACACGAGCTAAGAATGGTGTACATGCCTTTGTAGTACTCTATCAACTCGCCTACGGCTTCGATATGCTCGTGCTCGTTGCCCTCGCTTCGCAAGAGTTTACCGATGATTTGCTTTATTTTGTTGGGATAGTAAATGGTTTCGTGCTTAATGGTGGACAAGCAATTGTCCAACACCATGTTTTGCACGTGAAGCAAGCCATCTTCCCACGAAGCTCGATGGGCTTCTTCATGGGCAGCTTCTATGTCTCTGAACTGAGTGGCAGGAGTAAGCACCGTATTGCGCACCACGATGGCCACATAACGTACCATGAGTTCTACCCACAGGCGATCGGTCTCTCGCTCGGTGCCCGTGGGGCGTTGCAAACAAAAGACTCCCACGCATGACTTCTCCGATTCTGCTTCTATCAACAAAGGCATGGCTTGCCAACCGTCCATATGGAGGTAGGTCTGTGTCTCGAAACACGCCTGCACAATGGGCGGCTGCTCGCCCGAAGGAGTGGAAACGTAGTTCAAACCACGGCTGGATCGGTTGTAAACCGCCAACCCCAAGGCGTCGGTAATCAAAAGTTCGTTGATGCCTTCAAAGGCTCGGACAATCATTCGCAAAGGTATCTCCTTATAAATGTCTTCTTCGTACTGCAAGGCTTCGGCTGCATCTATGATCCGATGGTTTTGAGAAGCAGCGAACAAAGTTTCGTTGATCTCCAGCATTTGTTCCAACCTCAATCGATGTTTCACCCGCTTGCGCAGGTAGAACAAGTAATAGGAAGCCAGGGCCAGCAAAAACAAAACGATGGCCAATCCTATGCCTACCCGTCGGTTGGTATTGGAGCGTTCCAACCGTTGGCAAAAGGATTCGAGCGTTCGGTCTTCGCTTTGGAGTTTGTATAGTTCCGTAAAAGCCTGATTGTTGTAGGTATAGGCCTGCCAATTGTTCAAAGCCAAGCAGGCAACGGCCACTTCATTTCGCAAATCAAGTATGATGTGATAGTCTGTTTCAAATCCGTCTTTCCACCACTCTTGCTCTGCCGGCAGTCCGACGCCATGGAGTTGTATGTAATTCAGCCGACCGCTGTTGGCTCGGTACATATAGTCTTTGTTCAGTAACGCAACAGCCCGTTCGGCATAGCGCAATACGTCGCCGGGACGCCGATCCAGGTTGGCATAGTAGGCCGAATCGGCCCATTGGGAGGCTTGTTCCAACAGCACATCGGCCGAAGTGTCTGCTCGTAGCTCTCGATTCATCGGGGCGGCTTGCAGCGACAACGTACCCAAGAGCAAGAGCATCCAGCCACCCATCCGGCCGGTTCTCGAACGTTCTTGTCCAAGAGGCAAACGGAAAAAGAAGCGACTCCCCTTGCCCGGCCTGCTCTCAATGCCGAAGGTGCAAACTCGAAACAAGCTGCTCGTCTTGCGATATTTCTCGATGATGCCCTTGCAATTCATAAGTCCAAAGCCTCCGCCTTTGGCTGCTTTCAGTCCTTCGGGGTCCGCAGAATTTGCCATGCCTATAATGGCCGAGTCGTAGACTTTCTCGCCCAGGATGCGTTCCACATCCTCCTGCGACAGTCCCACTCCGTCATCGCTCACCGCTACCTCCACATAATCCTCGCCGGGTGTGGCCTCCACACGAATGTGTCCCCCCACAGGTGTGTACTTACGTGCATTCTCGGCCAAGGTGTTTATCATGAAAAGTGTCAGGGCGCGGTCGGCCTTCACCCAAGAAGAGGTGGGAACTATGCTCAATTGCTGCCTACGTTGCTCAAACGAACGACGGTTCTTTCCCACCAGTGTGAAGAGTTCGTCGAGAGCGAAATTCTCAATATTCAGACTCAAACTTCCTTGCTTCATCTTTATCCACGAAGCAAGCATATCGTTCGATTCGTTAATGGTATCCACCAGTTCATCAATATACTCATAACGCTCGTGACGTATGGTAGCCGAGCTGTGTGCATAGCCTTGCCGCAGCTTGTGCACTTCGTTGAGGATGCGATCGATAAAGGGATTGATGCCATTGACAATGGACAAGCAGGCTTTCTTCACGATATTCTCGCGCTTTCCGCAAAGAATGTGCTGCTCGTATACATGACGTTGCTTTTCGAGCATCAAGCGAGTTTCGCTCAAATCCTCCCCTCTTCGGGCATTATCGTTTACCCATTCGACGTAAGGTTGCAGCAACGATAACAAGGTAAGTTCTTCCCTCCGCAAATCGGCCATAGGCACCAACGAATAGCCATCGGCTGTCTGTCGAAGTTCCACACGTCCCATTCCGAAAATACGTTCAAGACCTTGGGAAACGATAGGCACGTTCAGCGGTACGGACGAGGTGATATCCACGCATAAATCCAACAACCTTCGCAACCGCTGCACTTCCGATTCGTTGCTCATCTTCGCTCGGCGATGGAGCAGATAGAAAAGAAACACCAAGGCTACCATCCCCATATATAACGCCAGCAGCAAGCGGTCAATGTGGCGCGACTGCTGTTCCAACTCTTTGTAGCGGCTTTCCAGTTCCTTATCCTGCCTACTTTCGTTCAGACGGT
>JAXFUC010000120.1:0-10942 GCA_034176395.1 Bacteroides sp. | reverse complement strand
ATCCGTATACGTGGCAACTCGACCATAAACGGAAGTAAGTCGCCTGTGTGGGTGGTCGACGGGGTGATCATGAGCGATTTGGTGCCTTTCACGGCATCGGACCTGAATAGCCCCGATGCACCTTATTTGATAGGCAACAGTATTTCGGGTCTCAGTCCCCAAGACATCGAGAGCATAGACGTGCTGAAAGATGCCTCGGCCACAGCTATCTACGGAGTGAAGGCTGCCAACGGAGTGATTGTGGTGACTACCAAACGGGGACGGGTGAGCCGTCCGGTGGTGAACTATACCGCCGATTTGACACTCAACACACGGCCGTCGTACAAGGAATTCGATCGTATGAACTCCCAGGAGCGTATAGCCTTGTCGCAAGACATCTACAACGAACGATTGGAATATCCGCTTATGCCCATGAGTGAAAGTTACGAAGGTTTGATGCAGCGTTTACTCAATAAAGAAATCACGCACGAAGAGTTCAGTCGGTCGGCACGTAGGTATGAATTGATGAACACCGATTGGTTCGACCTGCTCTTCAGACAGGCTGTGACCCAGAATCACAATGTTTCGGTCAACGGAGGGAGCGATCGGATGAAGTACTATGCGTCCATTAGCTACAACGACAGTCCGGGTATCGCCAAAAAATCGCAAAGTCGACGTCTTACCGGATTGACCAAGCTGAACCTGCAACTGAACAAAGGCGTGGATGTGGAGCTGAAGTTGACGGCCTATTCGCAAACCAACGATGGCTACAATGGATTGAATCCGTTTCAGTATGCCTACCACACCTCACGGGCAGTGTCGCCTTTCAACGAGGACGGAAGCTATTATTACTACAATCGCAATAGGTTGACACCGGTGAGCTATAACTTCTTGAACGAGCTGTCGGAAACCGGCCAACAAAGCAAGACCCAAAAGTACAGCGGTTCGTTCACCGTCAAAGCCCGCTTGCTCAAAGGACTGACCTATCAGGGAGTCTTCTCGCTCGATCAGAGTAAGAACCGACTTTCCAACTGGGCCACAGATCATTCGTACTTGGTGGGCAACATCCGTGGCTACGATTTCGGAGCCTATCGCCCCGAGGAAGATAAATACTTGCAGTCCGCTCTGCCTTTCGGTGGCATTTATAGTGACAATCATACGGATGCTCGCTCTTATACCATTCGGAACACGGCCAATTACATCGAGCGTTTCAGCGATAGGCACGATTTGAACGTGATGGCCGGTATTGAGTTGCGTTCCGAGAAATATACGGGTATGTCGGTCGAAGCCTACGGTTGGAATCCGCAGTACGGACATACCTTCTCGCCGGTGATGACGGAAAAGTTTCTTAGCGAAGTCAAGGTGGGACGCTTTGCACCTCGGTTGACCGACCGCATTACACAGGTGGCCTCTTACTTTGGCACAGCCAGCTATTCGTATGACGATCGGTATGTGATCAATGCAAACATACGTTCCGATGGTTCCAATAAGTTTGGCAGCAATCCCAAATATCGGTGGCTTCCCACTTGGTCGATGGCCGGCAAATGGATCGTATCCAACGAATCGTTCATGAAAGGCCTACGATTCGTAGATCAACTGGCTATTAGGGGATCTTACGGTATTCAGGGTAATATTCACGATGACTCCACTCCCTACCTCATTGTGAGAATGGAACGTAACAATTCCGTATCCAAATTGCCCGAAGGCAGCATCGACCGCCTGCCTAACCCTGACTTACGTTGGGAGAAGACCAAGAGCTACAATCTGGGTGTGGACACTTGGTTATTCGATCGTCGGCTGGGAGTAACCTTCGACTATTACCGTAAACAAACCACCGATCTTATCACTGAGATGCGAGTGTCGCCCGTAACGGGTCGTAGCAATATGCGGATGAATGTGGGAAGTGCCTACAATCGAGGATTCGAGGGTAGTGTAAGTATGGATCTGATACGCTCCAAATTGCTTGACTGGAATATGTCGTTCAACTTCAGTCACAATGTGAACGAGGTGCGTTATGCCTTTGATGCGTCGCTCATCGGCAAGGAAGTCTATCAACAGATGCTGCTGGGTAATATTGCAACCATCGGCCAACCTTTGGGAACCATTTACTCCTATAAATATATGGGGCTGTCGAGCGAAAACGGATATCCTTTGTTCCTGGCCACCGATGATCGTAGTGTGCATGAGGGCGACTTGGAGGTGATGGAGTATGTGCCTTCGGGTAGCATTTATCCTGACCTTACGGGAGGATTCGACACACGTCTCACGCTGAATAAGAATCTGACGGTTTCCATCGGATTTGCCTACCAAATAGGCGGTGTGAAGCGTTTGCCGGCGATTTATGCGGAGGCCGATCGGTCGTTCGACCCCATATCCAACGTCCCTCGAGATTTCCTCAATCGCTGGAGAAAGCCGGGCGATGAACTGCGTACCGACATACCGGCATTGTATGATCGCACCAAGGCCAAGAACTTCCCCGACCGATTGCTGGCTTATTACGATGAAGGAAGCTATCGCGACATGAGTATGCCCCGCTTGTACGACCACAGCGATTTACGCATAGCCAAGAGCGATTTCCTGCGCTTGCGTACTGTTTTGGTGAGCTACCGCTTGCCGAGTGACCTTCTCAAATCCTTGCATGTTTCGAGCATGACCCTAAGATTGCAAGCCAACAACTTGAAGACTTGGAAAGGTAAGGCTTGGCAGGGCTTGGATCCGGAAACGGCTTATGCAACCATGCCCATTAAGCCCAGCTTTAGCTTTGGACTGAATGTTTCATTTTAAGTACAGAACCTATGAAACCGATGTATAAGAAGATAATAAACTTACTGCCGGCCCTTGCCGTCTTGACCTCTTGCTCCGATTTCCTGAAAGAGAGCTCGGGCGACCTTCTCATCCCTAAAAACGTAACCGAGTATCAAGCCGTTCTCAATCGAGAAGGCTATCCCGGCACGTTCACTAACGATGTTTCGTTCATCGACCTCATGACCGACGATGTGGAAGTCATAAGCGGACGAACCTCTTACAGCGGATATGACAATGTCAACATAAGCGTGGGCAAAGGTGCATACCTATGGGAACGGGATGTTGAACAATATGTTTTCGATGCAGGAAAGGCATACGAGAATAGGTATGCCAATATCTTGGCTTGCAACATCGTGATCAACGATGCCGCAACGATGGAAGGTAGCCAAGACGATCGTAACTACTGCTTGGCTCAGGCACATGCCCTTCGTGCCTTCTCCTACTTCTGTTTAGTCAATTGGTATGGAATGCCCTATGTCAAAGCTTCTGCCTCTACGGATATGGGAGTAGCCATCCAGACAGGAAGTCAGGTTACGCGAGAAGTGATCGGTCGTTCCTCCGTACAGGAAGTCTATGACCACATCAACCAAAACATAGAAACCGCTCTGATGCTTTTTGACCGAACAGGAAGCTACACCAGCCGTTTTCAGATGACTCGACCGGCCACTTTGCTGCTCAAGTCCAGGGTGGCACTCTTCACCGAAAACTGGGACACGGTGATCGAAGCGGGCGAATTGTTGCGGGCACAAGGAATTGAGCTGAAGGATATTTCTGCACTCAAGCCCGGAGATGTGGACGATAGCTACAGTTTCATTCAATTAAACAATCCCGAAGTGCTTTTCAGCTTTGGCGGGTACGAGAACTATCACAAGTATATGACAGCTTTTAACGATGCGTTGGCCGGTCCGTTCTTCGTTCCGTCTCAAACAGATACCGACCACCTCATTCGTCAGTACGAAGCGGGCGACAATCGTTTGTATGCTTTCTTCAAGCAAGACAAACCTCGAGAGGGGGGACTTCCCGGTGACTCTGTACGTTACTTCAAAATTCCCATCAAATTTGCAGCCTACAATCGTACTTCGTTCCAGCAGGCATTCCGTACGGCCGAGGTGTTGCTGAACCTTGCCGAGGCTTATGTGCAACGAGGAAAAGCAGGTGATATGGAGAAGGCTATCGACTGTTTGAACGAGTTGCGTCGGCATAGGTTTACGAAGGAGAGTTACAAAGCACTTGTTGCCAACGACTTTACAAAAGAATCGCTTCTGCGTTTTGCCCGTGAAGAGCGTCGTCGAGAGCTGTGTTTTGATGAAACACATCGGTGGAACGACTTGCGCCGAACGGGCATGCCCCGCATCGTTCACAGGTTCCGAGCCAACGAAAATGCTCCCGAAGAGACATTCGTACTGGAGGCCAAGGACGCGAACTACACCTTGTCGCTGCCCCATAGCGAGGTGGTTTACAACACCAAGATTAAAGATCATACCCGTAGAATCATCGGGGCTCAATAGTCCGATTAAACGAATACGAACATGAAAAAGAACTTATACCAAACGTTGATACTTGCTTGCGCAACTTGGGGGCTGGCTGCTTGTTCGAGCGAAGAACTGACTCCGAAACTCGAGTTCGAACCGGAATA
This sequence comes from Bacteroides sp., assembly GCA_034176395.1. Lineage (GTDB taxonomy): Bacteria > Bacteroidota > Bacteroidia > Bacteroidales > Bacteroidaceae > Bacteroides. Next base: position 6,522 of record JAXFUC010000120.1, on the reverse strand, counting down.
TGCCTACCTCACCCGACTCACCGCTCAATCCTCCCATGCCGATTCCGTGATAGCCCAATGGTATTCGACCTATAATTGTGCCATTCTCTACGATTTCAAGGAAGAAGACTTCAGCTGGCTTTGGGCGGGAAAATTCAATAAACCTTATGTGAAGTTGGATGTGGCTCAAGAAGGAGACTCGATAATCTTGGAACAACTCATCGACTTGTTGGAATCCAAGGTAAAGAATAACTACGAAGAAGGTTTTTTGAAGGAAAACCTACCCTACAAAATATTTTTGGTCAAAGAGCTGCGCGACGGCTACCTGGGTCGCAATTACATGAACGTGTTGAGCAACGGGCAAGATGCGTTCTTCGTGGGACACCTGAAGTCGGAAACGAGGAGCTTTACCGCCGCTAACTTCGAGGAAAATTTCAATACCGAGTTTGCTCAGTTGTTCTTCGGTAAGATGACTGTTCGGCCCACTGCTTTCTTCGAAGCCATTGTGCCGGTGCGGTTCAACCTCATCACTACTCCCGTGGACAAAGCCATCGAAGCGGAGGGCAAACAGTATCCCGACTTTGTCAATCCCAAGGATATGAACCAAAAGAATCTGCACGCAGCCAATGTGCTTGGCTACGTCAGAGGAGGAACTCCGGCCGTTCGTGTTCCTTCGCAAGGTCGCGACTATGCCGATTTTTTGGCCTTCATCACCAACAATCCGGGAAGTTACATCCGACAGCGTACGCAGTACTACAAGCGTTTGGCCAAACGCGCAACGCTCTTTTTGGACTTCTTCAAGACGGTTAAAGGAGAAGACCTTATAGAGAAACAGAACCTCAAATTTCCTGATGACAAGGTGACTTTCGCAGACTTTAGCTATCCTCAAGACTGATGTACACATGAAACTCTTTGCAAACGTTTTTCTCTTCATAAGCGTATGCTTCCTCCCCCTCGACCTCTCGGCGCAGTCGGTCAAGGAAACCCACGACGGAATACTCTTTCAGGATAGTCTGTCGTGGGGGGAGGTTCTCAATCTCTCGGCTCAATCCGGGAAACCTATCTTCGTGGACTGCTACACCTCGTGGTGTGCTCCTTGCAAGGCTTTAGCCAAGCAAGTGTTCGTTCGACCCGAGGTGGGAGCTTATTTCAACCCTCGTTTCATCAACGTAAAGTACGACATGGAGCAAGGTGAGGGCAAGCTGTTGTACGAGCGATACAAGGCATACATCCCCGGTTTTCCCACGCTTCTGTTGGTCGATGCCCGCGGAGAGGTGATTCATCGCCTATCGGGCTATCAGGAACCCGAACGCCTGTTGGCCAATGTGCAAGAAGCCATGAAAGGCAAGAGTCTGCCGGCATTGGAAGAGCAATACGCACGCGGCGAGCGAAGTCTGGCTTTTATGAGCGATTATATGCAATGCTTGAAAGATGCTTTCTTGAAGGAACGCTTGCAAACAGTGGCCGGCGATTACTTAAAGCAAATGGATGTGGCCGAATTGGAACGCGATGAGGTTTGGCAATTGCTGGGCTCGTATGTTACTGACATCCAAACCCCGGCCTTCGGTTACTTGGTGCAACACTTGCCACAATTCCACCTGAAGCTAAAGAGAGACTATTATACACTTCATAGACAAGTGAAGAACGTGCTCTACCAAGAGGAACGTCGATTGACACGCATTGCCTTTGACAGTTTGGGATGCGCATACCCATTGGTGTCCGAGCTCGAGGCCGAGGAACGTTTGCTGGACTATATGGAACGGGCCGACGTGCCTCGTCTTAATGCTGTGCGGGCAAGTTTATATGTCAAGCGGCTACTCGTCGCCCGGCAATATCAGGAGGCGTGGCGTGTGGCCTGCCTTTGCAACGAGATGAATTTTTCGTCTTTCCCACCTCACACTTTGCACGAATACATCCGATACATGATGTCTCGAACAACGGACAAGCGTCTGTTGAGAACCTTCCTCGAAAAATTGGAGTCCTATGTTCGGGACGAAGAGACGTTAGGCATGGGACACGGTGTTTATCGCACCATGGGACAACTGCACAAACAATTGGGACATCGTACGGAGGCGCAAGCACTTCAGGAACGATTTGAAGAAATGGAAGCTGGGAAGCAGGCGGAATTTGCACGGTTTCTTCAGCGAAAAGACAATTAACACAACTATATGATGGTAAGGAAACTATGGCTTTTGGCGAGCGCACTGTTTGCCGCCCTCGGGGTGAGCTCGCAAACATACACCATTCGGGGAAAAGCACCCGAATTGGAAGGGCAAACGATTTATATTGGGGAGCAACGGGGGCGAAACGACTTTGTCAAAATGGACTCGGCTTTGGTGACCCAAGGTCGCTTCGTCATCTCAAATCCTTTGGAAGCCGTTCGCAGAGTAACAGTGCTCATGGGACGGTCTTCCAAGACGATTCTCTTGACTGAGAACCCTCTTTATATCAGCTATCGTCTGACCGAGACGGAAGTGAAAGGAAAGCAGATACGGCTCCCCGAAATCGTAGTGCGAGGTGATAAAGATCAGGAGCTTCTCGATTGCATGAACAATGCTCTCAAGCAGGAGATGTACTCTATGCTTGCCATCTCATTCATGGGCAAGGACAAGGATGTCAATGCGCCCGAGAACAAGGCGCTGGCCGACTCCATTGCCTACATCTTTACCACAGCCAAGAATCACACCAAGCAGGTGCTCGACAGTCTGGTAATTCACTTCCCCGACAGCTATGTCAGTGGCATCATCCTGAACGATTTTTGGGCCAAGGAGCAGAGTGTGGACACTTTGCAACAGGCCTACGAGATGTTGAGCCCTCGTGTCAAGGCTTCGAGCGTGGGAGCCACCTTGCGCCAAACTATCGAGGAATTGCGCTCGGTCAAAGAAGGTGCAATGGCTCCCGACTTCGAACTGTCCACTCCCGACGGGATATCGCTGCGACTATCATCGCTTCGCGGTAAGTGTGTGCTGCTGGACTTTTGGGCTTCATGGTGCGGCCCTTGCCTGCGCGAAGCTCCACACCTGCGTGCCTTGTATGGACAATATAAGGATCGGGGGTTGGAAATACTCTCCGTTTCACTCGACCACAAAGAGGGACCGTGGAAAGAAGCCATTGCCAAACACGGACTGAACTGGTTTCATGTTTCGTCTCTTCAAGCATGGAAATGTCCTGTGGCTCGGCTCTATCGGGTATCGGCCGTACCCACTTTGATACTCATCGACTCGGAAGGCCGCATTGCTGCGGTCAATGTGCACGGCGAGGCTTTGGAACAGGCCGTAAGTAAATGTTGCAATCACCAATCTCATTAACCATATGAATCGTTTTCTCGTAGCATTACTCCTATTGTTGCCGGCTTGCCCGCAGGTGGGAGCACAAGGTTTACAGTTTTTTGACGGAACTTGGGAACAGGTTTTGCAAGAATCGGCCAAGCAAGGACGCCCCGTTTTTGTCGATGTTTACACCGCTTGGTGTGGTCCGTGCAAAAAGATGGCCAAGGAGATCTTTACACAGGCCGAGGCGGGTAGTTTCTACAACGCCCGTTTCATTAACTATAAGGTCAATGCCGAGAAAGGCGAAGGCATCGAAGTGGCTCGACGTTTCAACGTGTCGGCCTATCCCACTTGCCTATTTATTTCGCCATCGGGGCGTCTCATCTCTCACTTCTTGGGTGCGCAGTCCGTGGAGAAGTTACTGCAAGAGGGTGAAAAAGCGTTGAAAAACTTTGCTCTTCTACCCGAAATCGAGGCCATGGATGCCGAGTATGTCCAAGGTCGCCGCGACCGGTCTTTCTTACAAGCCTACTGTGCCAAGCGCAGCAGTTTCGGAGAAGTGGGTGGCCGACCGGTGAACGATCTCTTGTCCCTCTTGCCCGATGAGGCGTTGAGCGACCAAGAAAACCGAGAGTGGGTACAAAGTATGACGCTGATGGATGACGTTTTGTTGGAGCGTTGCATCCTTCGTTTGGGAGCCATGGACAAGACGGCTAAACGCGAGATGTCTGCTTTCAATAAGGCCATTATGCGCTCGATCAGTACTTTCATCAATCAGGCCATGGAAGACGGAAACCGGGATCAATTGGATCGCGCCCTGGCACAAAAGGCTCGGATGTCGGCCATAGACAAACAGAACGAGGCCAACGAACTGATGGCGTCCATGGGTGGGGGCATCGCTTACATTGCACCCGAGCAAATCAAGCTCAATTTCTTTGCCAAGCATGGCTACCGTGAAGAGTTCGCAGCACTTTTCCTCGATTATTTGCACAAAAACATGGCCCAAGGCAATGCCGAGGAGCTGCTTCGCAAGAGCGATGAAGACGAACGGAGCTTCCGTGATTTTATGCAATCGGACACCATTGCGACCGAAACCAAGGAAGAAGTGCAAAAGGGTAGGGGCATGATGAAACTTTTTTCGGGTATCAAGAGTAAAATTCTGGCGTCGTCGCTCTACACTGCCGCCGAACATTATTGGGAGCTGAACGCTCCCCAAACGGAAGAATTGCGTAAGAACTATGTGGAGTGGCTATGCTACATCTATGCGCTGAACCGCGAAGCGGCTGTGGCCATTCCCGTTGCGCAAAAGCTGAAAGAACTGGGCGAGCCGACGCAAGGCATAGGCCTTTTGGAGAATTTGCGGGCTTTCCTCCGTCTCACGGGCGACCCCGAGGGCGAGGCAGCCAAGGTAGAAGCTGCCTTGGACGAGCTTCGATGAGGGGACACTCCTTGTTTGGACGCGGAGGTGACAGACAAGGATCGGGCTTCGAGCGAGGCTACTTCAAGGCTGCCGTTACCTCCCCTCTCTTCTATGGGCCGAAGAAATAGGCTATGTGATTTTTTATATATTTGCGGTCAGTTTTAACTTATCGTAAACTATGAAAATAAATGCTTTTGTTCGACGGGCAAATGTGCTTGGTCTTTTCTTGTGTTTGGCTTGTACAACGTGGGGGCAGAGTTTGAAGTCGTCTTACTTCATGGATGCTGCTCGTCAGCGTTTGCAGTTGAATCCGGCTTTGACTCCTTATCGGGGTTTCGTGGGGATCCCTTTGCTTTCGACGGTGGAGGCCGGGGTCTATTCTTCGAATGGCATCGCTTTGGAAGGGAGAGATTACTTGAAGGACTCACGTCATTTCTATGATGTTTGGATGAATCGACCTGAGAATTCAAAGGATTATCGGTTGAGCTATGGCTTGAGATGGGAATTCTTGTCGGCCGGATGGTTTTACAACGAAAACTTTTGGTCTGTCCATGTCGGTCTGCGAGCCTTGGGCGCTGCGAAGACTCCCGGGAATTTCTTCCGTGTTTTGGGAAAGATGGAGAATGTAGACTGGCGCAACATTGATGCGCAGTTCGGGCAGGTGAGAACCTCCGGTACTGTTTTTTCAGAAGTGGGTGTGGGCTATGCTCGTCCCATCAACGAACGTATCACGGTCGGAGGACGGGTGAATGTGTTGGTGGGTGGCTTGCACAGCGATGCCCTCATCAACAATCTCCATTTGTCTGCATCGCTGCCTTCTCAGGAACGCTTGGAGCAATTGCGTGCTCAAACGCTGTACACCGAAGAACAGGCTCGGGCTTTGAAAGCGGAGCTGGCGACTTATCACGCTTCGTACTCGTTAGATGCAGATGTGCATGTGGCAAGCAAGAGTTTGGAACTTAGCTATGAAGGCGACAAGCTGGCCAGTGTGGAAGAAAGAAAATCTTTGCCTTTCCCCTCGGGATATGGAGTAGGATTGGATGTGGGAGTTTCGTTCGCTGCTACCGAAAAGTTGAATCTTTCGGCCTCATTGCTGGATCTGGGAATGATTTGGTGGGGTAAGCAAACAGGCTATTCGGCTCGAATCAAAAGTTCCAAGGTCTATGCGTCGGGAGCCAAGTATGCACAAATGATAGACCCCGGTTCTCCGGAAACGGTGCGACAAGCTGTCGAAGCTCTGGAGAAAGACATAGAGTCTTATAGGCAAGGCACCGGGGATGGCGATGAATTGGACTGGGGAGTGGTGGAAAGGAGTCAGGTGGAGACCGGTCGTGTTTTGACCTCAGGTTTGGCCCCCACGTTGGTCTTGGGAGGTGAGTATATGCTGTGGGACAAGAAACTGTCGGTAGGTGGATTGTTCACAACCCGATTCTTCCCGTCGAATCCCTTGACAGAGTTTACGTTGTCTTTGAACTACCGTCCCAATAACTTTTTTAACGCCACACTGAGTCATTCGGTCTTGAAGTCGATTGGCCGAAACTTGGGAGCGGCAGTGAAGGTGGGTTGGTTCTTCTTGGGGAGCGATTACGTGCTAATGCCTCGAGAGGAGTTTGTGAATGTGCATTTAGGTGTCTCCGTGCCTTTAGGCAAGCGCAAACCGAAGTTTGGTAGATAAAGTTCTCGTCCCCTCAATGTTAGCAAGCATTGAGGGGACGAGAAGTGTGAAGAATACGAAAACTCCCCGATCAAGTAACCTTGGTCGGGGAGTTTTTGGGGTTGGACTACCAGGATTCGAACCTAGACAAACAGAACCAAAACCTGTTGTGCTACCATTACACCATAGTCCAATCAGTG
>JAXFUC010000119.1:0-5088 GCA_034176395.1 Bacteroides sp. | reverse complement strand
GTTCGGTTTCGATTTGTTCGGGTCTTTTGACCACATTCTCGTTTGTACGAGGTTTGTTCATCTGCTCGGGGGTGTTCCGCCCCGTTCCGGCAGCCGGTGCCGTCGTCGCTGCGGTCACTTCCGCCTGCGGAAGCAATGAATCGGCTTTATTTGAGGCATGGATTGTATCGGCCGCAGCCTGTGCCGCCGCTCTATTCATCTCCATCCTCACAGCAAAAGGCACGGTGTCACGGCAATGATAGCGCATCATCGAAATGCCGGTTCCCAACAGTATGCCTTCAAAATCTTTATCGTTCACATGGAGAAATCCTCTCACCTCACGCAGCGTCCCCAACGTATCGGCATAAAGGGTGAGGCTGTGCTTTCCGAAGGCTTCGACCTGCCGAGCCATACTCAGCGTGTCGCGGTCGTAAATGATTTGCATCCCCATGGCCAAACGCGGAACTTTCTTGCCCGAATCGGTCGGAAGGAAGCTCCGATAATCCACCTCCCACACCAGGGTGTCGCGGTCGTGAAAAGTCGTATCGGCCGACAATGAGAAGGTGTATATATGCCGAGGAGGTGTGGCCGACAAAGCAATCAATCGCTGCCATCCCCATACATCGATGCTATCTCCGGGCTGCGAGCTGTCGACCCTCTGCTCTCGCAATGCCATTTGCTTGTTGATACGTTCCTGTTCTTCAAACATACGCCGGCTCACCTTGGCATATATCTTGGTAAGCACCTCCGTATGGCGTGCATACCACACCATGGACGAGTCGAAATCGGCTTGAGTCACCCCGTACCTATCGAGTGCTCCTTGCAGGTAGAGCGTACGCTTATAATTCTCGTTATAGGGCAGCTGGTCGCCCATGACTTTGGCCAAATGGTAGTCATAGAGTAAGGCCTCCAGGGTGTCTTCAGGAATCACGTCCGACGGACGACCGAGGCTACACCCCAACATGGCTCCTCCTACGAAGAGCAACATCCACAGTCGACGCAATGATTCCAAGGCCTTCATAAACGTATCAACAAGATTTCAGGTCTTTGGCAGGATCGTTCAGATGCTTGCTGTAAAACAGCAATAAAGCAATGATGCCGCAACTAATGGCTGCATCGGCAAAATTGAAGATGGGACTGAAGAACACAAAATGCTCTCCGCCCACGAAAGGAACCCACGAAGGCCAATCGGTTTCGATGATGGGAAAGTAGAACATATCCACCACACGCCCATAAAACCAAGTGGAATAACCTCCCTCGGCCGGCATAAACCGGGCTATCTGCGAATGTGTGCTCTCGTTGAAGAGAACGCCGTAGAATACACTGTCGATGATGTTACCCAAAGCACCGGCCAGCACCAGCGAAACACAAGCAATGTAGCCACGGCTGAATCCTTTCTTGACGATGCGATATAGGTACCAGCCGATAAGGGATACAGCAATGATTCGGAAGGAGGTCAAGAAGAGCTTTCCAAAAATCTCCATGCCAAAGGCCATACCATTGTTCTCGGTAAAGTAAATGTAGAACCAGTCGGTCACACGGATACTCTCGTGCCAATACATATGGGTCTTGATCCAAACCTTTATCAGTTGGTCTACCAAGAGTACCGAGAGCACGATGAAACAAGCCGTGCGTCCTTTCGTAAAAAGCGTCTTCATGCGTTCGTAGTGAAAAGCGATGAAACGAGAAACGCCCCGCCTCACCGCCTTTGTCAAAGGAGTGTTGGTTTACTTACTATTGTTCTTGGCTTCGATGCTCAAGGTGGCATGAGGCACCGCTCTGAGTCGTTCGGCCGGAATGAGTTTACCGGTTTCTCTACAAATGCCGTAGGTTTTGTTCTCGATGCGCACCAAAGCGGCTTGCAAGCCTTGGATGAATTTGAGCTGGCGTTGGGCCAATCGGGTGTTTTCTTCCTTGGACAAGGTATTTGCTCCTTCTTCCAACACTTTGTAAGTGGGCGAAGTGTCGTCGGTATCGTTCCCGTCCAAGCCCATCAAGCTCATTTTAAGTTGTTCGTAATCACGCTGTGCCAATTCCAGTTTCTGGTTGATAATGGCACGGAACTCCTCGAGTTCGGCATCGGTATATCTTGTTTTTTCAGCCATAATGATTTAATGTATTAAAGGTTAATCCACGTATATCTTATACTTTCTCCACCCGAACTTGAAGCACAAAGCCATCGAAGTCCAGTTCCGTTCCATTCGTCACTTCGTCCGTCAGCTCCAAAGATTGAGCCAGAACTTGGTTGCGAATATAATCTTTATATTCGTTCACCGCTTCGTTGATTTCGGCGTGTTTGGATAGAAGAATGGTAATCTTATCGGTGATTTCCAAGCCCATCGACTTACGAACGTTCTGTATGCGGTTGACCAATTCGCGTGCCACACCTTCCCGACGCAGCTCTTCGGTCACCGTCACCTCCAGCGCTACGGTCAGTCGGCCTTCGTTGGCCACGAGCCAGCCGGGAATGTCTTCGCTGTACACGTCTACATCGGCCAACTCGATGACAGCCGTTTCACCTCCTTCGAGCGGCAGGTTGTAGCGTCCATCCTTCTCCAGCAAAGCGATGGCTTCCTGCGACAATTCGGCCACAGCGGCTGCCACGGCTTTCATCTGTTTGCCAAACTTGGGCCCAAGTTTCTTAAAGTCGCACTTGACTTTCTTCACCAAGACTCCGGCCGCACCGTCGACAAAACGGATTTCTTTGACGTTCACCTCGTTCATGATGAGCGACTGAACGGCTTCGATTCTGCGCTTCTGTTCCTCATCGCCCACAGGTATCATGATACATTGCAGGGGTTGACGCACCTTGATATTGACCTTACGACGCAGGGCAAGCACCATCGAAGTGATGTCTTGAGCCATTTGCATACGTACCTCCAATTCTCCATCTATCAGGGCTTCGTTGCAAACAGGGAAATCGGCCAAGTGTACCGACAACGCATCCTCTCGTCCGGTTACGCTCACCAGGTCGGTAAAGAGCTTATCGGCATAGAAAGGTGCAATGGGTGCCATGAGCTTGGATACGGTTTCCAAGCAGGTACAAAGCGTTTGATAGGCCGACAGCTTATCGGTGGTGAAGCCTCCGCCCCAGAAACGTTTGCGATTCAAGCGCACGTACCAGTTGGACAAGTGGTCGTTCACGAAGTCGGCAATGAGTCGGCCTGCCTTGGTCGGTTCGTAATCGTTGTAGCAAGCATCCACATCCTTAATCAGTGAGTTCAGTACCGACAAGATCCAACGGTCTATTTCGGGGCGTTCGGACAAGTCAATCTCGGCTTGGCTGTAATCGAATCCATCGACATTGGCATACAGCGCAAAGAAGGAGTAGGTGTTGTACAAGGTTCCGAAGAATTTGCGGCGCACCTCTTCCACGCCCTCGATGTCAAACTTCAGGTTGTCCCAAGGCGAAGCATTGGTTATCATGTACCAACGCAAGGGGTCCGAACCATATTTTTCTATCGTGGCAAATGGGTCTACGGCATTGCCCAAGCGTTTGGACATTTTGTTGCCATTCTTATCCAACACCAATCCGTTGGATATAACCGCTTTGTAGGAAATGTTGTCGAACACCATGGTGGAGATGGCGTGCAGGGTGAAGAACCATCCGCGCGTTTGGTCCACACCTTCGGCAATGAAGTCGGCAGGATACACCTGTCGGCTGTCCAAGAGCTCTTTGTTCTCGAACGGATAGTGAACTTGAGCATAGGGCATGGCTCCGGAGTCGAACCATACATCGATCAAATCGGTTTCTCGGCGCATGGGCTTACCGTCCTTGGACACCAGCACCACGTCGTCCACATAGGGGCGGTGCAGGTCTATCTTCTCATAGTTGGCAGCCGTATATTCTCCGGGCACAAAGCCATTGTCTTTATAAGGGTTGCTCGACATCAGTCCGGCAGCCACCGATTTCTCAATTTCTTGGTAGAGCTGTTCCACCGATTCGATGCAGATTTCTTCGCTATTGTCTTCCGTGCGCCAGATGGGCAGCGGCGTACCCCAATAGCGCGAGCGGCTGAGGTTCCAGTCGTTCAAGTTTTCAAGCCATTTGCCGAAGCGGCCGGTTCCCGTGGATTCGGGTTTCCAGTTAATGGTCTTGTTCAGCTCCATCATGCGCTCTTTGCAGGCGGTAGACCGAATGAACCAGCTGTCCAGCGGATAGTAGAGCACCGGTTTGTCCGTGCGCCAGCAGTGGGGATAGTTGTGCACGTGTTTCTCTATCTTATAGGCCAGGTTGGACATCTTCAGGTGCATGCAGATGACCACATCGAGCGACTCGGCTGCTTGTGCGGCCTTCTCGTCGTACTTACCTTCGACCGTGAAACGAGGGTCATAGGCATTCTTCACCCAAGCACCGGCATGCTCGCGGTAGCGGTCCACATCGACGCAGGTTTTCACAAAGTCTTCGTCCAGCTCTTCCAAGAGGTAGAACTTACCGGTGAGGTCCACCATGGGGCGAGTTTCGCCCTTCTTGTTGATCATGAACAAAGACGGAATGCCGGCTGCACGGGCCACATTGGCGTCGTCGGCACCGAAAGTGGGTGCAATGTGTACGATACCCGTACCGTCTTCGGTGGTCACATAGTCGCCGGGAATCACTCGGAAGCCGGCTTCGCTCGGTTGCCATTCGCCCTTTTCGTTCACACTCACGGGCTTGACCCAAGGTAATAGCTGTTCGTATTCCATGCCCACCAGCTCCGAGCCTTTGTATTCGCCCACCACTTTGTAGGGAATCAGCTTGTCGCCGGGCTTATAATCGGTCAACTCCACTTCGGCTGCCTTGGGGTTGAAGTGTGCTCCCAGCAGGGGTTTGGCCAGTACAACGGTGATGGGCTGACCGGTATAGGGATTGTAGGTTTGAACAGCCACATAGTCGATTTTAGGGCCTACGCAAAGAGCCGTATTGGAGGGTAGTGTCCAAGGCGTGGTGGTCCATGCCAAGAAATAAGGCGTTCCCCATGCTGCCATTTCGGGCTTGGGATTCTTCATGCGAAACTGTGCCACCACCGTGGTATCTTTCACATCTCGGTAGCAACCGGGCTGATTGAGCTCGTGCGAGCTAAGTCCCGTACCGGCAGCGGGCGAATAGGGCTGAATGGTATAACCCTT
>JAXFUC010000118.1:0-19126 GCA_034176395.1 Bacteroides sp. | reverse complement strand
TCCCTTGATGGCAAAGAGCGTGGCCACGTCGGACTTCCAGCCCTTGAGGGTCGATATGTGAAGCCAGTTGGCGTGCACCAAATTGTTCTTGGCAATGCAATCGACCCACTCTTGTTTCTTATTGTCGATGGAGTAGCTCAGAATGACAAAGTTATTGTGCGCCTCGGACACCTTCATGGCTTGCTGCAAGAAAGGGAACTCGCGACGACAAGGGCCGCACCACGATGCCCACACATCGAGCAAGACGTACTTGCCTTGGAGGTCGGACAGCTTGATTTCCTTGCCCTCGGGCGTGAAGCCCGCAATGTCGGGGGCCAAATTGCCTTCTTTCAAGTCGGCCGCACGCACCAAATTGAGCATTTCCTTATAAAGGGGATGGCTGTGGAGCGAGGGCGAAAGCGAACGAAGCAGCTGACGCTCCACCACACGGGGCGAAAACAGGTGATACAATTCGTAGCGCATCAGGAAGAGGGCTGCGGGCTTGTCCAAATGCTTGCGCACATACTTCATGGCCTCGGTCTTCATCAAGAGCGAGTTTTGGAAGAAGATGGCATTATCGTGGGCCAGGCGGGTTTCCTTGTCCATGCTTTGCAACATGGCCTCGTCGCCACGGTCGGCAGCTTTGGAACGACTGCGGGCTATGGCCTCTTTGGTGGTGGCTTGGAATCCGGCCAATACGTCGTTATTGGGCGTTCCGCTAACCACCGCCCCCACGGGGAAGTGGGCATCGAAGGGATTCACCACAATGTTGCCCGGCTCGAGAAAGAATTGTATCGAGCCGTTGTCGAAGCCCGTGAGGAAGTAGGCTTCGTAGCCGGCCGGCACCGTGCCTTCAAAACGGAAGCGTTTGTTCTTCACCACGGCCGAGTCTATTTTGATTTCCTCGCCGTCGCGATAGCACACCAGGTAGAGTTTGTCAATGGCCTTGCGAGTGAAGCGAAGCGAGTCGCGGGTCATTTCGCCCGTAAGCACGTACTTCTCTTTCTTCTGCGCCGCCATCTGTCCCATGCAAAGCAGGGAAAGGGTAAGTAAGATAAGTTTCTTCATGTCTTAGTGTTGTTTGGGTTTTATTGTGTTTCTGCCACATTCGGGTTTTGCACTTCATTTCAGATGCTGCTCCAAAAAGGAAGCCAGTCGCTCGCCATGCAAGCCCGAAGCAATGATGTTGTTGTGCTCGTCCAATATAAATATGGAGGGAACGGCACTGATGTTGTACTTTCGAGCCACTTCGCAACCCCAGCCTTTGAGGGAAGATAGGTTGTACCAAGTCAGTCCGTCCTTGGCCACGGCTTCGGCCCAACGTTCCTTCTTGCTGTCGAGCGACACGCCAATGATGGTCAATCCCTTGTCCTTGTATCGCTCGTAATGTTGCTTCAGCACCGGATTGTTGAGCCTGCAAGGCCCGCACCACGATGCCCAGAAGTCGAGAATCTTGAGCTTACCGGGTATGCTACTCAAGCGCACGGCCTTGCCCTCCAAATCGGGCAACTCAAAGTCGGGAGCCTGACGTCCTTTCACAGTGGCCGCCAAGCGTTCGATGCGAGCACGCACGATGCGGGCAGGTGCCGTGGCCCGTGCCCCGGGTCCCAGGGTTTCGTACACTTGCTTCAGTTCCTCCAAGTTCTCGCCTTTGGCCTGCATACTTTGCTGTGCCAGGTAGGCGGCTATGAGGTCATCGTGCCGAGCCAGGAATTCTTCTCGCTCTTGATGCAGTTCTTTGTCCATCAAAGCTATGGAGTCGTTGTAGCGACTGGCACTGCGAAATTTGCTTTGTGCTCGCAGTTCTTCGTACAGCTTTTTGTAGTCGGCCTTCTTAGCCATCTTGGCCAGTGCGCTCGACTCGTAGCCTTTCCAAGCCTCTTGCAGTGCACCGCCGCGGATGTAGGCTTCCGCTCCATTGGTGAGCAAGGCCTCGTAGGTTGCTCCCGGCTCGGCCAAGAAGGTGAATCCTCCTTGATAGCCTGCCACAACCAGCCGTGCCACCAACGGTTCGGTCAGCTTGGCAGTGAGCTTGAAATGGGGAGCTTGGAAGTCGATTGCTCCCAGGGTGTCCACTCGCTGTTCGTCCACCTCGCCCAAGAGGTAGAGCGTTCCCGACTCGACGCCTTCGATGCGTCCTGTCACCGAAAGCATCTGCTGTGCTTGCAGCGAGGAGCCAAGCCCGGCTGCAAGCGCACAAATGATACTTAGTTTCTTCATCTACTTAGTCTTTCTTATACTTATACTCTCGGGCAAACACGAGGTCTTTGATGGGACCAAAGTGATTTCCCTCCGCATCGCGGTCGTAGAAAGGAACAACGAATGCCTCGTCCACGTCGCCGGCAGTGGTGAGCAACACCTCGGCCACAGCACCCCGGCCTGCGTTGTTCAGACCAATCATGAGGTAGCGTCCCAGGTCGCCACTGAAGTCGGCACTGTCCTCGGAACGGAAACGTAGATGGGTCACCGTATAACCCTCGGGAGCCGTGTAGATCAACACTTTGTCGCCACTCGAGGCATTGTAGCGATAGACCTTATTATCTTCGGCACAGAAGAGGTTGTTGGCCGTGAACCAAGTGTTGTAGATAATGGTCGATTGGCCGGTGGGCGTAAAACGGTTCAAGGCTTTGCCCGTGATGGTAAAGGCCGGACGGCCGTCCACACTTTCGCCTTTGTCGCCCTCGTCGCTTCCTCGTGTCGAAGCACTCTTCTCGTCTTTACCACCTCCCACGGGCGTCAGCTCATACTGATAGTAACGACCGGTAGCATTGTCGCGGAACAAGAAGAAAGGATGCGAGCTTTCATAGTCCTCACGATACTGAATGTAGGCATAAACGGCGTCCTTGGTGGTCAAATCCAGCTCGCCGCCCAAGCCGCTGAGATCCACATTGGCATCGAGAATCATTTGATACAGACTGGCATCTCGTCCACCTTTCTCCTCCCAGGCAAAAGCGTCGCCGTTGGATAGGTAAAGGAAACGATTGTTACGCTCGTCCCATCCCACAAAGCTGCTCGCAGTAATGGTGGCCGCCTTGATTTCGTAGTCGGCCGGCTTACTGTCGATTCCGGCAGGTTGATGGAAGCTGTAATAGGTGCGAGCCACATAGAATTTACCATCCTGCGAAAGCAATAGTTTGTAATCGTTGCCCGAAGTGGTGTTGCCCGTTTCGACAATGCTGCGATACAAGAACGGGGTGTCCGACTTAGGAAGCACATAGCCCGGATAGTACTTGGACTCCAACCCAAATGGCTGATACAAGGATGCCGATCCATCGAGATTGAAGACGCAGAGGTTTTCGGACGTCTTGCGAGAACCAAAGTCGTAGTAGGCGGTAGAGGCTAGCCCCACTGCGTTTGCAAAGGGGTTGGGGGCCGTTGTGTTGACAGCCGCCCAAGCATCTGTTCGCACCACATCGCGGCCACCCACGTGCTCAACGTTGCCGAGCTTCATGCTTCCAGGCGTGCCGTGAAGCACAAAGAGGCTATTCTTAAAGATGGCACGAGTGCTGATAATGAAGCGAGCATAGCGTTCCAAGGTGGACACGCGGTCTTTCACCTTGAGCGAAACCGAGTATTCCATGTCCTTACCGGCAGGCAGCTTCACATCCAGGTAGCCAACGGTGGTCACGGTGTCTTTCACCGTTTGGTTGTTCTCCCGATAAGTCAGCTCCCACCAAAAATCAACATCCTTCAAATCGGTTGCAAGGCTTTGCGAAAGCACCGCCTGCACACGCTCCACTTTATCCT
This sequence comes from Bacteroides sp., assembly GCA_034176395.1. Classification (GTDB taxonomy): domain Bacteria; phylum Bacteroidota; class Bacteroidia; order Bacteroidales; family Bacteroidaceae; genus Bacteroides. The sequence goes on along the minus strand of JAXFUC010000118.1, from coordinate 15,400 downwards.
CACCAATGGGTTGTTGCAACTCTACGGTCAAACCCTTGATGCCGTTGAAGGCTGCGGGCTGGAAGGTAATGTCCTCGATATAGTTCACCTTGTCAAAGTGATAGTCGTACGATCCTTTGTCCTTGTAACAAGAGGAAAGCACAGCTGCCAAGGCAGCAACGTATAATATCTTTTTCATGTCTATTGCTTTAAGGATTAAAGATTGTGTTCGGGAAACGTAAACGAAGGATTCTCCAGACCCGCATAAGCAGCCTTGAACACTCGATAGCAGGCCTTAATCTGTTCTTCTCCTCCCACAGTTGAGTCCCAAAAGGCCTCGCGTCCCTTATCTCCCCATGCGAAACTCACGGGGAACATCTGCATCAGTACGAAGTCGGTGCTTCCCTTGTGTTCCAACCAGGCATTGATCATAAAGCGGTATTTGTCTTCGGAATAAGGACCATAGTACTGCTCCAACAAAGCCGAGGGTTCGGGCATATGCCAAGCGGTGGGCCGAATAAGGGTGTAGTTCTCACCCGTCAACATCGGTATCCACATGCGGCTACGATAGGCCACACCCGGAGCGGGCCAGGTGAAGACACTGTTGTACTCGCGCATCATTGCTTCCACACCCATCTTGTTCAAGGTTTTCATGCGGGCTTCATCACCTGCCAACACATCCAACTCATTGGCACTATTGGCATTGACAGCCTTGGCAAGGTTGGCGAACACACGTGCCGAATAGGCTCCCAAGTAATGGTTGTGACGGTCGGTCCAGTAGAATGGTTTGTCATAGCGCACCTCGTTGCTGAACGGAATTTCGATGCTCACCGTCTCATTGGGGTTGTTTTGGCGGAATGTGCGCAGCGAGTCGATGGCTTTTTTGTTGATATCTGCCCCCGTGCCGTCCCAAACCGAGGGCTTGGAGGCAAAATTGTTGTCCTTCATCACGCGAGCCAGGAAGATGTGCTTCTCGGGAGTCCATCCGCCAAGATACATACCGTAACCGCCATTGTCCCAATTGACCGGTTTCTGATAGCTCTCTTGCACGTAGATGATGTACTCGTTCTGTCCCGCTATCCCACTGCCAAGCCCGGAGGAACTGTCTTCAGCATCCAAGTAAACACAAATGGCAAAGTGCTGATCCGTGGTTTGCGGTTTCAGTACCTTTATGGGTACCAAACACTGCATGGAGTCTTTTTGCAAATAAATCTCGGGCAGTTCTACCGCTGCCGGTTCGTAACCTTCGACCGCTTTGGTCTTCAACACCAGCCGACGGTCGGCTGTCGAGGAGGGATAGCCCAAGAGCTTCACCACCAAAGTGTCGTAGATTTCGGTGGGATTCTCCACGGCATAGAGTCCGAAGTTAATGGTGTCGGCCTTCACCAACTGCTTGTTTTTCTCCTTGTGGAAGTAAGCTCCGTTGGCCGATGCCTCGAAGTAAGGGGGTTCTTGATGGGTACATGCGGCCATGCACACGCCCACCCACAAAGCTATTAATATATAGGTGTGTTTCATAACTCAGTCTTTTACGTTACGCGTTCTTGTTCTCTGATGTGCTCTCTCCGGCCTCCGGCTCATGCCAGCCATACTCTTTCTCACGGTCGGTCAAGGGGAAGACGTATTGCTTTTCGGTCATCTCGCCCACCGGGCAATGGGTGAAGGTGGACAATTTGTGGCGTTTCACGAAGTAAAAGTACTGCCCTTCGGCATAGAACTCTTTGCGATACTCCTTGTCCAACTCGCGAATACGGTCTTCCTCGGTACGGAAGGTGACGTTGGAGAACGAAGAATAGCCACGGCGATTGCGCACCTTGTTCAAGTGGGCGGCAGCTTCTTCGAGCGGTGACATTTCGCAAAGGATGTAGTACATCTCGGGCAAGCGAATCAAGGGAATCACCATGTTGGGGTTGCGAACATACTTCAACGTGATGGCTTTGTTTTGATCGTTGTAACGGGCAAATGCGGTGGACTTGGCTCGAATGTCCTCGGTTTCCGATCCGGCAATGCCGTAGAACTCGTTCATCGTTTTAAGCTCACAATAGAGATGGTTTACAAATTGCGGGCCTTCGGAAAAGATTTGCGAGTAGTCTGTTTGCATCTTGTCCTTGTACAAGCCCACAAGCACTTCTTGGTAGAGGGCGGGGTCGCCGTTATTGCTCACCTGCAGGCTCCGTCCGCTTTCGGCAATCACTTCCTTGGCACAGGCAATGGCTTTCTCGGCATCGCCTGCATAGCAATATACCCGTGCGAGCAACGCATTGACGGCATGGTAGGTGAAGCGGAAGTTGTCATATACTCCCACCGGCTGTGTCTTTTGATAGGACAGTAACTGCTTGGCTTCGGTCAGGTCGGCCAAAACGTTCTCCACCACTGTGCGGGCAGGCAGCAAGGGCAGACGCTGTTGATCGGCCACTTTGCGATAAGGAATACTCAGCGTTTCGGGGGCATCTCGATAGATGGGTCCCCACGCTCGCAGCAGGTCGAAGTGAAGAAAGGCTCGTAATGCCAAAGCCTCGCCACGCAAATACTTACGTGTATTCTCCTCGGCCACCACGGCTTCGCCTCGTAGGTCGAGCCAGCGCAAAAGATTGTTGGCGTTGGCTATGGTTTCATACGAGGAAAGCCACATTTCTTCGAGTTGACCCTTGGTGTTGAAACCCTTGGAATAGCGGTCGTAGATGTACACGTCCGAAGCTCTTCCGGCTCCGTCGGGCAGACGGTCGTACGAGCCCACCAAGTACTCCATGGTATGGAAAGTCCAGCTTCCGCCATAACTCTGCGAACGAGTCAGCAAGGTGTAGTTTCCGGCCAAAGCACTTTCAAAGCCTTCCGGGGTTTTGTAAAACTCTTCGGCCTTCAGGTCGGTTTTGGGGTTGACATCAAACCAATCGGCACACGAGCACAGGCTCATGCTTGCCAAGGCCACCAGTCCTATTTTGATTGTATTCTTCATAATCTTCAGTGTTTTTTTAATCTTCACAAACTAAGGCTTACTTAAACAGAACCGACATAGAGAGCGTATAGCTGCGAGCAAACGGATAGTCGAAACCGCGCTCCATACGGATGGTCGACAAGCGGAAGAGGTCGTTGGTGGTGAAGTTCAACGAAACCACGCTGATGTTCATCTTGCGCAAGAAGTCATACCGGTCATCACGGAAGCGATAGCCCAGGTTGAAGCTCGACAGCCTCAGCTCGTTGTCGTCCATGATGAAGCGAGTGCTGGCCGGAGTGTCACTGCCCGCAAGTTCGAAGCGTTTGTAGCGAGTGATGTCGCCGGGCTTTTCCCAACGGCTGTCATAGGCTCGACGATCCAGGTTGTGCACCAAGACAGCATTCTCCAAACGGTCCACCAGCGTGCCGTTATAGGCCACCCCACCCCAGCGATACGAGAATCCCAGCGTGCACGAGAAGTCTTTCCAGTTCAGCGACGAACTGATGGTACCGCTCAATTTGGGGCGAATATCGCCCACGGCCACTTTGTCGGCCGGATCCCAAGTGAAGGTCTTCGTTCCGTCTTTTTTCAAGTACACTTCTTGTCCCGTAATGGGGTCGATACCCAGCGAACGCACGGCAAAGATGGTAGTGGTGGACTTGCCTTCTTGATACACCGGTTCGGGAGCATTCTTAGAATTGAGCTGTTGCTCGTTCATCTTGCGCAGGAAGTCCGAGATTTTACGAATCTTGTTCTTGTTGTAGTTGGCATTCACGCCCACGGTCCAGTATAGTCCGCGTTTGATGTCTTGAAGGGCAATGACGTTCAGTCCCAAGTCGAAGCCTTCGTTTTGCAGCTCTCCGGCATTCATGGTCACCGACTCGAATCCGGTCGAAGGGGCCAAGTCATAGTTGGTCAACAGCTCACGGGTGATGTTGTTGTAGTAGTTCACCGTTCCGTTGAGACGGTTGTTCCAGAATCCCAATTCCATACCCAGGCTGAAGTTGTCGGTGCGCGCCCATCCCAGTTCGGGGTTGTGCAGACCTTTGAGCTTTGCACCCAGCACGGAGAACGACTTATAGGGACGACGCATACCGTCGTAGGTGTAGAACTCGATGGCATCGTAGGGGCTGAAGTTTTGTTCGCCCGTCACACCGTAGGTGGTGCGCAGCACGAGGTTGGACACCCTTCCTTGAAGGAACTTCTCTCTGTATGCATTCCAGCGCAAACCGGCAGACCAAAAGGGAGCAAGCCGTTGGTCGGCATTGTAGCGCGAGGAAAGCTCGCTGCTAAGGTTAAAGTCCACCGAGTAGCGGTTGTCGTAGCTATAAGAGAATTGCCCGATGAATCCCATGGCACGTGAGGTTGCTTCGACTCCTGCGGGATTCTCGTCCATTTTGTAACCAAAGATGAAATCGTCCATCATGCGGCTGGGATAGCCCGTGGCAAAAAGGTTCACATAATTGCTATGATCTTCGTTCACCGTCCAGTTTCCCATGAGGCTGAGGAGGTGTTTGTCCAAGGGCAGGTTCCAGTTGAGCGATAGGTTGCTCGACCAGGAGTAAAGCTCACCGATGTCTTTGGAGTAGCTTCCCTTCTTGGTCAGGTCGGTTTCGCTCAAGAAGCTCGTGTGGTTGGCGGGTCTGTACTTCTCGCTCCGTGCCATGCCACGTGTGTAGGACAGCTGTTCCGAAAGGCGCAGGTTGCCGGTTATCATATACTCCAGATTCAAATTACCCGTAATGGTCAAGTTTCTTGTAAAGTCCTTGCCTCCGATGGTCGCATTGTACAGGGGATTGTATATCAACATGCTGCCACCTCCACCGATGTGAGTATCGAGCACCGGGTCATAACCTCCGGCAGCATTGGCCAACGGATAGTAAGCGTTCACTTTGGTATAAGCCGAGAAACTGCCGTAGGGCGACTGATTGCCTTTTACCTCATTCAGGCTGATGGCTGCGCTCACCGTGGCTTTTTCACGACGATAGCTCATGTCGAAGTTTATGCCTTTGGTCTCGTTGGACGAACCCTTCATCACGCCGGGTTGGAAGTTGGCGTTCACACCCAAGTTATAGCGGAAAATCTCCGTACCTCCGGCTGCGCTGAGCGAATGCCTATGCTTGAAAGCCGTACGCAGGGGCTGAGAAATCCAGTAGCTGTTCACTCCCGAGAGCACATTGCGCAGGTAGCGATTGTATTCGTTCATGAACGCGGGGTCGCGACCGTCATACAGCCCGGCTTTCTTCTCGGTGGCCAGTTTTTCTTCGGCTGTCATCAGGTTGTAATCGGTCAAATCGGGAGTTTCCACCGTCAGTGCACCGTTGTACGACACCGAGAGCACTCCGTCGGGAGCCACCTTCGTTTCGACCACCACCACACCGTTGGCTGCACGCGAGCCGTAGATGGACGTGGCGGCGGCATCCTTCAAAATGGTGATACTTTCCACGCGTTCGGGGTCGAGTTCGAGGATGCGACGCACACTCACCACAAAGCCATTGAGTACGAACAGCGGCATATTGGGACGGCTCGATACGTTGTCGAGCATGAGATCCATATTGTTCATCGAACCCGACATTTTGCCCAACGATTGGTCGCCACGCATATAAAAGTCGGGCAAAGCATTGGGGTCGGATCCACTTCGGTTGTTGTCGGTCACCTTGAAACTGGGGTCGAAGAACTGAAGCCCCTTCAGCAGGTTGTTGGGCGACAGCTTGCGAAGCTCGGCACCTTTGACGGTGACATAGTTTCCGGTAAAGCTCGACTTGCTGCGCTTACTGATACCGGTCACCACCACCTCGTCCATACCCACGGCAGCGGGTGTGAGAACAATCTTCATGCCGCTTTCATTGCCGGTGATTTGTTGGGAGTAGGTTTCGTAACCGATGTAGGACACGCTGATGGACGCCTTACGCTCCAGTCGGAGGCTGAACTTACCGTCGATGTCGGTGATGCTGCCGGCCGTTCCTCCCTCGGCCGTTCCATCGGTCACTTTCACCGTGGCTCCGATGAGGGGTTCGCCCAAGTCGGAGGCGATGACCACCCCTTCGATGAGCACCATCTTACCGTTTTGCTCGGCTTTGGTGTTGCCTTCGGTCGTGGTCGATTCGAGGATCACACGTCCATCGGCCTCGTAGCGGATGCGAACGTTTTGATTGCCGATGAGTCGGTTCAAAACCTTGTCCAACGGCATATCTTTCACGTTGAGCGTAGTGGGGGCATCGATGCCCACCAGGCTTACGTTCTGCATAATCAGCTTCACGCCGGCTGTGGTGGCCACCTGCTGCAACACGTTGCCTAAACTTTCGTTACTCACCCGCAGGGTTATTTTCTTTTCTTTCCAACTCTCGTCGGCTCCGGTTTGTGCCGACAAAGGTCCGGCAGCTCCTGCCACTATCCATAGGCAGCAAAGGACGGCCATTCGGAAAACGTTTGTACAGCGACTTGCTTTTCTCATAAAAAGTGCTCTTTACGTTAGTGAATTAGATTGGGTTATGTAATATGGGCATACCAAGCCACGGAAGCAAGCCTTTGCTTGTTTCTTATGGGGTAGTTCAAGTAAAAGGAAGAGGAGGTGTGCTCCTTGGGAAGACCTATTGCAAGAGGTGATTCAGCACGTCGAGATAGGCTTTCTTACGGTTGTACGTTGTCTTGTACGAGTCCAGCAGCGCCTCGGCACGTTCTATCTCGCGTCCGTTGCGAATGAAGTTGCACAGCAGGGTGTAGAGCACCGCATCGCGTTGCTCGGGCGTATAGCCTGCGAAGCCACTGAAGGCGGCATACATATCTTCCATCTTTCGGGGCATCTCATAGGTTGCTCCCTGAGCACGGGCTTGCTTCTCGCTTTGGTAGAAGCAATAGCGCATGAGCATCGACACATAGTCGGGACAACGCAACCACGTGTCTTTGGAAGAAAGCGTATAGCCATCCATCAAGCTCCAGTAGTCGCCTATCTCTTGTTGGTCCACAGGCAGTTTCCGAGTTTCGGCATACATCACCGGGTATTCCATCAACGAATTGTAGGCTGCCGCTTCGGTCTCGGCACGCATATAGTCCACGGCTGTGGCCGTGAGCGAGCCTTCCGAGGCCTGCAAACGTTCGTTCAAACGTGCCAACAGCGTATGCGAATCAGCCAATCGGTCTTTGGGTTTCACATCGAGCACAATGCACGAAAGCAGTTGCGGACGATATTTCATGCCTCGTTTGAGGCGATCCAGCTCCCAATAAAAGCGATTGTTGGCCACGGCCGCAGGCGTGCCCGAAAATTCCATCGAGCCCACCGCCTTCTTGTCGTAGCGCATCTTCACATGAAGACTATCGCCCGGCTCCATCAACACCTTGGTGTTCCCATTGATGAGCAGGGTCAATGGCTCGGCGGTTTCAAAGGCAAACTCGTGAATTTCGCCCGGATTGGTGTGAAACTCCTGGTTGAATAAGGGCGACTGCACGCAATCGATATAAATCATCTCGCGTGAGTAGTCATAGATTTCGGCCGTCAAGACCGTCTTTTGTTTTTGTGCAAAGGTTGCTGCACTCCAGCACAAAAGCATGGATGCAAGAAAGAAGATGCGATGAAACATAGCATTCAGATTGTTTAGTAGAACAAATTGATAAATGGTGGTTTTCTATCTAAAATTGTCGGTGGAGTCACCAAACACGCGCCCGACCTATCAAGGGCTTATCCCAAAGAGACAGCTCTCCCGGTAGCCTCCCAAATGGCGCCTAATGGATCTCTGCGCTTGATGAGCAATCGCACATGGAACAAGTCGCATTGAAATAATGTATAACTTCTATTTCCCATTCTTCTTGAAAGGTCGTCACAGGCTCCCTTTGTTTCGGAAGCTCGATCTAAGGTTTGTTTTCGAGGGCAAAAATAGGTTTATTTCTATTAAAACAATAAAAGTTGCATTTATTTTTTCGTTCGCACCTCTTTTTTGTTTGGAAATGCTACAAAGACGCGCCACATACGAGCGATTCGTCCCTTCCACCCCTCTTCTTTTCCCTCTTTCCATCGACCTCCTACCCTACCGAAAACAAGCATTGAGACGCGGTTTCCAACTATCCGGCTCTTGGCCTGCCAACGCTCGGTTCAGCGTTCCCGAACAGCCCACATCAAGGCAATGAACAGCCCACACTTTGCCGACAAAGTGCCTATGCTTAGCGAGCAAAGTGCCTACACTTTGCCACCGAAATGCAGGCACTCGGCAACCGAAAAGCCGGCACTTGCCGAACAATGCAAAATCCGCTTTGCTCACCCACTCCCATCGTTGCCCGAACAAAAATTGCCATTCACCGGAAACTCCCCGTCCATGCCCGTCCATGCCTGCGGTGGCCGTCCGGGCAAACAATCCATACAAACGAAAAGAGTGCACCCGAACCGTGGTTCGGATGCACTCCTCTTTATCCATTGGGCAAGGCTGCCCCGCTGCCTATAAACAGGCCTTTAAATCATAAATCAATTCAACAGCGCAAGCGTATCCTTGGCAATCATCAGCTCTTCGTCGGTGGGGATCACCACAATCTTCACCTTCGACTCGGGCGTAGAGATAACGGTTTCCGTGCCACGCACCTTGTCGTTGAGCGGATAGTTCAGCTCCACACCGAGGTAGGCCAAGTCGCGGCATACGTCGCGACGGCACTCAAACTGATTTTCGCCCACACCGCCGGTGAACACAATGGTGTCTACTCCTCCGAGAACAGCGGCGTATGCGCCGATGTACTTCAAAATGCGATAGTAGTACATCTTCTCCGACAGGATGGCACGCTCGTTGCCTGCCTCGCAAGCAGCAAGGAGTTCGCGCATATCGCTCGAAACGCCCGAAACGCCCAGCACTCCACTCTTCTTGTTGAGCAAGTCCGAAACGCCTTCGATGGTCAGGTTCTCCTTATCCATGAGGTAAGTGATGACTCCGGCATCCACATCGCCGCAGCGTGTGCCCATCATAAGGCCTTCGAGCGGAGTGAGACCCATGCTTGTGTCCACGCACTTGCCGTCCTTGATGGCGGCAATGGAGGCACCGTTACCGATGTGGCAGGTGATGATGCGTTGTCCCTGGGGATCGACGCCCAAGAATTCGCACACACGCTGCGAAACGTAGCGGTGTGAGGTGCCGTGGAAGCCGTAACGACGAATGCCGTACTTCTCGTACAACTCGTAGGGCAAGGCATAGAGGTAGGCATAGTTGGGCATGGTCTGATGGAAGGCCGTGTCGAACACGCCGATTTGCGGTACATTGGGCAAGATGGCCTCAATGGCTTTGACGCCTTTGAGGTTGGCCGGATTGTGCAGGGGCGCAAGGTCATTGCAGGAAACAAAGACGTCGAGCACCTCTTGTGTAAGCACTACCGAACGGCTGAAGCGTTCGCCACCGTGCACCATGCGGTGACCCACGGCGTTGATCTCGTCCAACGAGCGAATTGCTCCATGGTTGGCATCGATGAGGTTGTGAAGGATGAACTCCACACCCACGGTGTGTTCGGGGATGTCCTTTTCGATAATCTTTTTCTCGCCGCTTGGCAATGTCAACTTCAGGAAAGAACCTTTCAATCCTATCTTTTCGATTCCACCTTGGGCAATGACTTCGGTGGATGTCATATCGAACAGTTTGTACTTGATGGATGAACTGCCGCAGTTCAGTACGAGTATTTTCATAACGTGTGATGTTTTTATATATAATATGGTATTGATGGCTTCGGAGTCTGCATTTATGCCTTGGCTGCAATGGCTTGATTGGCCGTGATGGCTATCATGCGGTAAACATCCTCGATGGAACAACCGCGCGACAGGTCATTGACCGGCCGTGCAATGCCTTGCAACACCGGGCCAACGGCATCGGCATGTCCCAAGCGTTGCACCAGTTTGTAGGAGATGTTGCCCACTTCGAGGCTGGGGACCACAAGCACATTGGCTTGTCCGGCCACGTCCGAACCGGGTGCTTTGCTTGCACCTACTTCGGGAACCAGAGCCGCATCGGCTTGCAATTCGCCATCCAGATCCAATGTCGGGGCCATTTCCTTGGCGATGCGAGTGGCTTCGACCACCTTATCCACCACCTCGTGCTTGGCCGATCCCTTGGTGGAGAAGCTGAGCATGGCCACCTTGGGCACCTCGATACCGGCCACGGCTTTGGCAGTTTGGGCGGTACATACGGCAATCTGAGCCAGTTGGTTCGCGTCGGGCACGGGCGTAACGGCTACGTCGCCGATGACCAGCACCCCGTTCTTGCCGCATTCGGGCGCGTGGGTAAGCATCAACATGGCTCCGGACACCACCGTGATACCGGGTGTTGTCTTGATGATTTGCAAGGCCGGACGCAGTACATTGCCGGTGGTATTGCGCGCACCGGCCAATTGTCCGTCGGCATCACCATTCTTTATCATCAGACAGCCGAAGTACAACGGGTCGTTGGTGAGCTTGCGCGCTTCCTCGATGGTCAAACCTTTGGATTTGCGGAGTTCGAAAAGAAGTTGCGAATACTCCTCATGACGGGGCGAAGTCTCGGGGTCGATGATCGTTGCCTTACCGATGTTACCCAGTCCCCACTTGGCTGCCAATTCCATGATTTCCTCGGGTTTGCCCAGCAGGATCAGGTCGGCCACTTCGTCGGTCAGGATTTGGTTGGCAGCTTTCAAGGTACGTTCCTCCGTGCCTTCGGGCAGAACGATGCGTTGGCGATTGGCCTTGGCACGCTCCACAATTTGATTGATTAAATTGAGCATAGCTTTATCGAAAGTTTTGTGTTAAATGTTTCCAAGGGAAGTGTTTGTGTTTTTCACGACAAAAGTAGGCAATTCTGCCATACACACATTGCAAATCGGCCAACTTTTTCGTGCTCTTTCCTAAAAAAATGTGCGCATCGCCGGTGCCGTTCTTTTTTTCCTACCTTTGCAGCGTTCTTTGGGTCTTGCACGATGTGCGCACGATGTTCGCACCCGACTCGGGAACACAACATAGAAACTACTGCATGATACGTCAATGTGCCATTCTCTTTGGGTGCTTGGCAGTGGGCGAATGCTTCGTTCACCTCACCGGTCTCCAACTTCCTTCCAGCATCGTGGGCATGCTGCTACTGGCCACTTTGCTTGAGCTGGGCTGGCTCAAGGTGGAGTGGGTGCGTGGCATGACCGACCAACTGATAAGCAATTTGGGCTTTTTCTTCATCCCCCCCGGGGTGGCACTGATGCTACATTTCGAGCTAATCAAGGCCGACTTTTGGTCCATCACCCTGGCCACGGTGCTGAGTACACTGCTGGTGCTGGCGGTGACGGGCTGGGTCTACCAATTCGTGCGAAAACACTTATGAGATTCGTCGAAAACCCTTTCTTCCTGTTGGCTCTCACGCTGGGCGTCTACCAGCTGGCCAAGCTACTCCAGCACCGCACTCGCTCCTTGCTGCTGAACCCCATCTTGGTCAGCATCGCCCTGCTCATTCTGTTCTTGAAGCTCACCGATGTGTCGTTCGAGGCCTACCAAAAGGCCGGTGGATGGATTGAGTTTTGGCTGCGTCCGGCCGTGGTTGCCTTGGGAGTGCCCTTGTACTTGCAGCTCAAAATCATTCGCAAACAAGTGCTACCCATCCTGCTTTCGCAACTGGCAGGCTGCGTGGTGGGCATCGTTTCGGTGGTATCCATTGCCCGATGGTTGGGAGCTTCGCCCCATGTCCTTTGCTCGTTGGCACCCAAATCGGTAACCACCCCCATCGCCATGGAGGTGGCTCAAAGCATCGGAGGCATACCCTCACTGACGGCCGCCGTGGTGGTTTGCGTGGGATTGTTTGGCGGCATCTGCGGTTTCAAAGCCATGCACGCTTTGAAAGTGCACAACCCCATTGCCCAAGGTCTCTCCATCGGACTCGCTTCGCATGCGGTGGGCGCGTCGGCAGCCATGAGCATTAGCCATCGTTATGGAGGCTATGCGGGGGTGGGCCTCATCCTCAACGGCATCCTCACGGCCATGCTCACCTCTCCCCTGCTCCACCTGCTGGGTGTGTTGTAAAGGCTGCCACCGGCCTCGGACTTCACACTCGCTCCGTTCCACAAATACACAACATATGCTATCCTTTCACCCCATCACCCCTGCCGACAAAGACCTCATAACCGCCTTCACCTTGAAGGGCGACCGCCGCAACTGCGATTTGGCCTTTGCCAACCTTTGTTCCTGGCGGTTTCTCTACCACACTCGTTTTGCCATTCACGATGATTTTCTGTTCTTCAAATTCGATGCCGGTCGGCAGCCTGCCTATATGATGCCCGTGGGCGAGGGCGATTTTGCCCGAGCCGTGGAGTCGATCGTGGCCGATGCCCGGGCTTGCGGACATACGTTTTGCATGCTGGGACTGTGCAACTACGCTCGCGAACGGCTCGAAGCCGGCCTGCCCGGACGCTTTCAGTTCAGTGCCGAACGCGACTATGCCGACTATATCTACCTGCGAACCGACTTGGCCTCGCTCCAAGGCAAGAAGTTCCAAGCCAAGCGCAATCACATCAATCGGTTTCTCAACACCTATGCCGACTACGAGTATGTCGAACTGCGCCCCCACCACATAGCCGAGTGTTTGGAGCTGGAAGCCCGATGGTTTGCCCTCAACAACGGAGATCAAGGAGAGGACACCGCCAACGAACGTACGGCCATGACCTACGCTTTGCAACACTTTGACGCCTTGGGACTTCGTGGAGGCCTGCTGCGAGTAAACGGACAAACCGTGGCTTTCACCTTCGGCGGCCCCATCAACCACGACACTTTCGGCATCCACGTCGAGAAGGCCGATGTGCACATAGACGGAGCATACGCGGTTATCAACCGAGAGTTTGCCGCTCGCATCCCCGAGCAATACACCTACCTCAATCGGGAAGAAGACTTGGGAATCGAGGGACTGCGCAAGGCCAAGCTGTCCTACCATCCCGTGATGCTGCTCGAAAAACACATTGCCTGCTTGGCCGACCAACCCATGGAGGAATTGCGATGGTAGACACACGCCAACAGGCCAAGCAGCTGTGGCAAATCTGCTTTGACGACCGTCCCGAGTTTGTCGACCTATACTTCAAGCAGCGGTTTCGCATGGAGGAGCATCTGGACATTCGCCACACCGAGCACGGCATGATAGCCGCCCTGCAAGCCTTGCCCTACCGCCTGCGATGGGCACACACCACCGTGAATATGGGCTACATATCGGGGGCATGCACGCACCCTGCCCACCGAGGTAAGGGGGTGATGACCCGGCTCCTTGAACGTAGCTTGGAGATGATGAGCGGTCGGGGCGATGTGTTTTCGATACTCATACCCGCCGAGCCGTGGCTGTTTGGCTACTATGCCCGCATGGGCTATGCCACCGTCTTTCACCGCCGAGCCGTGGAGCTGCCCATCGCACCGCCCATGGCCACCGACACGGCCGTGGCCATCGATGCTTCGTCCACGTGGACACCTGCCCTCACCGCCTTTGCCCAAGAGATGGGTGCCCTGCGCCCCTGCTGCGTGCAGCACGACCTGCGCGACCTACCCACCGTATGGGCCGACCTACGTCTGAGCCACGGCTGCTGCTTGCTGGCCCATCGAAGCCACCGCCCTTGCGGATGGTTGATGGCCGTTCCATTGGAGGGCGATGCTTGGCAAATCAACGAGCTGACCGCCGGCGACGAAGCCGCTCGCCAAGCCTTGTTGGCTGCCTTCGTCCACCGCCATCGGCCCACGTCCCTGCAAAGCCACGAGGCCGTGCCCGCCACTCATCGCCGGGCCACGCCCTACGGCATGCTGCGGGTGCTGCGTCCCTATGAGGCCTTGACCGCCTATGCCCAAGCCCATCCGCACGAGCGGCTGAATCTATGTCTCACCGATGAGCAACTGCCTGCCAACAACGGCCATTACCTCGTGGAGGATGGCCATTGCCTACGCAGCGAACATCCGTTGCAAGCGAAGGCCGAAGCCGTAACGCCCCATCGGCTCGCCACTCTCTTGTTTGCCCACGACACCCCCCATATGAGTTTGATGCTGGATTGAGCCGGCTCGGACGGTTGCCCTACGGACGCACCGGCTCAATCGCCCGAGGTAGGTCTGCAAAGCAAAGCCCCTCAACGATTTTTCTCTCCGCCCAGAAGACGGCGAGTCAAGGCACGGCGCACCGGCTCGTCGAAGACTTTCAAGCACAGCCAAGCCAAGACGATGCAGCCGAAGAAAAGGGTCAACGCTCCGGGCAAGGACTGCACGAAGCTGAGTTCCTCGTTCTTGACCCAAGCGATATAAAGGTATATGAACGGATAGTGGATGATGTAGAGCGGATAGGACAAATCGCCCAGCAGGCGACAGATGCGCTTGGCCGCCGAATGTTGCAAGGAGGTGGAGGCACCCACATAGACCAAACTTGGGAATATCAGACCCACACAAACCAATTCGTACAATCCATTCATCCAAGGCATGGCCTCCCCGCCCAAACGCGGGAGGGCACAAACGGCCACGATGACCGCAGCAGCCAAGCCGAATCCGTAGCGAACACGACCCGGGCGCAGCGTGCGAAACAGCCATAGCCCCAAGGTGAACGAGAACATGACCCGTGCCAAGCCGCCTGCCAAGCCATGGTTGTTCATCGTCCATCCCATACCGATGCTGCCGGTGGGGGCTATCAACGCATACCAAGCTAAGCCTCCGCCTGCCAACAACAGCACAACAGCCAGTCCGCCACGGTTCAAACGACGCAACACAAAGGCATAAACCACGTAGGCCACGTACTCGAAGAACAGCGACCAACTGGGTCCATTGAGCGGATACATCTCGCCAAGACCTCGTACCTCCGCACTTGGTGTGGCAGGAATAAGCAATGCGTTGAGCAGCATGGCCACCGCAAGAGCCGAGAACGTTACCTTGGACACGTCCCACCAGTCGCAGCCCTGCGTATAGAACAAAGCTCCACCCAGCATAGCCCCCAGCACCACGAGCGGATGCAGGCGAATAAGTCGGCGCAAGGCAAAGGTTTTTAGTGTCAAGGCAGGCCAACGATTGTCGTAGGCATAACCCATCACGAAGCCCGACAGCAGGAAGAAAAAATCCACGGCCAGGTAGCCATGGTTCACAATCTGGTCCATGGGCGAGGTGGCAAAGCCTTCGAACACATGGTACCACACCACCACCAGCGCAGCCACGCCGCGCAGTCCGTCGAGCACCTCATAGTGAGGCTTGGAGTCGGCAAAGGCAGCCGACGAAACGTTGTTTTGCATCATTGGTTTGTTTTAGAGGTTCACGGCTCGCCACTTGCAAGCGCGCACAAGAGACAAAGATAGAGAAACCCACCCGAAAGGCAAGCCCCGACCGAGTTTTGTCGCTGCCCGCCACCCCCGATGGACGGTCGCGCCACACCTCCGTCCGCCCTGCCGAGTTCGACCGAAACCGAAGTCTCAAGCACCGAACACACCGAACCGACCTCCGAACCGAACATACGCGACCCAACACCCCCGAACGCCTACCTTCCCGAGCAATGGCATCACCCACCCCAAGCATCCACC
>JAXFUC010000117.1:0-15014 GCA_034176395.1 Bacteroides sp. | reverse complement strand
CGTGGATTTGGTCCACAGTATATCCGGCACGCATAGCCTTGGAGATGACGAAGATTCGCTTGTCGGTGGGCTCTTTCAAGGAGCGTTCGATGTCTTCTATAACCAGTTCCTTGTTTTCCACAAAGCCGTGCATGCCTTGACCTATCATGCGTAATCCCTTTTGTATGGCCTCTTCGAACGTGCGTCCTATGGCCATGACTTCGCCCACCGACTTCATCGACGAGCCCAGCTCCCTGTCTACGCCGTGGAACTTACCGAGGTCCCAACGCGGAATCTTGCAAACTACGTAGTCGAGTGCGGGTTCGAAGAATGCCGAGGTCGTTTTGGTCACGGAGTTCTTCAGGTCGAACAGGCCGTAGCCCAACCCCAGCTTGGCCGCTACGAAGGCCAACGGATAGCCCGTTGCTTTGGATGCCAAGGCAGAGGAACGGCTCAGTCGGGCGTTTACCTCGATGACCCTATAATCTTCGGACTCGGTGTCGAAGGCGTATTGTACGTTGCACTCGCCCACGATGCCTATGTGGCGAATAATCTTGATGGCCAGTTCGCGCAGCTTGTGATACTCGCTATTGGTCAGTGTTTGCGAAGGAGCAATGACGATGGACTCTCCGGTGTGGATGCCAAGTGGGTCGAAGTTCTCCATATTGCACACGGTGATACAATTGTCAAATCGGTCGCGCACCACCTCGTATTCAATCTCTTTCCATCCTTTGAGGCTTTTCTCCACGAGCACCTGGGGCGAGAACGAGAAGGCTTTCTCGGCCAGTGTGTTCAGTTCCTCTTCGTTGTCGCAGAAGCCCGAGCCCAGGCCTCCCAAGGCGTATGCAGCTCGGATGATGACGGGATAACCCAATTCGGCGGCTGCCCGACGAGCGTCTTCGATGGTTTCCACGGCCTCGCTTTTGATGGTCTTTACGCCAATCTCGTTGAGTTTTTCCACGAACAGCTCGCGATCTTCGGTATCGATGATGGCCTGCACGGGCGTACCCAGTACCCGGGTGTTGTACTTTTCGAACACACCTGCCTTGTACAAGGCCACTCCGCAGTTGAGGGCCGTCTGTCCGCCAAAGGAGAGTAGGATGCCGTCGGGCCGTTCTTTCTCGATGACCTTTTCGACGAAATAGGGCGTTACGGGAAGGAAATAGATGCGATCGGCCACACCTTCGGATGTTTGCACCGTGGCGATATTGGGATTGATGAGAATGGTTTCGATGCCTTCTTCCTTGAGTGCCTTGAGTGCTTGCGAGCCCGAATAGTCGAATTCGCCTGCTTCGCCTATTTTGAGTGCCCCCGAACCGAGGAGCAACACTTTCTTTATATTTTCTTTCATGTCTTGAGTTTCGTTGGTGAGGGTGGGTTAGAGCAGCTTGACAAATTCGTCAAACAAGAATTCGGTGTCCGTGGGTCCGCTGGCAGCTTCGGGGTGAAACTGTGCCGAGAACCAAGGGTTGGTGCGATGGCGAATGCCTTCGTTGGATCCATCGTTCATGTTTACGAACAGAGGCTCCCACGCTTCGGTCAGCGTGTTATTGTCCACAGCGTATCCGTGGTTTTGGCTGGTGATGAAGCAGCGGTTGGTGCCCACCATACGTACGGGTTGGTTGTGGCTGCGGTGTCCGTATTTGAGTTTGTAGATGGATGCTCCGCCTGCCTTGGACAGCAGTTGATTGCCCATGCAGATGCCGAAGATGGGAAGCGAAGGGTTTTGCATGGCCTTGCGAATGTTGACCACTGCCGCCTCGCAGGTATCGGGGTCGCCCGGTCCGTTCGAAATGAATAGGCCGTCGAACTCCAAGGTGTTGAAGTCGTAGTTCCAGGGCACACGGATGACCTCCACGTTGCGTTTGAGCAGGCATCGAATGATGTTGGCCTTCACTCCGCAGTCCACCAACACTACCTTTTTGCGTCCACCGCCCGAGTTGTAACGCATCACCTCCTTGCACGATACTTTGTCCACGTAGTTCACCCCTTCGTAGGTGGCCGATGGGATGTCGTCGGGACGGTCGTCGAAGATGATTTTTCCCATCATCACCCCATGTTCGCGCAGCACCTTCGTGAGCCTGCGAGTGTCGATGCCCGTGATGCCCGGCACTTGCTCTCGCTTCAGCCAATCGGCCAAGCTTTCGTGGGCGTTCCAATGGCTGTGGCTTTCGCTGTAATCGGCCACGATGATGGCTTCGGCGTGTATCTTCTCGCTTTCCATGAAGTGGGGCAGTCCGTTGCTGTCGAAGGTGAACGGAGGCACTCCATAATTGCCCACAAGGGGGTAGGTGAGTACCATCAGCTGCCCAGCATAAGAGGGGTCGGTCAAGCTTTCGGGATAGCCCGTCATGGCTGTGTTGAATACCACCTCGCCTGCCATGGTTTTTTCGTAACCGAACGACTTGCCCGTGAATCGGCTCCCGTCGTCAAGGAGTAGTGTAACGTTTCTCATCTATATCTTGGTGTGTAAATGTTTCCCATCGAAACCACCCAATAAAAAAACACCTCACTCATTGCAACGCTGCAATAAATAAGGTGTCTATCGGTGTCACGTTTTTATTCACAAGAAACTCATCGGCTGTGCCCACTGCCCTTCGTTTCCGATAGCCGTGAACAAACCAACTGCTCGTTCTGTGTATGTGTGTCATACTTCTTGGGTTTCGTAAGTCGCCACAAAGATACAAATATTTGTGCATAGAACGGAAATGAAAGCGAAAGGAAATGTCGAGAAAAAACAAGGAGGCGATGTTTCCCCTGCCGCTTCTGCCCGGGAGGTAGGCGGGGTAGATGTCGTCGGTCTGATGTCGGGGCGGTGGAACGAGTGTCGAGGCGAACGAGGCAGGGGCGGTAGGGAATGGGTGCTCTCACACCGTCGAGGCCGGTTGTCGGCAGTCGGTTTCCAAAGTGTGGGCACTTCGGCTACAAAGTGTGGGCACTTCGGTTGCAAAGTGTAGGCTCTTTGGTTGCAAAGTGTGGGTACTTGATCGGCCGAGTGTCTGTGATGGGCGAGGCGAGGACACATAGTTGTGGGGCGCACAATGTTTCCGGGCCTGCTTTGCAGGCTTGCCGCTCTTTTTTGCTTACCTTTGCCCACCAAGCAAACGACGCTTATTTACCAAAAGAACAATTGAATGACAGCAAATCCATCCTTTGAGATGATAGCCAAAACCTTCCAAGGCTTGGAAACCGTTTTGGCCGAGGAACTCATAGCCCTGGGGGCAAACGATGTGCAAACGGGCCGCAGAATGGTTTCGTTCACGGGCGACAAACGACTGCTCTACCGAGCCAACTTCTGCCTGCGCACGGCCATCCGCATTTTGAAACCCATTGCACATTTCACCGCCACCACGGCCGATGAGGTCTATGACCGTGTGCAGAAGATACGTTGGGAGGAGTTTCTCGATCCGCAAAAGACCTTTGCGGTGGATGCTGTTGTGTTCAGCGATGAGTTCCGACACTCCAAATTTGTGGCCTATAAGGTCAAGGATGCCATTGTCGATTACTTTAGAGATAAGACGGGCGAGCGCCCTTCGGTGAGACTGAACAACCCCGATGTGTCGCTCAACATACATATTGCCCAGCACGCCTGCACCTTGTCGCTCGATTCCTCGGGCGAGTCGCTTCATCGCCGAGGCTACCGTCAAGAAACGCTCGAAGCACCGCTGAACGAGGTCTTGGCGGCCGGCATCATCTTGATGAGTGGCTGGCGAGGCGAATGCGACCTCATAGATCCCATGTGTGGTTCGGGCACCATTCCCATCGAAGCTGCCTTGATTGCCCGCAACATTGCCCCGGGCATCTTTCGCAAAGGCTTTGCGTTCGAGAAATGGAGCGACTTCGATGCCGATCTGTTGGACGAAATCTACAACGACGATTCGCAAGAACGTCCGTTCCTGCACCGCATATACGGCTATGACAACAGTCCCAAAGCTCACGAGGTGGCCTTGCGCAATGTGAAAGCTGCCGGTGTGTCTAAGGAGGTCAGTTTGGAGGTGAAACCCTTCCAAAGTTTTGAGCGTCCGGACAAGAAGGCGGTACTCATCACCAACCCACCCTATGGCGAACGCATCTCTACGAACGATTTATTGGGACTGTATCGCAGCATCGGCGAGCGGTTGAAACATGCCTTTGCCGGCAACACCGCTTGGATTTTGTCCTATAAAGACGAATGCTTCGACCAAATAGGGTTGAAAGCCACGCAGCGAGTGCCCTTGTTCAATGGAGCGTTGGAGTGTCAGTTGCGGCAGTACGAGCTGTTCGATGGCAAGTACAACGCCCATAAGGCCGAGGTGGGTGGACGCTCCGAACGGGAAGAAGGCAGGTACACCCCTCGCAAGCCGCAAACCGCTCGCAAGGAACGTGGCGAAGGCAAGTTCGCCGCCGGCAAACGCAGCGAGCGTCAAGCCCCCCGTGCTGTCGAGCGGAAACGCCCGTTTGACACGACCGACCGCCCTCGTTCCGGTCGCAACCCACGTAAGAGGGAATCATGACAGAACCTAATGACCTTTATAAATGATAGCTTATGAAAACATTGAGATTGTGTAGACTCCTTTTGATTGCTTTGATTGTGGCACATCCTTCTTTTGCCTTGGCACAGACACCTCACTATCCTACCTTGGAAGAACTGCTTCCCGGAGGTTCCAAGTTTCGCCATCCGCAAACCTTGTATGGCTTGCAGTGGTGGGGCGAGGTGTGCATCGAACCAACGGACAAGGCGGTGAAGGGCATTGACCTCTCCACAGGCAAGGATCAAACTCTCTTCACACTCCAAGAGGTGAACGAAGCCTTGACAGCTCGCTCGCTGCCCACACTGAACCATCTCTACTCCTTATCCTTTCCTCGAGGCGAACACCGAGAGGCCGTTTTTCGCGTGGCCAATCACTACGTGACCTACGATTTCGGCCGGAAAGAAATAAGCTCCGTGCAGTCGTTGCAGGAGGGTGGCGAACATGTTGACCGCTGCCCGGCAACGGGACAAGTGGCCTACACGATGAAGAACAACCTCTTTGTGGGCGAACGTCCCATCACCGATGAGCCGGCAGGGGTGGTTTGCGGACAAAGTGTACATCGCAGCGAGTTTGGCATCTCGAAAGGAACATACTGGAGTCCCAAGGGTCATCTGCTGGCCTTTTATCGCATGGACGAGCGCATGGTACAGTCGTATCCCTTGGACAACCCACGCAGCATAGAACCCAAGTGGGTGCGCTATCCCGCAGCCGGACAAACTTCGCACCAAGTGCAAGTGGGACTGTACGACGTGCGAACACAACGCACCGTTTATTTGGAAACCGGCGATCCCACCGATCGATACTTCACCAACATAGCATGGAGCCCCGACGAACAAAGTCTGTACTTGATAGAACTCAACCGCGATCAAAACCATTCCAAACTATGTCGCTACGACGTGGCTACGGGTAAACTCTTGGCGGTGCTTTACGAGGAGTTTCATCCCAAGTATGTGGAACCTCAGCATCCCATTGTCTTTCTGCCATGGAACGATCGGCAGTTCGTTTATCAAAGCCAGCGCGATGGATACAACCATATATATATAGGCGATCTGGACAAAGCAGCCGATGGAAACACGCAAGAGGCAGCCGGCGGTGGTCGATACACAGCACAGATCGAGATGAAACAATTGACCCGAGGCAACTGGTTGGTCAAGGATTTGCTTGGGTTTGACAAGGAACGGAAAACCGTTCTCTTTACGGCCATTGAAGGTGTGCGCAGCGGTAGGATGGCGGTAGACCTCAAAGGACGTATGGATCGTCCATTCTCATCGTTGGACATCTGCGACTATCAGGCGGTGGCCTCTCCTTCGGGTCGTGGGGTTATCGAAACAATCTCTTCGCCAATCACGCCTCGTCGCATCTTGCTGACCGACACCAAGAAGAAGCAGACAAAGACACTTCTCGATGCAGCCAACCCTTACGAAGGCTGTGTCGTGCCTTCCATCGAAACCGGCACACTTACGGCTGCCGATGGAACCACACCCTTGCACTATCGCATCATCAAACCGGCCGATTTGGATGCAACCAAGAAACATCCGGCTATTGTCTACGTCTACGGTGGGCCACACGCTCAGCTGGTGACGGGGGGCTATCAATACGGAGCCAGAGGCTGGGAACTTTATATGGCCAATAAAGGTTATATCGTTTTTGTGCTCGATGGAAGAGGAAGCTCCAATCGGGGGCTGGCGTTCGAGAATGCCACCTTCCGCAACTTGGGCATCGAAGAGGGAAAAGACCAATTGTGCGGAGTAGACTTCCTCAAGTCCTTGCCCTATGTCGATAAAGACAGAATAGGCGTGCACGGATGGAGCTTCGGTGGCCACATGACCACGGCTCTCATGCTTCGTCATCCCGAAGTGTTCAAGGTGGGAGTGGCCGGAGGGCCGGTCATCTCTTGGGATTACTACGAGGTAATGTACGGTGAGCGATACATGGATACGCCTGCTTCCAATCCCGAAGGCTACGCCAACGGCGACCTGAGGCGTTTGGCCAACCGACTGAAAGGACGGCTCATGATCATCCACGACACCTTGGACGACACTTGTCTGCCCCAACAAACCATGTCGTTCATCGAGGAGTGCATCAAGCAACGCACCTATCCCGACCTCTTCCTGTATCCGGGACATGGACACAATGTGTTGGGACGAGACCGGGTGCATCTGTACGAAAACATCACTCGCTATTTTGAAAACCATTTATAAGTATCTACACTCAACGACGTATTTCTTCGTATGAAAATTCTTTTGCTCGGATCGGGAGGACGCGAACACGCTTTGGCTTGGAAGATGTCTCAAAGCCCCTTGGTGACCCAATTGTTTGTGGCTCCCGGCAACGCAGGCACTGCCGAAGTTGCACAGAACGTATCGCTCGTACCCACAGATTTCGATGCCGTTGCTCGGTTTGTGCGCAGCGAACGGATCGACCTCGTGGTGGTAGGTCCCGAAGATCCTTTGGTGAGCGGCATCTACGACTATTTTCAGCAGGATGAGGCCTTGCGTTCGATTCCGGTTATCGGACCCTCACGGGTCGGAGCACAGCTGGAAGGGAGCAAAGAGTTTGCCAAAGCGTTCATGGGACGCCACGGTATACCCACGGCACGTTACCTTAGCGTGACCCAAGAGACGTTGGATGCCGGGCTGAGTTTCCTTGCCGAGTTGCCGGCACCCTATGTTCTCAAAGCCGATGGACTATGTGCCGGGAAGGGAGTGGTGATACTTCCCACCCTGGAAGAGGCACAAGAGGAACTCAAGCGTATGCTGAGCGGCAAGTTCGGACAAGCATCGACCACGGTGGTCATTGAGGAGTTCCTCAGTGGTATCGAATGTTCGGTGTTCGTCCTCACCGATGGCGATCACTACAAAGTACTGCCTGTGGCCAAGGACTACAAACGCATTGGCGAGGGAGATACCGGCCTTAATACGGGAGGCATGGGCAGTGTCACACCGGTTCCTTTTGCCGACGAAACGTTTATGGAGAAGGTTCGTGTGCGAATCATTGAGCCTACGATCGGTGGACTCAAGGCCGAAGGCATCACCTATAAAGGATTTATCTTCTTGGGACTTATCAAGGTGGATGGCGAACCCATGGTCATTGAATACAATGTGCGGATGGGCGACCCGGAAACCGAAAGCGTCATGCTGCGTATCCAAAGCGATTTGGTGGACTTGCTCCAAGGCGTGGCCCAAGGAGATTTGGACCAACGCACGCTGAGTGTAGACCCTCGAGCGGCCGCCTGCGTGATACTTGTCAGCGGAGGCTACCCCGAGAGCTACGAGAAAGGCTTTGTTGTCCGTGGTCTTGACAAGGCTTCCGAAACCGAAAGCATTGTGTTTCATGCCGGAACCGTTGAGAAAGACGGCGAAGTGCTTACGGCCGGAGGACGAGTGTTGGCTATATGTTCCTACGGAGCAACTTACGAAGAGGCACTGAAGCAAAGCTATCGGGTGGCCGACCTCATTGACTTTGAGAAGAAATACTTCCGAAGAGACATTGGATTTGACTTGAGTCGATGAAGGGATTTCAAAGTAGTTTGACTTCAAGTCGCTGGATTATCCCTGCGGTGAGCCTGCTCTGTTTGGGGGCTTGGTTGGTGAGTGGCGTCCTACTTGCCCGGGAGTCGCATACGAACTTAGAGGGGCTACCGACTTGGTGGACTGCACTGATGGAGTACATCCCGGGCACCTATGCGTCGCAAGCTTTGGACTTCGTGCTCATGGCTTTGTTGGGGTATGGATTGTTGGTTCTCAACAACCGCTTTCCTATCATACGCCTACGAGCTTCGGTGCAAACTACTTTCTTCCTATTGCTGGTGGCAATCTGCCCAAAACTTCACCATTTCGATGCCGATAGCTTGGTGGCTTGTTGTTGGTTCTTGGCACTTTATTTCCTGTTTGACACGTATCAACGTCCGCAGCAGGCCGACCGTCTGTTTCATGCTTTCTTCTTTCTCAGCGTGGGCAGCCTGCTTTCCCCCCCGTTGGCTTGGTTCTCGATTTGCTGGCTTTGGGAAGCCCATCGGTTGAGAGGCTTTAGTTTACGTAATTTTTGCGGTGCTTTGGTGGGTGGAATATTGCCCATTTGGTTGCTATGGGCTCATGCTTGGTATCATAACGACCTGAACTTGTTCTATGAACCGCTGCGCCGACTGACCGATTTTGCCCCATGGGGCGGATGGAGTGCGGAGGAATCGTGGCTTTGGGCCACGGTGGCACTGCTTTTCCTATGGTGGCTCACCGCGGCAGGTCATGCGCTTGTTGCCGGATTTGAAGACAAAATCCAAACGAGAACTTATGTGCAAACCTTGGTGCATCTGAGTTTTTGGATTTTGGCACTGATGGCTTTGCAACCCATGCATATGCGTATGCTGTTGCTACCGTTGATGATCAACGTGAGTTTCCTCATCGGTCACTTCTTTTCCCTCACACGCAGTCGAGCCTCCAACGCCTTTGCCATTGCCTCGTGCATAGGTTTGTTGCTGCTGTTTAGCTATAATCTATGGATGCTGTGACCGATGTTCTGATGCAAACCCTTTTGGACTGGGGTGTATGGGGCTTGTTTGTCGCTTCCTTTTTGGCCGGAAGTGTGCTCCCATTTGGCTCTGAATTGGTTTTTGCCGGCCTGCTGAAGATAGGATTGTCGCCCATTGCTTGCTTGGTATCTGCAACGGTCGGCAACACGTTGGGCGGAATGTCGTGTTATTACATCGGACGCTTAGGAAAGGTAGAGTGGATGGAAAGGTACTTAGGTGTTCGCAAACAGACGGTGGATCGCTGCACTCGCTTTCTGGAGGGTAAAGGAGCGTTGACCGGATTCTTTGCCTTTCTGCCCTTCGTTGGCGAAGCAGTGGCGGTGGCATTGGGATTCATGCGAAGCAATGTGCCCATCACGACTGCGTCCATGCTGGTGGGTAAAGGCGTTCGGTATGCGGTAATACTCTATTTGATGACCTAAGTTTGTGACATGGCAACAGAAACACCGCTTATTGTTCCCACGGCCGATGGAAGTTCGACCCTCTTTCTGCCCGAGCTGGGCGAACATTATCACTCGATCAAGGGTGCGCTCACAGAGTCCCGGCACGTCTTTGTGGAGATGGGAATGAAGGCTTGTCCGGTCGTTGAACCCAAGATACTCGAGGTGGGATTCGGCACGGGTCTCAATGCGTGGTTAAGCTGTTTGGAGGCTACCGATAGTCGCCGACCGACCCGATACACCGCTGTTGAGTTGCATCCATTGAAGTGGGAATTGCTGACCGATCTATATCCCGACTTGCAAGCCGACGAGGTGTTCCGACGCATGCACGCCACTGCATGGAGCAGAAATGAAGACCTGACCGATTACTTTGCCTTGCACAAGGTGGAAGGCACCATACAATCGTTTGCCGAGCAGGCCATACACGTGAGCGAGCATTGGGATGTTATTTACTTCGATGCCTTTTCTCCCGAGAAGCAACCCGAAATGTGGACGCAAGAACTTTTTGCACAGTTGTTCGTTTTATTAGCGGACGGAGGAATGCTCACGACCTACTGCGCCAAAGGAGAGGTGCGACGCAGGTTGCAAAGCGTTGGCTTCCGAGTGGAGAGGCTTCCGGGTCCTCCGGGCGGAAAACGTGAGATTCTAAGAGCCACCAAAGGCCTCGTGGCCGATAACTGTATACACAAACAACCACACTAAACTATCTTTTCATGACTATGTTACGCTACTTTCTATTCCCCGTGTTGGGACTCATCTTGCTAACAGCCTGCAGAGGCCGTTCCGGAAACACCGACACACGTCCGCATATCACCGTCACCATGGAACCGCAACGCTACTTCGTCGATGCCATTGCAGGCGAGAAAGTGCACGTTACAACCATGGTTCCCGGTGGAAGCAGCCCCGAAACCTACGACCCCATTCCCCAGCAACTGGTGAAACTGAATAATAGTCAGGCTTATCTGCGCATAGGCTACATAGGCTTTGAGTTGGCCTGGATGGAACGTTTGATAAGCAATGCGCCCCATCTGAAAGTGTTCGACCTGTCCGAAGGTATCGACCTCATTCGGGCCGATGACCATGTGCACTACGATGAGCATGGGTGTGCCCATACCCATGAGATTGAACCTCACGTTTGGAACTCGGCGGCCAATGCCCTGATCATTGCGAAGAACACGTTCGATGCGCTTGTCAGTCTTGACCAAATCAACGAATCCTATTATCGTGCGCGCTATGACTCGCTGTGCCAACACATTCATCACACCGACAGTTTGGTGCGTGCCCTGGTGGCCGAACCCGGTACTCCACGTACCTTTATGATTTATCATCCCGCTCTGTCCTACTTTGCTCGGGACTATGGGTTTGAACAAATCGCCATCGAAGACCATGGCAAAGAGCCGTCGCCCGCGCATATGAAGTATCTCATCGACCGCTGTCGAGCCGAAGGGGTGCGAACCATTTTCATTCAACCCGAGTTTGATACACGCAATGCACAAGCCATTGCCGAGCAGACAGGAGCCGAGGTGGTGCGTGTGAATCCTTTGAACTACCGATGGGACGAGGAAATGCTCAACATCGCCCGACAGCTCACTCGCCATTGAATCTTCCAACACTTCATCAATTA
Organism: Bacteroides sp.; assembly: GCA_034176395.1. Taxonomy (GTDB): domain Bacteria; phylum Bacteroidota; class Bacteroidia; order Bacteroidales; family Bacteroidaceae; genus Bacteroides. The sequence continues at coordinate 3,932 of JAXFUC010000117.1, read as the reverse complement.
AATGCTTATGCGTCCGCTCATCGAAATCAAGCAACTCACGGCCGGCTACGAAGGTCGAGCCGTGTTGCACCATGTGGATTTGACGGTGTATGAAAACGATTTCCTCGGCATCATCGGCCCCAACGGAGGGGGGAAAACCACCCTTATCAAATGTATCTTGGGGCTGTTGAAGCCGATGAGTGGACAGATCGTGTTTCACACCGAGCCGGTCGTCGGCTACTTGCCCCAATACAACAGCATAGACCGCAAGTTCCCGCTCTCGGTGGAAGACGTTGTACTGTCGGGTTTGAGTGTACGCAAGCCGTTAAGTGCCCGTTTCACCGCCGATGAGCGCGAGCAGGGACGACGTGTCATCGCCCGCATGGGGTTGGAAGGATTGGAACATAGGCACATAGGCAGCCTGAGTGGAGGCCAGTTGCAACGGGCACTTCTGGGCCGAGCCATTGTATCCGGCCCGTCGGTGCTTATACTCGACGAACCTAGCACTTATATAGACAAACGCTTCGAGGCACGGCTTTACGAACTACTTGCAGAGGTCAACCGTGAGTGTGCCATTATCTTGGTGAGCCACGACATCGGTACGGTGTTGCAACAAGTGAAGTCGATAGCCTGTGTCAACGAAACCTTGGACTACCATCCCGATACAGGTATCACGAGCGAGTGGCTGGAACGGAACTTCAACTGTCCGATAGAACTCCTGGGGCACGGCACACTGCCCCACCGCATCTTGGGCGAACACCGTTGCAACCACCGACATTGATCTTGCCAAGCCCTCGCCGGGTCGGGGCTTGCACACCGAACTCCATCAGTTAACCCTTTATCTTCATGCCGCAATCTACTCCCATTTTCCTACCGGCCGCTTCGGCTCAAGCTCGGATGAACACCCTCGGTGCCCAGGGCACCCCTTTTGTTTTTGTCATCGACTACCTATGTACAAAGGCCTTGGTGCAGACCATGGACGAGGTGGATGCGGAGCAATTGCTCTTCGACTTCGATGGATTCACCAACCGTCCGCAGAGGCTCGCCCCCGAACTGCCCGAGCAAGTCCGTTGGGAGTCTTTCCCCGAAAGTTTTGAATCCTATGCCGCAGCCTTCGAGGTGGTGAAAACTCACATCCTGGCAGGCAATAGCTTCCTGACCAACCTCACCCGTTGCACCCCGATAAGCACCGACATCTCGTTGCGCAGTCTCTTTCTCTCCTCGCGAGCCAAGTACCGCCTTTGGCTGAAAGATCGCTTTGCTCTATTCTCGCCCGAAATATTTGTGCGCATCGACGAGCAGGGACTTATTTCCTCTTTCCCCATGAAAGGAACCATGGATGCCGGTCTGCCCCATGCCGAACGCTTGCTGCTCGACGATGCCAAGGAAGCCGCCGAGCATGCCACCATTGTCGACTTGATTCGCAACGACCTGAGCATGGTGGCTCGAGGCGTATGCGTGAAGAGTTATCGCTACATCGACCGACTGACCACCAATCGGGGCGAGCTGTTGCAAACCAGCTCCGAAATACAAGGACAGCTGCCCGATGGATTCTGCAACCGCTTGGGCGACATTCTCTTCCGCCTTCTGCCTGCCGGTTCGATTACCGGAGCACCCAAGGCTAAAACCATGGAGATTATTGCCCAAGCCGAGGGCTACGAGCGTGGGTTCTATACCGGAGTGATGGGCTACTACGATGGGCATAGACTGGACAGTGCGGTGATGATACGCTTTGTGGAGCAGGACGCCGATGGGCGATTGTTCTACAAAAGCGGGGGAGGCATTACCTGCAACAGCGATCCACGCAGCGAATACGAAGAGATGAAGCAAAAGATTTATGCACCCATTTATTGAAACCATCTGCATAGAGGCAGGGTGCGCCTGCTCGCTGGATAGGCACAATGCGCGTATGAACCGCACGCGCGCCGTGTTCTATCCCGATGCTCCGCCGCTCGACCTCGCCCACCTCTTGCACACGTTGCCTTCGCTTCCTGTGCAGCGGCATAAATGGCGGGTGCCCTATGGTCTTGACTTCGGTCCTCATGAGCTAACGCCCTATGCGGTGAATCCTCCTCGCACCCTGCGTTTGGTGGCCTGCGACGAGGTGGATTATACGCACAAGCGAGCCGACCGCAGTGCACTGGCTGCTGTGCTGGCTCATGCCCAAGGAGCCGATGACGTGCTGATTGTTAAACAAGGATTGCTCACCGACACCTCCATTGCCAACATAGCCCTTTGTATCAATGGAAATTGGTTCACTCCCGAGCGGCCACTGCTGCCCGGAACCACGCGCGAACGATTGCTCGAGGAAGGCTTGCTGCAAACGGCACCGCTGACTCCCGACAGCCTGTGCCTTTGTACGCGTATCCGCTTGTTCAATGCTCTCGTTCATTGGGGCGAGGTGGAGCTGCTGCCCTCTGTCGTCCTGGAGTGAGTGGTCAACCCGAAGATTTGCCTTGTTTTTTCGATGCCCCACTTTGTGCCGGCCAACACTCCCCATTCATGCGGGGGCTGTGTAAAGGCTGCGGCTCATACCTCCGTTGAACGGGCTGCGGAGGGGCTGCCCACTGGCTACATACACATTGTTCGATAAGTGCCCACACTTTGCTCGGTAAGTGTTTGCACTTTGCCCGATAAGTGCCCACACTTTGTCGGGTGAGTGCCTACACTTCGGTTGTTCGTTTCAAACGATGAGGCTATGGAGGGCGAATGGATTCTTGGCGAGGCCTGCGCGTTGCCCCGACAGAAAGCGGAGGAGTAGTTCGTAGTTTGCGCCCAAATGCCTACTTTTGTAATCCATGCTTACGTGCCGCCTTGAGGCAGGTACGAGGCCGAAACGACATACACACGATGGTACTGAACTACATTTGGGTGGCTTTCTTCTTGATTGCCTTTGTCGTGGCACTGCTGCGGCTTGTCTTGGGAGGCGATACCGAGATTTTTACCGAGCTGATGAACGCAACCTTCGACTCCTCGAAGACGGCGTTTGAAATATCTTTGGGACTGACGGGTGTTCTTGCGCTGTGGTTGGGCATCCTTCGAATCGGCGAGGTGAGTGGCCTCATCAACCGGCTGGCTCGCTTGCTCAGTCCGGTCTTGTGCAGGCTGTTTCCCGACATACCTCCGGGGCATCCGGCTTTGGGCTCCATCTTCATGAACATGGCAGCCAATATGCTGGGATTGGACAATGCAGCCACCCCGATGGGGCTGAAAGCGATGAAAGAACTTCAAGAGCTGAATCCCACCAAGGACACCGCCTCCAATCCCATGATTATGTTTTTGGTCATCAACACCTCGGGGCTTATTCTCATTCCCATCAGCATCATGGTTTACCGGGCCGAGCTGGGTGCTTTACAACCCACCGACGTGTTCATCCCCATCTTGCTGAGTACGTTTATCTCCACCTTGGTGGGCATTTTGGTGGTGGCCTTTTCGCAGCGCATCAACTTGCTGAATAGACCCATCATGTTGTTGCTGAGTGGGGTAAGTCTTTGCTTTGCGGGCTTGGTCACTTTATTCCTGACGGTGTCCAAGGAAATGATGGGCACCTACTCCACTTTGCTTGCCAATGTGCTGCTGTTTTGCATACTCTTGGCTTTCATACTCTCCGGGGTCAGGAAACGAATCAACGTATATGACGCCTTTGTCGAAGGAGCCAAAGAAGGCTTCACCACTGCAGTTCGCATCATACCCTACTTGGTGGCCTTCTTGGTGGGCATAGCCGTGTTTCGCACTTCGGGGGCCATGGGCTACTTGGTTGGCGGTGTGGAGTACGTGGTGGGTAGCCTGGGAGGCGACACGGCCTTTGTGGGTGCCTTGCCCACTGCCTTGATGAAGTCGCTTAGCGGCAGCGGAGCCAACGGCTTGATGATCGATGCCATGACCGAATTCGGCCCCGATTCGTTCGTTGGGCGTGCGTCTTGCGTGGTTCGAGGAGCTTCGGACACCACGTT
>JAXFUC010000116.1:0-50425 GCA_034176395.1 Bacteroides sp. | reverse complement strand
CATCCGGAATCCATCGGCTTCGTTTATCCTATCGACACATCGAACATCTAAAACAGTCCGATGAATCTTCTGTCCCTATCGCAGCCCTCTCAGCGGAACATACGCTCAATATCGTCCTCTTTCAACGTGGCCAGCACTACTTTTCCATCGGGGGTATAGGTGGGTAGCTCGGTGGCAAACAGCTCGTCGATGAGTCGCTCCATCTCTTCCTGCGTCAACACTTGACCGTAGACAATGGCCGTGGCTCGAGCCAGCGACAGAGCCAGGGCTGCTCGCAACTCCTCTCGCACGTGGCTACCCTTCTCGTCGGCCGCATGCACCATGTTTTGCAACAGCTCCACGGGATTCAGCCCTTCGATGCTGGCCGGTACCCCGTTGATGCTATACACTCCACCGCCCAAATGAGCCAAGTCGAAGCCCACGGCCTGAAGGTCGTCCATCAAGTCATCGAGCACAACGGCCTCGGAGGGCGACAGCTCCAAGGTTTCGGCAAACAGCAACCCCTGCGAGGCAGCTCGGTCGCTGCTAATCTGTCTCATGTATCGGTCGTATAGGATGCGCACATGGGCGCGATGCTGATCCACCATCATCAGACCCGACTTGACCGAGGCCAAGACAAAACGTCCCTTGAACTGGAGGTAGCGATAGCCCTTGTCCATCGCAGACTGGGAGGATGCAAACATGCTTGCATCCGAAGACGATGGCAGGGTGGAGCCGAACTGCGCATCGAACACATCGGCATGTTCTTGACCGTAAACACGACTGTCGAAAGCTGAGTCCGAGGTGAAAACATCCGAGGAAACGCTGCTCGTCACACGTTTCTTCTCGCCTTCCAACCCTTCGTAGAACCTCTCCCAAGCTGTTGCACTGCGCCGGTATTCGCCCCCGCCGGCCGAAGAGGTGTTGAAGGGGTTGAAATTCTCGTCGTAGTGTACCTGTGGCAAATCCGTGGGCAGCGTCTGCTCAAAAGCCGGAATGTCCGGACGATCCTCGGTGTCGAAGTCGATGGAGGGTACGGCACTGAATTTGCCCAAGGCCTCTTTCACCGCGGCAAACAGTATTTGCCAGATGGCTTGCTCGTTCTCAAACTTGATCTCGGTCTTTGTGGGGTGGATGTTGACATCAATCTGCGAGGGATCTACCTCCAAATAGATGAAGTACGAAACCTGTTCGCCCACCGGGATAAGTCTTTCGAATGCCTCCATGACCGCCTTGTGGAAGTAGGCGTGGCGCATATACCTGCCGTTGACGAAGAAGAACTGATGCGCGCCCCGCTTACGGGCCGACTCGGGTTTGCCCACATAGCCGGCAATGCGCACCAGGGTGGTTTCCACCTCCACATCGAGCAGTTGCTGGTTGATTCGTTTGCCAAACACGGCCAAGATGCGTTGCCGCTGCGAAGCTGCTATGGGAAGGTTCAACACCTCCGAGTCGTTGCTATGCAGGGTGAATGCCACCTGTGGATGCACCAAAGCTATGCGCTCGAACTCGGCCAAGATGTTGCTCATCTCGGTAGAATCGGACTTTAGGAATTTTCGCCTGGCGGGGATGTTGTAGAAGAGGTTGCGCACCACAAAGTTGCTGCCCTTGCTGCACGACACGGGATCTTGGCTCTCCACCTGCGAAGCCGCTATGATCAGCTTGGTGCCCAGCTCGTCCTCGGCTCGTCGGGTGCGAAGCTCTACTTGAGCCACAGCCGCTATCGAAGCCAACGCCTCCCCACGAAAGCCCATAGTGCGCAGGGCAAAGAGGTCGGTGGCCGCCTTGATTTTGGAGGTGGCGTGCCGTTCGAAACAAAGTCGGGCATCGGTTTCGGACATTCCTTTGCCGTTGTCTATCACCTGAATCTCGGTTTTTCCGGCATCGGTCACCAAAACATGGATTTGCGTGGCATCGGCATCGATGGCGTTTTCCACCAGCTCTTTGATGACCGATGCCGGACGTTGAATGACCTCGCCGGCCGCAATTTGATTGGCCACCGAGTCGGGAAGCAAATGTATGATATCGCTCATAATGTGTCAGTTCTAAGAAGGTTAAACAAGCGGTGCAAGCTGCCCATCGACGAGCCATAGAAGGTCCATGAGCCAAGCTCCGACGGGGCGTTGCCTACGTGCCTGCACTTAGCCACCGAAGTGTGGGCAATTTGTCGCCTAAGTGTAGGCAATTTGTCGCCTAAGTGTAGGCACTTTATCGCCCAAGTGTAGGCAGTTTGTCATCCGAATGCGGACTGTTTACACCCAAGGCATAAAGATTTTGTGGGCGATAGGCCCATCGTCGGCAAGCCGAGCATCGGGCATCGGTGTTTCATCGGCAGTCCAAAGGACTGTCACTCAACCTCTCTCCTCATAGCCCACTTCGTTGCCGAGGTGTGTAGAGGCAAATGCTTGCCGTGTCAATGCCCCAAGCAGCGCATTCGTTTAGAAGTGAAATCCCCAGCTACCTGTGTTGAGATAATTCCACAAAAGCAGTAGGCCAAGGATAATCATGAGGATCACTCCCAGCGAAACCGGCTTACGCCCGCTTGCTTTGCGTCGTTTCAAATGGGTGGTTCCTTCCACGAATTTGCCACGAATGTCTTCCGGACTAAACTCCTTGGGCGGTAGCATACCCAGCTCGCGCTTGGCATCTTCCTCCATCTTTTCAAGCTTTTCCTTACGTTCGTCCACGTAGATGTATTGATGGTTGAAGCCTCTGGGCTTTCTCATCGGATTTGAAAACAGTCCCATATCTTTGTCTATTCTAAGTTTATCAAGGCGCGTTTGTCCACCTGCGGTTTGCGGTTGGTCGTCTTCTTGAGTGCTTCGCCGGCAGCCTTGCCACGCCATTCGAATATGTCTTCCTTGTCCTTGGGTCGGATGTGGTCAAACCATGCGAAGCCGGGTAGCTTCAGTTTGTCGGCCGGAATCTGCGTCATGGGATACATCACGCCGTTGGAACGCCCCAGCATCTTGGCTTTTTCCATCTTCCGCTCCCGAATGAAGAGGTGTAGCAAACTACCCTCGCCCACGTTGAAGCCTATCATCGTCTTGTCTTCCTCCTCGGGATAGAAGCCTATCTGCACGTTGCCCGTCACCTCGACACGGCGCAATTCTCCGGCTTCAAAGAACGCTTGCATCTCCTTTCCGGCCACCTGATTGTAGTGGATGGAGTCTTTCTCCTCCACGGCCAAGGCCTGATTGATGATGTGCGCGCGGTCCACCGTGCTGTCGTTCATAAAGATTTGTATCTCCTCGCCCAAGAGTTGCTGCGCTTCGTTCCAAAGGATAGGATCTCGATGAAGGGTGAGACAGGAGTCGGCACTGTGATACACCAACGAATCGCACACGCCCTGAATGTCGGTGCGGTAGAATCTCACCTTGTGAAAGGCCTTCAGCAGTCGATAGACCGAATCGGTGTCGGCATGAAAAGTGACCAACTGCAACGTGTCGCCATGCAGAAAAAGGCTATCGCCCTGCGAATAGTCCACGGCCACGGCACGGCGAGTGGCGAAGGCCGAATCGGTGAGTTCGTTATAAAAACAATAACCGCCCTTGAGCAAACTCTTGTTTTTCTCGTCGTTCATCACCACCCGAGAGAATGCTTCTCCATAGCCCTTCTTACGGTCGTAGTAAAGGGTGTCGCCGGTGAGTGTCTTGCCGTCGTTGGTCAAGATCGAGCGATCATAAAGCCATCCTTTCTCGGTCAGGGTGTTATAAGTTCCTCGTTCGGAATAGATGTGATTGTCTTCGCTCACAATGTTCGAAGGGCCAAGAATCGTCGCCAGTTTGCTGAAGGTGTTGTATTGCAGTGTGTCCGACGTCATGGTAAACTTCGGATTTACCAGCTTCACGTCATGATTGAACACCGCTTCCTTGGTGGCCGGATTATACTCTCCCCAATCGGAAGTGAGCACATTGGTTTCGTCCATCAAGGTTCCTCCCTCGAAGTAGTAGCCCAGGTTGTACAGGCGGTCGTAGTTCAAGCTATCGGTCAGTAGGGTCGTGTTGCGATTGATCATCTTCACGTTCTCTCGTAGGCGAGCCAACTGATCCAAGCCGTCGTAGTATAGGTAATCGCCATAGATGAACAAGGTGTCGCCCTGCTCCATGCGGACGTTGCTGAAGGCTTCGACCGAATTGCTCTTCTCGAATATCAGTGCGCTGTCGCAGTACATATACATACTGTCGTGCCTGAGCTTTACGTTGCCGATGAGCAGTTGCACATCGGGACGCTCCGTTTTGTTGGCCTGCGCCCGGTCGGCATGAAGCAAATAGATCTTGGTCTTCTTCTGTTGTTCGGGCGATTGTGGGGCGGTCTTGCGGTCTTGCGCCACCAAATAGAGGGCAAACAGGCACAGAAGGCCCATCAGTAGCCCTCTATGCCTGCGGTGATATGTTGTTTTCAGGTTACCGGGTGTTGACATACACAGCACGTTGTCTATCTGCAATCAGTCTTGTTTTCCCCAGCCCGGATAGCGGAAACTACAGTTCTGCCATCCCTCGTTGATGCGCACGTAGGTTTGCTTCTGTTTGGTACGTATCCACTTATCTATCAACTCTTCGCGTCTTTTCTCCATCACAATGGATTTCAAGTTCTGAAAGTCTTCGGCAATGGTGGCTTTGTGGCCATTGACCTTGGATTTAAGTTTTACGATGGCACATACCTCTTTCCCGTCTTTCTCGCGCACCATGGTGAAGGCCCGAGAGATTTCTCCCACGTTCATCCGGTCGATGACTTTGGCCACGTCTTGCGGAAGGTCTTGCATCTCGAACTTCGAGGTGGTGATGCCGGTTTGCCCGTCGATGTTCACCATGAGCCCGTGGTTGTTGCGCGTATCTTTGTCGTGCGACAAGGCGGATGCAGCCTCCTCGAAAGTGAACTTATTGTTGCGAATGTCGTCGGCAATGGAGTCCAAGCGAGCGGTGGCAGCGGTCAACTCGGCTTCGGGCACACGCGGACGCAGCAAGATGTGGCGTGTGTTCACGCGGTCGCCTCGCTTCTCGATGAGTTGGATAATGTGATAGCCAAACTCCGACTCCACCACTTTGGACACCTTCTTGGGGTCTTGCAGTCCGAATGCCACAGTGGCATAGGCCGGGTCGAGGGTGCCTCGACCGCTGAATCCGATTTCTCCACCTCGCAAGGCCGAACCGGTGTCTTGCGAATACAGGCGTGCCAGGGTGGAAAACTCAATCTCTCCGTTCTGAACACGCTCGGCATAGTCGCGTAGGCGTGTTTTCACCTCGTCTATTTCGCTCATAGGTATGGTGGGTTGCAACGTGATGATCTGCACTTCCACTTGGGTGGGAATGTACGGGATGCTGTCTTGCGGCAGATTCTGGAAGTAGCGTCTCACCTCGGCGGGCGTAACCTTGATGTCGCCCACCAGCTTCTGTTGCATCTTCTGCACAGTGAGTCCGTCTCGCGCGTTCTCACGCAACGTGGCTCTGATTTCGCTGCTTGTCTTGTTGAAGTACTCTTCCATCTTTTCTTTCGACCCAATGCGCTGGATGTTCATGTTCATCATGAAGTCGACTTGTCTGATGATTTCGGCTTCCGACACTTCGATGCTATCGAGCTTGGCCTGGTGAAGAAACAGCTTCTGTATGGCTATTTCTTCCGGGATGATGCAATAGGGATCGCCGTTGAAGCGGCGTCCTTCGTACAGAGCCGAAAGGCGTGCCTCCTCTACCTCTGACTTGAGAATGGCCTCATCGCCCACTACCCACACCACTTCGTCAATCACATTGTTCTGTGCTTGCACGTGCTGACCGACCCAACTCAGGGTCAGTAGCATACACGTAAGGGTCAATACTTTCTTCATTTATCGGTCTTTTCTAAATGGTATTTTATTTGTTCGTTGTCCAGTGCTTTTTGATAGAGTTCGTCTTTCACCGTCCTTACAAAGTCCTTGCGCCGCTCGTTTTGTAGCCATTGCGCCACCTCTTGACGCGCCAAATCGTAGGGCATGAGACTGCCTGCACCCAGATATTCGGTCAGATGCAGCAGGTAGCAGTAGGCCGAGTCGCGCAGCTCCATGCGTCGTTCTTGTGCCAGCCGCGCCAACTGCTCGGCATGGGCTCCGGGCAAGCGTTGCAACAGGTCGGCGGCAGACTGCCAACGATCTCGGAAGTAGTCATACTCCACCACGTGGCGCAGGCTGTACTTCTCCAGCTTGTCCAGCTCCTCGGTCTTGGTCGAGGCCATCCACCGCCGTACCTCCGCAAGCTGCGGAGCCGTGAGAGGCAGTTTCAGGAAGATACCCTTGCACAAGGGATGTTCCAGGACGAAGCGATCGCGATGAGCTTCGTAATGGCTTTGCACCTCTTCCTCGGTGGGCAAGTCGAGATTGCGTTGGCGTGCCAGCTCCTCGGTGTAGCCATGCAGCACCAGCATACGCCGATACTCCTCCACACGCCGGTCTATGCTCGCACGGTCGGAAAGGTTGCTTGCCGCCTTTTCGTACAGCAGATAATCTTCGACCTTGCCACGCAAAAATTCTGCAACAAAGGCCGCACTATCGGCACCTCTCAAACCCAACGGCAGGGCGGCCTTTACCTCGGACGGATAAACGGCAAACGCCCCCACCTCGACCAGCGGCTGCTCGCCGCGATGAGCCTCCGTAGGCCGACAAGCCACCAAGCTGCCACAGGCAACCACCAACAAACCAAGGTGTTTCAATGCTTGCATGAAGTGGATCGTAGGATTCTATCAATAAGCCACGAAGATAAAGCAATAATCAGTCGGAAGCACTATTCTTAACGGTTTTTATCACCTCTTGGTGCGTTTCGACCGCAAATCGACGCCGCAAATCGCGCATATACTCGGCCCGCAGATGTTCCTTCAAATCGGTTCGAACCGCCTTTTCCACGGCTCGAAAGTCCGTAGGAATCTTCTCCACCTCGCCCATCACGACAGTAAAAGGATAGGACTTCATGGGCGAGAAATCGCCTTGTTTGAAAACCAATTTATCCACATAAGCATTCGTGCCGATGGCATACAAACCTTGTTCCATCACCGCCTTGGCAGGGGACATACCTGCGCCGAACGAACGATTCACAAGTTCCTCCCAAAGCGACTGTGGCTGCTTCTTGAGCAAACGCTTCACTTGCTTGGCCGTGCGCTTGTCTGCGCAGTGGATGACTGCCCCTCGATAGCGAGGTAGCTCCCAACGATAGCGTTCGCGATGTTTGTTGAAAAAATCGGTCAACATTTGCTCGTTCATCGCCCACTCGCCCGCCATACGTTCCTCAACGGCCATCATCAGGCAAGTGTCGACATAGTGCTCCAGCTCTCGGCTCAGCGTCCCACCGGGAGCCATCACCACACGGCAATGAGCATCCATCAAGGCTTTGGCCTCGAAGGCCTCCCACTGTCGTTGCAAACCGGCCGGATGCGACTCGGCAAATCGGGCGAAACGGCTGCCGTCATACACCTCGCCATTGAGCACAAACAGCGTTTTCGAGGTGCTGCCATTGCGCAACAGCTCGCCGATGCCTTCGGGTCGAGGTTGCCAATCCAAGGTCTTTTTCAGATCGTCGAGCAGTTGTTTACCCTGCTCACGGCGCGACATACGAAAGGCTGCCTTCGCCGGCTCGCCGGAGGTCACCCCAAGCAAGCGAAAGATGTGTATGCCCTCGGGCGAGTAGAACGGTTTGCTCAAACCGCCTACCTCCAAAGCCGACAAGACTTCCACCCACTCGGGCAGGGCTTCGGCTTGGGCAATGCGGCTCGAATCGTGCCTCACCGAGTGCATTCGGTGCTCCCGCCACGCGTCCGATTGCCGGTTCGACTGTGTCAAAGTCTCGTACACCTCGTCCATCTTCTGTCCGGCTCGTTGCAGCTCGGTAGATGCAAGTTGCTGATTCAGCGGATGAAACCAATGTTCCACCTCCCATACACGAGGCTCGGCCGCTGCCGAGGCTCGCTCGCTTGCTCGTCGCTCCCACGTTCGTACATCGCCTTCGTGGGCAAAGGCAGCGTGAAGCAAACGGTTGCGACGCTCGGCCACCCGGGCCCGAAACGCAGGCAGGGTATCCAGCCCCAAGCGGCGAGCCTCGGCCGTCATCAGTAATTCATCCACCCGATGGGCGACGTAATCGCTCGCCGACAGATGAGAGCCACCCTGCCGAACGTGCCGGCGGAAGTCGCTCTCCAGCTCGTCGCGCAGCACCTCTCTTCCGTCGACACGAAGGGCAACGACAGGGGGTTGTGCCTTGACTGTGGCCACGCAACCGACCCAAAGCCAAAGAAGATGGAACAATATGCAGGGATTTTTCATATCATAAACGTATGTGGGGTGAACGATTCGAAAGCCGAAGCCGTGGTGATAAAAGACGATGTATACGGGTGGAACAAATGATGGGCCGAACCGATGCAAACACTTCGCCTCCAAAGTGCAGGCACTTCGCTTCCGAAGTGTAAACACTTTGCGCCCTAAGTGTGGGCAGTTTGCCAATCAAGCACGGGCCGATGGCCAACCGCAGGCCGATGGATGTCATTCGCACGATCGGTGCTTGACCGGGTCGGCACAAAGCCCTTCCTTACTCCATGGGGTGCATCGGCAAAGTAACCATGCCACGGTCGGTCAACAAAAAACCGATGTAGGCGCAAGCGGTGAGCCCACATCGGTTTTTCTTGATCTATCGACCGGCGGTCGACGTCGAAGCAAGGGAGCATTCATCGCCTTCGCCTCGGCCTCGACCGACCTCGTCCGACTATTCGGGACGGCTGTAATTGGGCGATTCGCTGGTAATGGTCACATCGTGCGGATGGCTCTCCATGACACCGGCATTGGTGATGCGGGTAAACTTGGCGTCGTGCAGTCGCTCAATGTTTGCAGCTCCGCAATAGCCCATGCCTGCACGCAGACCACCCGTGAGCTGGTAGATCACTTCGTAGAGTGTTCCCTTGTAGGGCACACGGGCCGCAATGCCCTCGGGCACGAGTTTCTTCACATCGCAGGTACCGCCTTGGAAATAGCGGTCTTTCGACCCATTTTCCATGGCTTCGAGCGAGCCCATGCCACGGTAGGACTTAAACTTACGTCCGTTGAAGATGATGGTGTCGCCCGGCGACTCTTCGGTACCTGCCACCAGCGAACCGATCATCACCGAGTAACCGCCTGCTGCCAGTGCCTTGACCACATCGCCCGAGTAGCGCAAACCGCCGTCGGCAATGAGGGGAACGCCTGTGCCTTGCAAGGCTTTGGCCACCTCGTAGACAGCCGACAGCTGGGGCACACCCACCCCGGCCACCACACGGGTGGTGCAGATGGAACCCGGCCCGATTCCTACTTTCACGGCATCGGCTCCGGCCTCGACCAAGGCCAGCGCGGCTTCGCCCGTGGCAATGTTGCCCACCACAATGTCTATCTGCGGGAAGCGTTTCTTGGCCTCTTTCAATTTATCTATAACTGCCTTGGAATGTCCATGTGCGGTGTCTATCACAATAGCGTCGGCACCGGCGTCGACCAAGGCTTGCATACGCTCCAATGTATCGGCGGTCACACCCACGCCGGCTGCCACTCGCAAGCGGCCCTTGGCGTCTTTGCAGGCCATGGGCTTGTCCTTGGCTTTGGTAATGTCTTTGTAGGTGACAAGACCCACCAGCTTACCGTCCTTGCCCACTATGGGGAGTTTTTCTATTTTATGTTCTTGCAGGATTTGTGCAGCAGACTCCAAGTCGGTCGACTGTGTGGTGGTAATGAGCCGTTCTTTGGGAGTCATCACCGTCTCAATGCTGCGGCTCATGTCTTTCTCAAAACGCAAATCGCGGTTGGTCACGATACCGGCAAGGTAGCCCTGGCCATCTACCACGGGAATACCGCCTATCTTGTACTCGGCCATCATGGCCAACGCATCGCTCACCGTGGCTCCCAGCTTGATGGTCACAGGGTCGTAGATCATGCCGTTCTCGGCACGCTTGACAATGGCCACCTGGCGTGCCTGCTCGGCAATGGACATATTCTTATGGATGACACCGATGCCACCCTCGCGAGCAATGGCAATGGCCATCTTGGCCTCGGTCACCGTGTCCATGGCAGCCGTGACAAAAGGAATCTTCAGTTCAATGTTTCGGGAGAAGCGTGTTGAGAGCTCAACATCGCGGGGAAGTACTTCGGAGTAGGCAGGAATTAACAAAACGTCGTCGTAGGTCAGCCCATCCATCACAATTTTATCGGCAATAAATGACATAAGCGGTAAGCATTAACAAATTTATTGCGTGCAAATATACGGGTTTTCACCTTTGGTTCGCTCGACCGCTTCACTTTTTAACGAGAATGGCCGGCTTTTTCCATAAGCCGGCCATCGGGTGCATCGCATCGGATGCACAAATCATTCGTAAGCGTGCGCAAGGCACCAACGATCAGTTTGCCATTTCGGAAATGAACTTGATGCGCACCAATCGCACTTCTTCCTCGGTGAAGTCCTCGCCCAACTCCTTGAGTGCCTCGTCCACACAGTCGGTGGTCGACTCGCGGTAGTAGTCATAAATGTCCAATAGGTGGTCTTCGTCCATAATCTCGTCGAGGAAGTAGTCGATGTTGAGCTTGGTGCCCGAGAAAACGATGGCTTCGACCTCGTCGAGCAATTCGCCGAATTCGATGCCCTTGGACAAGGCAATATCGTCCAGTGCCACCTTGCGATCGATGGCTTGGATGATGGATACCTTCATCTTGGATTTATTGGCCACGGTGCGAACGCGCAAATCTTCGGGACGGTCTATTTCGTTCTCCTCACAGTGACGCTTAATGAGCTTGCAGAATTCCTCCCCGTATCGCTTTGCTTTTCCCGCACCCACACCGGGGATATTCTGAAGTTCTTCCAACGTAATGGGATATATGGTGGCCATTGCCTCCAAAGAGGGATCTTGAAAAATGACGTAGGGCGGCACTTCCAGCTTCTTGGACAACTTCTTTCGCAGGTCCTTCAACATGGAGAAAAGTCCCGGATCCACCGCGCTCGAGCCGGCGCCTCGGGCCGGTGCCTCTTCTTCGTTCTCTTCAAAATCATTGTCTCCCACGATTTTGAACGAGGTGGGTTTGTTCAGGAACTTCCGTCCGCTGTCGGTCACTTTCAAAAGTCCGTAGTTCTCCACTTCTTTCACCAGATAGCCGGCTATCAAGGCTTGGCGAATCACTGCGTTCCAAGTCTTGTCGTCTTCGCCCATGCCCGATCCGAAAACATCCAAGTCTTCGTGACGATGGGCCAATATTTCAGAGGTTTCTCTTCCTTGTAATAGGTCAATGACATGGTCTACCTTAAAATTCTCCTTCACAGCGATGATAGCTTCGATCACCGCACACAATAGCTCTTTAGCTTCCACTTCCTTTTTAGGGTTTAAACAGTTGTCACAATTTCCACAATTTTCTTGGGTATATTCCTCACCGAAATAGTGCAGCAACGATTTGCGACGACACACCGAAGATTCGGCATAAGCGGCCGTCTCCAACAGGAGTTGTTTTCCTATCTCTTGCTCGGCAATGGGTTTACCCTGCATAAATTTCTCGAGTTTCTGCAAGTCTTTGTGCGTGTAAAAGGTGATGCACTCGCCTTTACCGCCGTCACGACCTGCACGACCCGTTTCTTGATAGTAGCCTTCGAGGCTTTTGGGAATGTCGTAGTGTATCACAAATCGCACGTCGGGTTTGTCTATTCCCATCCCGAAGGCAATGGTGGCCACAATCACATCCACCTTCTCCATCAAGAAGTCATCCTGATTCTTGCTCCGTGTCAACGAATCCATACCGGCGTGATAAGCCCGTGCGTTGATGCCGTTGGCCAGAAGTATCTCGGTGAGCTCCTCCACTTTCTTTCGACTGAGGCAATAGATAATGCCCGAAACGCCTCCGCTTCCCTTGATATACTTAATGATATCCTTATCAATGTTATTGGTCTTACCACGTACCTCGTAATACAGATTGGGGCGGTTGAACGAGGACTTGAACACCTGAGCGTCCACCATTCCCAAGTTCTTCTGGATGTCATGCTGCACTTTGGGCGTAGCCGTAGCGGTCAAAGCAATGACAGGTGCCTTACCGATTTCATTGATAATGGGCCGGATGCGTCTGTACTCCGGTCGGAAGTCGTGCCCCCATTCGGATATACAGTGTGCTTCGTCGACAGCGTAGAAGGATATTTTCACCGTGCGCAGAAAGTCCACATTCTCTTCCTTGGTCAAAGATTCAGGAGCCACATAGAGTAATTTGGTCTTTCCTGCCAGTATGTCGGTACGTACCTGTTCAATGGCACTTCGGTTGAGCGATGAGTTTATGAAGTGTGCCACTCCATCCTCCTCGCTGAAGTTGCGCATGGCATCCACCTGATTCTTCATCAATGCAATCAACGGTGAGATTACGATGGCCGTTCCCTCCATCAAGAGCGATGGCAACTGATAGCACAACGATTTGCCGCCTCCGGTAGGCATCAACACAAACGTATCTCGGCCATCGAGCAAGTTTTGAATAATGGCTTCCTGATTGCCCTTGAAAGCATTGAATCCGAAAAAGCGCTTTAATTCATCCGTCAGAACCTTTTTAGCTGCCATTTTGCTTCTATTTGTCGTTATTCCGGTTCCTATGAAACGTGTCATAGGCTCCCCGTTCACGGAGAGTCAAACAAAGTTAGGAACAAGTTCTCAAATACCAAACAAAACAATAATTATTTGCGGATAGAGGTCGAAGCCCTCGAGAATGGCTTCGACACCCTTGTTCCGCAGGTTCTATTGCATTTGTAAGCGAGCCGGATTGCTTTTCTCCAGCTGATGCTTGGCATAGTCCAACGTAACGTGAAAAGTCTTATCGTCTCCCGATGGCATTTCGAACATGGCATCCATCATGATGGTTTCCACGATGCTGCGCAGCCCACGTGCACCCAGCTTGTATTCGACGGCTTTATCCACCATGTATTCCAACACGGCGTTGTCGAACTCCAGTTGGATTCCATCCATCTCGAACAACTTCTTGTATTGCTTGATGATGGAGTTCTTGGGTTCGGTCAGGATGGAGCGCAAGGCCGTGCGATCCAGCGGCGTCAGGTAGGTCAACACCGGCAAGCGACCGATGATTTCGGGTATCAAACCAAAGGACTTCAAATCCTGTGGAGCTATGTATTGCATCATATTATTCTTGTCCAACACGGCCGTTTCCTTGGAAGACCGATAACCCACCACGTGTGTATTGAGTCGTTGGGCTATCTTCTTCTCGATTCCGTCAAAGGCTCCACCGCAGATGAAAAGGATGTTTCGTGTGTTCACCGCAATCATTTTCTGATCGGGGTGTTTGCGTCCACCTTGGGGAGGCACGTTGACCACCGTTCCTTCAAGCAGCTTGAGCAATCCTTGCTGCACGCCTTCGCCGCTCACATCACGGGTGATGGAGGGGTTGTCGCCCTTGCGTGCTATCTTATCGATCTCGTCTATGAACACGATTCCCCTTTCGGCCTTGGGCACATCATAGTCGGCCACCTGAAGAAGTCGGGTCAGTATGCTTTCGATGTCTTCGCCCACATAACCTGCTTCGGTAAGCACCGTGGCATCGACAATGGTAAACGGCACTTCCAGCAGTTTGGCAATGGTTCGTGCCAGCAAAGTCTTCCCGGTTCCGGTGCTTCCCACCATGATGATGTTCGACTTCTCTATCTCCACTTCGTCCGAGGTATTCGTTTGCATCAAACGTTTGTAGTGGTTGTAAACCGACACGGCCAAAAATCGCTTGGCTTCGTCCTGACCGATGACATATTGGTCGAGGAAGCTCTTGATCTCGGCCGGTTTGGGCAGCTTCTCGGGCTTGAACTCGCCCGAACGTCCTGCCATCACCTTGCCAAATGCCTCTTGTACGATTTCGTTGGCTTGGATGGCACACGAGTCGCATATCTTACCGTCCACGCCATTGATGAGCATTCCCACTTGACTTTCGGGACGCCCACAAAAGCTACAACGGTCTTCGTTCTTATTCTTTGCCATTTATTTCTTCTTCAATACGTCGTCAATCATGCCATAGTCTTTGGCCTCTTGGGCCGTCATCCAGTAGTCGCGGTCCGAGTCGGCCCAAACCTTATCGAAGTCGGTGTGCGAATGTTCGGCAATGATGGTATAGAGTTCTTTCTTCAACTTTTGGATTTCGCGGGCGGTGATTTCGATGTCCGAGGCCTGGCCTTGAGCACCTCCCATGGGTTGGTGAATCATTACGCGCGAGTGAGGCAGGGCCATGCGTTTGCCTTCGGCTCCGGCCACCAGCAGCACCGCAGCCATCGAAGCTGCCATGCCCGTGCAGATGGTCGACACCGGACTGGAGATGAACTGCATGGTGTCGTAGATGCCCAAACCGGCATACACGCTGCCACCGGGCGAATTGATGTAGATCGAGATGTCTTTGCCGGGATCGGTGGAATCCAAGTACAGGAGCTGAGCCTGCAATGTATTGGCGGTATAGTCGTCGATGGCCGTGCCAAGGAAGATGATGCGATCCATCATCAGGCGAGAAAACACATCGAGTTGGGTCACGTTGAGTTGACGTTCTTCCAGTATATAGGGGTTCAAATAGGCGGCTTGCGACTTGATGACGCCGTCCAGTGCCAAACCGTTCATACCCAAATGTCCGGTGGCAAATTTTCTAAAATCTTCCATCTGTTGTTTCTGATTTCTTGGTTTCATTTCCTACTATTATAGACTTGCAAAGTAACGGCTTTTTTGATTAGCATCCAACCCCATGCAAACGGAAAGGGTCAACCCCTTCGTTCATGCCATCGGGACTTGTTTCCATGCCACTTCCATCGGCCTATTCACCACCGAGACAAAAACCGTACCAAACCGCCCGACCGCCTGCCGACACTCTCCTTCGCCGCTGTGCCTGTCCCATACGCAGCCGCTCCGTTCGGCCTACAACCGATTTTAAGGTACACCCTTCCAAAGAATCGCTAACTTTGTGCCGACTCGGCAGGTCGGCTACGTCCACCTGCCGCTACCTTCATCCATTCATCTTCAAAACCCACCGCCCCATGACACCCCTTCTTTCGCAAGCATCGCCCACGCCCAACGCCCCCACATTGCACATAAGCCTCGAAGACAACGGCCGGGAGGGACGATTCGTACTGACCGCCGACGGCGTGTTTGCCGGCGAGATGACCTTCGTCCGAAACGGCAGTTCCACGCTGGTCGTCGACCACACGGGGGTGGAGGCCGCCTTTGAGGGCAAAGGCTACGGAGGCAAGCTGCTGGAAGCGGTCGTGGACTACGCCCGCCGACACGGAGCGGTCATCCGTCCGCAATGCTCGTTCGTCGAACGCCGATTGAGCAGGCAGCCCGAGTATGCCGACGTGCTGGAGCGGTAGGCCCACGCCCGCACGCCTTGCCCATCTTGCCACACCGTCGCCCCCCGATTTGAAGAGAACAAGAGGTCGACCCACCGGCTCCGCAAACAAAAAGGCTACACCGAGCGTCCTTGCCTCGGTGCAGCCTTTTCTATACCTATTATATAAAGGGATTTACTCGAACAGCTTGTTGAAGTCTTCCAGCGAAACGGTTTTCTCGTTCAACTTCACTTGCGTTTTCAGTGCGGCCGCCAACTTGGCTTCCACCGCCCGATTCACAAGGTTGTTCACCGTGTCTTGCTTCTTCAGCATTTCCTTGGCATAGTTGTCCAGCAAATCATCGGGCACAGACATCATGCCGTATTGAGCAAACTGCGCGCGAGTCACTTCCTTGGCCATGGCCAGCACGTCGTCTTGCTCCACTTTGATGTTGTTGGCTTCCACCAATTGTTCTTTGATGAGGTGCCAAGTGAGTTCTTCGATGCTCTTGTCGTAGTTCTCGCTCACAAACTCCTCGCCCTTCTCTTGATTGTTGAGCAGCATGATGCGTTTGAGCAGCGCATCGGGGAACTCCAGCTTGCCCACCTTCTCCACCAAGGCGGTGCGCACATCGATGAGGAAGCGGTAATCGCTATCGGCCACGAAGCGAGCGGCAATGCCTTCCTTCACCTTGGCGCGGAATTCTTCCTCGGTCTTCACAGTTCCTTCGCCGAACACTTGGTCGAAGATTTCTTGGTTCAAGTCTCCGGGCACGAAGCGAGTGATTTCTTCCACGGCAAACGAGAAGTCAGAGGTCACGTCCTTGGCAATGTCCTTGTCCACCTTCAGCAGCGAAGCCAGCTCTGCGGCGTGTCCTTCGTAAGCTGCGTGGGGGTTGAAAGTCACCGTGTCACCCTTCTTCACATCGGCAAAGATGGCCTTTTGAGCATCGGCCTTCATATAGGCGGGCATCAGCACAGCACCTTCCACACGGATGCCGTTTTCGTTGGCCTTTCCGTCTTCGCCCAACTGCACCAGCGTGCCTTTGAGCATATCGTTGTCTTGGTAAGCGTCCACTTGCTCGTACTTACCGTTGCGTTGTGTGTAGTTCTTCACTTGGTTTTCCACCATTTCGTCCGAAACCTCGATGGTGTAGTAGTTCACTTTGTCCTTGGCAGAAAGCTCGGCTTTGAACTCGGGAGCCAAAGCTATGTCGAACACGAACTCAAACTCTTCCATCGTGTCAAAGTCGATGGCAGCCTGCTTCTCTTCGTTGGGCAGCGGCTCACCCAGCATGTTCACTTTGTTCTCGCGAATGTAGTTGTACACGCCTTCTTGGAGAACCTTGTTCACTTCCTCCGCAATGACCGACTTGCCATACATCTTCTTGACCAGGCTCATAGGCACCATCCCTTTGCGGAATCCCGGCATTTGTGCCTTTTGACGGAAGTTTTTCAGTGCTTTCTCTACGTTGTCTTGGTAGTCTGCTTTCGCAATTTTTGCCGTAAGCACAGCACTTACTTTATCCACATTTTGCAATGAAACGTTCATGCTCGAATATATTAAGTTGATTGATAATTAGCTTTATAACCTTTAAGGGCTTGCAAAAGTAGCACTATTCTTCCAAACTTCAAAGAAAACCCACAAACATCGCTTGCCGCCACACCTCGAGTCATGAAGAGGAGACGAGCAGCCGCTCCGTCATCGGCCACCACCGGCCCCATCTCGGCCGAACGTTGAACAAACCGAATCCGAGCCAAGAGCGAACCACCCCCCAGAAAACGAGTGGCGACGCACGGGCGGTCGCCAAGCAAGGCACAAACACTTACCGAGCAAAGTGTAGGCACTTACCGAGCAAAGTGCAGGCATCTACCGAGCGAAGTGCAGGCATCTCCCGGGCAAGGTGTAAGCACTTTCCGCGGCGAGTGGGGGCAGTGCGTTCAGCTCTCCGTCGCAGCCCGGCCACACACAGCATTCTTCCTCCGTTGCACCATCGCCCAATGCCCTCTTTTGCCCTCCTTTCCCACCGTCCCACCCTCCGAGAAACGGCAAGTCTCACCCTCATCGCCCGGCCACATCTGACATTATGATAGATTTCCAAGCTTTTGCTTGGTGGTAATCGGACAAACCTCTAACTTTGTGCTATCAACCAACCTTATATATACCAATACAAGTATATGGAAAAACCAAATTCAGAGTTTCGCCTTGAAAGTGACCTGCTGGGCGAACGCCAAATTCCTGCAGACAGATTGTACGGTGTACAGACATTGCGCGGTATAGAGAACTTCCGCATCAGCAATTTCAAGTTGAGCGACTATCCGTTGTTCATTCACGGACTGGCTTGGACCAAGCAGGCTGCCGCCCTGGCCAACCATCGTTTGGGCATCATCGACGAGAAGCAGAAGGAAGGAATCGTTAAGGCCTGCATCGAACTGCTCGAAGGCAAGCACCACGAACATTTCCCGGTGGACATGATTCAAGGCGGTGCCGGAACCACTACCAACATGAATGCCAACGAGGTGATTTGCAACCGTGCCTTGCAAATCATGGGTCATCAACCCGGCGAGTTCCAATACCTCTCGCCCAACGACCACGTCAACGGCGAACAATCCACCAACGACGCCTACCCCACTGCCATACATCTGGGGCTCTATGCCTCGCACCTCCGCTTCCGTTCTCACCTCATCGAGCTCATCGACTCGCTGAAAAACAAAGGCCGAGAGTTTGCGCACGTGCTCAAGATGGGTCGCACCCAGCTTCAAGACGCCGTGCCCATGACATTGGGACAAACCTTCGACGGATTCGCTTCCATCTTGGAAATAGAGCTGGAGAACCTGGACCACGCGGCCGAAGAGCTGCTTGAGGTCAATATGGGAGCCACTGCCATCGGAACGGGTATTTGTGCCGAGCCTCAATATGCCCCTTACGTCATCCAGGCACTGCAAGAGGTTACCGGCTGGAAGGTACGCTTGGCGCGCGATCTCGTAGGCGCAACCAGCGATACCTCCGTGATGATTGGCTACAGCTCCGAGCTGAAACGCATTGCCGTGAAGGTGAACAAGATTTGCAACGACCTGCGCTTGCTCAGCAGCGGACCGCGTGCCGGCTTGAACGAAATCAACCTTCCGCCCATGCAGCCCGGCTCGTCCATCATGCCCGGAAAGGTGAATCCCGTGATACCCGAGGTGATGAACCAAATCTGCTACAAGGTCATCGGAAACGACCTCACCGTGACCATGGCCGGCGACGCGGCTCAAATGGAGCTCAACGCCATGGAACCCGTGATGGCACAATGCTGTTTCGAATCGCTCGACCTCATGGCCAACGGATTCGACACCCTGCGCATCCGCTGCATCGACGGTATCGAAGCCAACGAACAAGTATGTCGCGATTATATCAAGAACAGCATCGGAATCGTCACCGCACTGAACCCCATCATCGGCTATAAGAACTCCACCAAGATAGCCAAGGAAGCTATGGAAACCGGCAAAGGCGTGTACGAACTCGTTTTGGAGCACGACATCCTGAACAAAGAAGACCTCGACACCATCCTTTCGCCCGAAAACATGATTTCGCCGGTGAAGCTCAACATCAAGCCCAAACGCTGATAGAGCCGTAGCCACCTTATATTCATTCGGACACCACCGACCCGCACCGGTTGTTTGCGGGGAGCCGACCAAGCATCGAGACCACGCTTCGGAAGCCATTCTCGAACACCGCTTGAACCACCCTCCCACCCTCGAACAACTCGGCCGAGCAGGTCGGTGGTGTCTTTTCTCGATAAAAATAAAGAAAAAAACCTAAACTCCTTGTTATTCGCTAAATTATCCGTTCCTTTGCCGCGGCTTGATAGCCCATTAGTTGTTTTTCGATTGCAAATTACAAGGCTTTACGTCGCTTCCAACGCATTTGTAAACTCTCTGTCGTTTCACTCTTGAACCCATTAGTTCTATCAAGTCCGAGAGTTTTACAGTTTTATTTATCATTTTCTCATTATGAACATTTATGTTGGAAACCTTAACTACCGTGTTAAGGAAGACGATTTGCGTAAAGTCATGGAAGACTTTGGCACAGTAACATCGGTTAAACTGATCCTCGACCGCGAGACCGGCCGTTCCAAAGGTTTTGCCTTTGTCGAAATGGACGACAGCGCCGCCGCTCGCGCCATCAGCGAACTGAACGAAGCAGAATACATGGGTCGCACCATGGTGGTGAAAGAAGCACGCCCCCGCGAATAAAGGCTTCGCACCTATTCATCTCGAAGGATGCCCTTCGTCGGTCCCTTGCGGACACGGACGAATGGCATCCTTCGCTCGTTTTTGGGATATACATTCCCCAAAATTGGCACACATACATCCCGGTTCGAGATTAAACACTTACTTTTGTCACAACAAACACTGCAAAAACCTCGCACAATGAATTCATTCAAAGACCTCGTTCAACGCCGACGGAGCATCCGTAAATTCACCGACCAAGAACTCAGCCAAGAGCAAGTCGTCACCCTGATGCGCGCCGCCCTCATGTCCCCATCTTCCAAGAGCAGCAAAGGCTGGCAGTTTGTGGTGGTGGACGATAAGGAAACTCTGCAAGCGCTCTCCACCTGCAAAGCACACGGGGCTACCCTCATAGCCCAGGCCGCCCTGGCCATAGTTGTCACGGCCGACCCGCTGGTGAGCAATGTGTGGATCGAGGATGCCTCCATTGCTTCCCTCATGATTCAACTGCAAGCCGAAGACATGGGTCTGGGCAGTTGCTGGGTACAAGTACGTGGTCGGTTTCGCGAAGACGGCACTTCGGCCGATGAATACATACACTCACTGCTCGATCTGCCTTTGCAACTGCAAACACTGTGTGTAATTGCCGTGGGACATAAAGCCGCAGAGCGTCCGCCCATCGAAGAAGAGAGTTTGCAATGGGAAAAGGTACACATCAATAAATACGGAGGACAATAATCATGGCAACCGTCAATCGCAACGACACTCGCCAAGCCATCGGTGCTACGCTGCTGGTCTTCGGCGCTCTTTTCTTAATCAACAAATTGGTATCCTTTGCCTCCTTGGGGCTTCCGTGGGTAATGGAAAGAGACAATCTGCTGCTCTATGCCGCCGTGTGTTTCCTGCTCTTCAAGCGCGACCGCACCGTGGGCATCATCCTATTGGCCGTATGGGCGTTGATGAACATTTCGCTTCTATCGTCCTTATTGGGCACATTCTCGGGCTTCGTACTCCCCGTCGCACTGCTTGCTATCGGTGCTTGGATGTTCTTCAGGTCTCGTTGATATGAGCTTTGCCGCCAAGCATCAATCTGTTGTCCTCATAGGCTCGGGAAACGTGGCGTGGCATTTAGGCCGAGCCGTCGCACGTGCCGGGCATCCCATCCTTCAAGTCGTGGGTCGCAACGAGCAAGCGGTGTCCGAGCTGGCTCGCCGTTTGCAAACCGTCGGCAGCACACAGTTCGAGGAAATGGTGCCCACGGCCGATGTCTACATAGCGGCCGTCAAAGACGATGCCTTGCCCCTGCTCATTCCTCGGCTCACGGCCGTCAATCCCCACGCCCTTTTTCTACACACGGCCGGCAGCCTGCCCTTGGATGTTTGGAGCCAAGGGCAAGCCGCCCGATACGGGGTGCTTTATCCGCTACAAACCTTCAGCAAGCAAGCCGATATAGACTTCTCGGCCGTTCCGCTCTTTGTAGAAACGGCTCGAGAGGAAGATATGCACCGGCTGACAACCTTCGCCCGAAGCCTCAGCTCCAAAGTCTTCTCCCTTGATTCCGAGCGACGTATGAAGCTACACATAGCCGCTGTGTTTGCCAACAATTTTACCAACCATCTCTATCACCGGGCAGCCCGGTTGGTGAGTGAAGCCGATTTGCCTTTCGAGGTCTTGCTGCCACTCATCGACGAGACGGCCGCCAAAGTGCACCGCCTCTTGCCCCACGAAGCCCAAACCGGCCCGGCCGTGCGCAACGACAGGCGTGTCATCGACTCCCATCTCCGAGCCTTGGCCTCGCAACCGGGTGCACAACACATTTACGAACTCCTCACTCAAGACATTCATGAGCAACATCAACCACGATCTTAGCACCATCAAAGCCCTCGTTTTCGATGTGGATGGCGTGCTAAGCTCCACTGTCATACCGCTTCATCCCTCGGGCGAACCCATGCGAACCGTCAACATCAAGGATGGCTATGCCATGCAGCTGGCCGTCAAGAAAGGGCTCATCGTGGGCATTATCACCGGTGGACGAACGGAAGCCATCCGCATCCGTTTCGAGAGCCTCGGTGTGACCGACATCTATATGGGGGCATCGCGCAAGACAGAAGCCTATGCCGACTTTCTGAACAAGCACGGATTGACCAACGAAGAGGTGCTATACATGGGCGACGACATCCCCGACATCGAAGTGATGCGACTATGCGGACTGCCTTGCTGCCCCACCGATGCCGTGCCCGAGGTCAAAGCCGTGGCACACTACATCTCGCATCTGCCGGGCGGAATGGGCTGCGGCCGCGACGTGATAGAACAAGTTCTCAAAGCCAAACACCTGTGGATGAGCCACGATGCCTTTGGCTGGTAAACCTCAAGCACATACACTTGCCATGCTCGAAAACCTCAAAAACTACCGCATTGTGTTGGCGTCCAACTCGCCACGACGCAAAGAATTGCTCACCGGGCTGGGCATCGACTACTCCGTTCGACTGTTGCCCGACATCGACGAGTCCTATCCTCCGCACCTGAAAGAGGGAGAGATAGCCCGCCACATTGCCTGCCAAAAGGCGGCTGCCTACCGCAACTCCTTGGCCGAGGACGAACTCCTCATCACGGCCGATACCATCGTTTGGTTGCAAGGTGGGGTGCTGGGCAAGCCCAAGGACAAAGCCGATGCACGCCGCATGCTGCGCCTGCTGTCGGACAATAAGCACCAAGTCTACACAGGGGTTTGCCTCACCACTCGCCAATGGCAAAAGGATTTTGTGAGCACCTCCCACGTATGGTTCGACAAGCTCGAAGACGAAGAAATAGAACGCTATGTCGAGGCCTTCTCGCCCCTGGACAAAGCCGGAGCCTATGGCATTCAGGAATGGATCGGGTTCATCGGTGTGAAGTCCATCGAAGGCAGTTTCTACAACATCATGGGTCTGCCCATTCAACGCTTGTATCAGGAGCTGAAAACCATCCGCCCGTAGACTGCGGTCGGCTTCATCGGTCACCGCCCTCCCCACTCATGCGGATTCACCTCTTCAACCCCGATCACGACTTGGCTTTGGCCTCGGGTCAACACAACTATATGTCCCCCGCTTCGGCCCGTACCTTCATGCACAACCTGGCCTCGCTGCCCTATTGGCTGGCCGAAGACGGCGAAGGCTTGTGGCTCGAGGACGAGGCGCATGTGGACTTTGTGCAAAGGCTCAACGCAGGTTTCGACCGCCGTGTGCACCCCATCACCCCCACCCTGCTGCCCGGGATGGAGGTCGACGCCATCCTGCCTTGGGGATGGAACCCGGCGCTATGCAGACACTTAGCCGGCAAAGGCTTTGCACTTTGGTTGCTACCTGCCCACACTTTGCTCGCAAAGTATAGGCACTTTGCTCACCGACAGCAGGCGGTTCGTTTGCTGCCCTCCCTGCGCTTGAACGAGTACTTCTGCGGACGGTCCGTCTTGCTCACCGATGTGACCTCTTGCCACGCCTTTGTTCGCTCGCAACTTCCTTGCCTGCTCAAAGCTCCCCTTTCGGGCAGCGGCAAGGGTATCAACCGCTGCCGGGGTGTGTTCACTCCCTCGTTGGAAGGTTGGTGCAAACGCCTCGTTCACAGCCAAGGCGGTGTGGTGGGCGAACCGCTTTACGACAAGGTGGCCGACTTTGCCATGGAGTTTCGGTGGGAGCAAGGGCAAGACTTGGCATTCGTGGGCTATTCGCTCTTCGACACCGATGCCGGAGGAAGTTATATGGGTAGCTTTCTGGCCTCGGATGCGGACATCGAACATCGGCTCTCTGCCTGGGTCGAGGTGCAACAGCTGCGCAACCTGCGCACCGAGCTGCTGCAACGACTGCCCCAATTGCTGGGCGATGGCTACCGAGGTTTCTTGGGAGTGGACATGATGATTTGCCGCTTCGACACCTCGCCCACCTACCGCATCCATCCTTGTGTGGAAATCAACCTACGCACCAATATGGGCATCGTGGCCCATCGGCTCACCGAGCGGTTGCTGTCCCCGGGCGGGCGGGGCAGGTTTGCCATCGACTTCCATCCGCAGCCGGGCGAGGCCTTGGCTCGACATAGGCAGCTCGAGGCGGAACACCCCTTGGTATTGAATGCCAATCGTGTGCAAAGCGGTTACTTGGCTCTTAATCCGGTGAACGAAGACACCCGGTATCGAGCTTGGATGCTCGTAGAGGAGGCAGACAGAGCTCAGCGAGGCGACAGCTGAAGCGGACGGCTCTCGTTGCCATAGCGGTCGATGGCCGTCACCGCGAAATAGTTTTTTCGCATCCAGGGATAGAGAGGTGCGTGCACGTAGTGCGTGTGGCGGATGCGCTGTGCCACGATATTTTCGCTGCGAGAGGTATCCACCGGATACTCGTCCGACCCATAGATCACATACATGGGCGGGTTCATCGGGTCGTTGTCCGTGGAGGCCTCCCAACTCAACTCCACATAGCCATCGCCCACTCGCCGAGCTGCCCCGTGGGTGGGATCGGTGGGCGGCTGTGCATCCAGCCAAGGCATGGCAGGCTGCAAGGCTTCGTATCGGTAAAGATTGTCGGCCAATTCGTCGTACAGCCCTTGGGTGTTGTTCATCAAATACTTCGCACGATAGTGCCCTTGCCCGGCCAATCGGTTGCGTCGGGTAAAGTGTATTTGGCGGTCTATCTCCTCTCGTCGCCAGTTGCCCTCCGAAGGGTCGAGAAAATAGACGCCCAGCCCCGGCACGATGTGACGCCCGTTGCTCTGCTCCAACCAGTCGAGCGCAAAGGGATAGAAGTTGTTGCCTCGGAAATAAATCATGGGATAGATCTGATCGTGAATGCCCTCCTTGAGCCAAGCCTGGGCGTCTTGCGACACCACGTGGTAGGCGTTCCACCCTCGTGAGGAGTAGCGTGTCACATCCCGATACTTGCCCACCGGACAAGTACTTACCTTGACCCACGGTTTGAGTTGTTTGACCCCCTTGTACACATGGCGCACAATGGCCGTCAGATTGTCGCGCCGCCACTCGTCCGTCGGCTTGCCGTTGCCATAGCGTTTGTAGGTGGCTTGGTCGGGAAATTTGGGCGAATGCTCGGGATAGCGCAGGTAGTCGAGGTGCACCCCATCCACATCGTAGCGGCTCACCACCTCCTTGACAATCGAAAAGAGATAATCCTTCGTCTGCGGATGCCCCGGGTTGAGGAAATATTCATTCTTATAGGCCACACAGATGTCTTTGTGCTTCTTCGTCACCGAAGACGCTCCCAGCGAAGCCACGTGCCGTCGGTTGCCCAGTGGGATGGCCACCATCCAAGCATGGCACTCCATGCCCCGCTTGTGACATTCCTCCACGGCAAAAGCCAAGGGGTCGTAGTCGGGACGTCGACCCACCTGCCCGGTGAAAATGGCATTATAGGGTTCGATGGCCGAATCGAAACACACATCGCCCCGAGTGCGGGCTTGAAACAGCACGGTGTTGAAGCGGGCGGCCTTCAAGCGGTCGAGCATCTCGATCAACTCCTGCTTCTGTCGGCGAATGGCATCGGGCGAAGTGCCTCGGGTGCGAGGCCAGTCAAGCCCGTAAACGGTGGTGATCCAAGCGGCACGCACCTCGTGCTTGGGCGATTGGGCACCGAGGTGAGCCACACAAGTCAAAAAGAAGAGGAAGGAGAGTATGCGCCACATATGTCTTGCTTAAAGGAGTGCAACGGGCGCAAAGGTAGCAAAACGAGGGAGTTTATTGGGAGGTTGTCCGATTTATGTTACTTTTGCACCGAGCAAACGCCGCTTTGCAAAGGCATCAAGGCCCGTTGACCCAAAAGCCGTCGAAGGCCCTTCCGCCCCCTATCGTACCACATTCAACCCACTGCTCGCCTTATGAACGTATTCAAGAATTGGAGAAAATCGACCGTCATCTGCCTTGCCTTCCTCGTCTATATCACCCTCACGGCCGCCTACCTCCTGCCACGCAACACCGAATTGAGCAACATCGAGAAATGGGGCACCGTACTGGGATCTTACGGAGTGGTTGTGTTGTTGTGGTTGGTGCTGCGACGCAAGGAAGCCATGCGCAAACGCTCGGAGAAATAAGAACAAGCCATCGAAAAATCGACATCAAACCATCTATTTATGAAGAAACTGACATTGATCATCGCTTTGCTGACTGCCACCTTGGCAGCCCATGCACAATTTGAACAAGGCAAATGGATTTTGAACCCCTCGCTCACGGGGCTGGGCATCTCATATAACCGCGCCGAGAAGCTGAAAGTAGGCATCGAAGGACAGGTGGGCACATTCCTGGCCGACAACGTGGCCGCACTGGTGCATCTGGGAGCACATCTTTCAGAAAGTACCGACTTTTACACCGCAGGGGCAGGTGGGCGATATTACTTCGACCGCAACGGCATCTACCTCGGAGTGGGGCTGGAGTTCGATCGTTACAGCACCTCGGCCATCTGGGGAAACAACAAACGAACGGTTTGGGGGCCTTCGGCCGAAGTGGGCTATGCCTTCTTCCTTTCGCGCACCGTGACCATCGAACCGGCCGTGTACTACAAACTACGTGTCAACGATATGGACTTGTCGCGGTTGGGCTTGAAGGTAGGTTTCGGACTCTACTTCTAAGCCATATCCCCCTCGGGCTTGAAGCCCCGACCGGGAATCGGCCTCAACAAACACTGCCTCTTCGCACGTTCGATCTTGTCGACGTAGGAAGAGGCGGTGTTCTTTGTCAATATCCGTCAAAAGAAATAGGGGCAACTACCTATCGGCCTCGAGCTTCTCGCGCAGGAACTGCCCCGTATAGCTTGCCCCGCAAGCAGCCACTTCCTCGGGTGTTCCAGTGGCCACGATGTAGCCACCTCGGTCGCCTCCCTCGGGACCTAAGTCGATGAGGTGATCGGCGCATTTGATCACATCCATATTGTGTTCTATGATCACGATGCTGTGTCCCCGACGAATGAGAGCGTCGAACGCCTCCATCAGCTTGCGGATGTCGTGGAAATGCAAACCGGTGGTGGGCTCGTCGAAAATGAACATCGTGGCGTCGGCACGCTCTTGGCTCAGGTAGAAGGCCAACTTCACCCGCTGATTCTCTCCGCCCGACAGTGTGGACGAGGACTGACCCAACTTAATATAACCCAATCCCACCTCTTGCAAAGGTAGCAGCTTCTTGACAATCTTCTTCTGTTTGTGCTCGGTGAAGAACTCGACCGCCTGATTCACGGTCATCTCCAATACGTCGTATACACTCTTGTCTTGGAACTTCACCTCCAGCGTATCGGGCTTGAAGCGTTTGCCGTGGCAAGACTCGCATTCCAATTCCAAGTCGGCCATGAACTGCATCTCCACCGTCACCGTTCCCTCTCCTTTGCACTCTTCGCACCGACCACCTTCGCTGTTGAAACTGAAGTGCCCCGGTCCGTAGCCCATCTGTTTGGCCAATGGCTGCTCGGCCCATAGCTTTCGTATCTCATCGTAGGCCTTGATGTAGGTCACCGGATTGGAACGTGACGAGCGACCAATGGGGTTTTGGTCTACGAACTCCACGTTGCGAAGATCCTTCAAACAACCTCCTATGGAAGTAAACTCCCCGGGGCGGTCGCTGCATTCGTCCAGTTCTCGCTTGAGAGCACGGTAGAAAACATCTCGTATGAGCGTACTCTTGCCCGAACCGGAAACGCCGGTCACCACGGTCATCACGTTGAGTGGGATGCGCACATCCACCCCCTTGAGGTTGTGTTCGCGTGCACCTTTCAGCTCGATGTAGTTGTTCCACGGTCGGCGGTGGGGTGGCACAGCAATGCGATCTTCGCCCAAGAGGTAGCGCACCGTGTGGCTGCGGCTGCCGGGTTGCAGGTCGTTCATGTCTCCTTCGTAAACCACTGTTCCGCCCAGCCTTCCCGCATCGGGGCCGATGTCTATGATGTAGTCGGCCGAGCGTATGATCTCCTCATCGTGCTCCACCACAACCACCGTGTTGCCCAACTGTTGCAGCCGTCTGAGCACGGACACCAACCGATCGGTGTCACGGCTGTGCAGGCCTATACTGGGTTCGTCCAAGATGTAAAGACTGCCCACCAAGCTGCTGCCCAAGGAAGTGGCGAGGTTGATGCGTTGGCTCTCACCACCCGAGAGCGAGTTGCTCAGTCGGTTCAGTGTGAGGTAGCCCAGTCCTACATCGAGCAAGAAACCGATGCGAGCGTTGATTTCGGTGAGGATGCGGCGGGCGATCTCGGTTTCGTGTGCACTGAGCTTGAGCCGGTCAAAAAAGGCTTTCAACTCGGTCATGGGCAGGTCAACCAACTCGGAGATGCTGCGTCCACCCACCTTGACATAGGAGGCTTGAGGCTTGAGGCGCGTGCCTCGGCAAGCGGGGCACTCGGTTTTGCCGCGGTAGCGTGCCAACATCACTCGGTATTGCACCTTGTACTGACTTTCTTCGACCATGCGGAAAAATCCGTTGATGCCCGGAAACCATTCGTTGCCCTCCCAAAGATGGCGCAATTGCTCGGGCGTCAGTTCGTAGTAGGGCTTGAAGAGGGGGAAGTCGAACTTCTCGGCCTGGCGGATGAACTCTTCGCGCCACTCGCCCATTTTCTCCCCTCGCCAGCACACCACTGCCCCGTCGTAGATGGACAGCGAACGGTCGGGAACGACCAAATGCGGGTCGATGCCCACCACACGCCCAAATCCTTCGCAACGAGGGCAAGCCCCGGCAGGCGAGTTGAAAGCGAACATCTGGTCGGTAGGTTCCTCGAAACGGATGCCATCGGCTTCGAATTTGGTGCTGAAACTATGCAGACTCGGTTCGCCATCGCCTTGTGGGAAGAAGCGTAGCAAGCACTGCCCATCGCCCTCGTACATGGCGGTTTCGAGCGAATCGGTCAGCCTACTCACGGCCTCTGTGTCGGCACTCACCGTCATACGATCTACCAATAGATAGACGGTGTCTTCCTCTCGAGGTTCGTATTCGTCTATGCGCAGCATCCGGCCGTTTACCTCCAAGCGGGTGAATCCCTGCTTCAAGTCCATGTCCAGCTGTTGTTTCAGCGTGCGTCCCTCTCGCAGGCAGATGGGAGCAAGCACCACGTAGCGCGTGCCCTGCGGATAGCTTTGCACGCAGCGCACCATGTCTTCCACGCTATGTTTCTTCACCTCCTCTCCACTCACCGGACTGAAGGTGCGTCCCACACGGGCATAGAGCAAACGCAGATACTCGTAAATCTCGGTCGATGTTCCAACGGTCGAGCGTGGATTGCGGCTACTCACCTTCTGTTCAATGGCGATGGCCGGCGGAATACCTTTGATGAAGTCGCACTCGGGCTTGCTCATCCGCCCCAAAAACTGGCGTGCATAGCTGCTAAGACTCTCCACATAGCGTCGTTGCCCTTCGGCATACAGCGTATCGAAGGCTAAAGATGACTTTCCGGAGCCTGACAATCCGGTGATGACCACCAGCCGATTGCGAGGTATGTTCACGTCGATATTCTTCAGATTGTTTACTCGTGCGCCTTTGATGGCGATGTATTTGTAGTCGGACATAGGCCTTGGTCTGAATGATAAAAGTGAGCAAAGGTACGTATTTTCCCCCACCCTCGACACATCCTGTGGAGCGATTATGCCAGACCCTGCGGAGGCCCATCGGCAGAGCTGCCCGCAAGACATAAGCAAAGAACCCATGGAGCGAGGTTTGCTTCATGGGTTCCAAGAAACGGCGAATGGGCAGAAGGAGAGGTTTAGTCCCTGCGTCCCATGAAGATCATCACGTAGTAAATCAGCGTGGCCAATGAGCCAAGTGCGGCAACCACATAAGTATAGGCAGCGGCACGCAAAGCCCCCTCGGCATGGGTGTGGGTCGATACGTTGGTCAAACCCGAAGAGCTGAGCCACACCAAGGCACGCTTGCTGGCATCGATCTCCACAGGCAGGGTGATGAAGCTAAACAAGGTGGTGGTGGCAAACAGCAGGATGCCAAAGCCAAGCAGGTAGGGGAAGGTGTTGATCAGCAAGATTCCGGCCAGCAACACCCATGTCATGATGGACGAAGCAAAGGTGACCACCGGCACCAGCTTACTGCGCATTTGCAGGGGAGCGTACATACGGGCGTGCTGCACAGCGTGTCCGCATTCGTGGGCAGCCACGGCTGCCGCCATGATGCTATTGCTTTCGTAAACGCCTTCGCTGAGGTTCACAGTCTTGGTCGCGGGGTTGTAGTGGTCAGTGAGCTGTCCCGGTGTATGGGTCACCTGCACATCGGTTATTCCGTTGTCGTGCAACATTTTCAAAGCAATGTCACGCCCCGTCATACCATTGCCGATTGAGATGCGAGAGTATTTCTTAAACTTACTCTGCAAGTTCATTTGTACCAGCCAGCTTACCAAAGCTATGCCTCCAAACAGAATCCATTGTGTTGCTATCATACTCGTTGTTTTTATTTTTATTGTAAGTCGTTCGTTTGCTCTGCGTGCAAACTCTTTGCCAAAGATTCAAAAAAAACCGATTGTCCCCACCTACTCTCTTCACTTTTAGGAAGAATTAGCAAGTCGCTACCACGCCTATATCTACATACATCTCTCTTACCTCCTCCGTGCTCGCAGCCTGCCAAGAAGTCATCCGACCCTAAGAAAAGCCGCTGTCAAGGCCAAGGAGTCGAAGTTTTTCGTACTTTTGGGCTCGTTATGAAGCGCATCCTCTTTCTTCTCCTGACGTTAACCCTTGTGTTGCTTCCCTTGCGGGCACAGCAACGGGGCACTCCGCGGCCGGGCGAGGGAGTGGCTGCTTTTCTGTTGCGACACAACCGAGCTCCGAAGCTGTACACCGAAGACTTCTTGAAACTCAACCGCGGAAAACTCGGCAAAAACGGAGCTTTGCTCCAAGGAGTATCCTATCGCATTCCGCCCAAACGCACCGCCCGCACCAAACACACCGCCCCGACTTCGCCCACCAAGTCGAACCCATCGTCCCAGCCGGCCACCCCATCGCCTGCCACACCGCCCGACACCACCCAAACCACCATCCCAACCCGGGACGCCAAGCTTTCGGGAGTGGTCAACGAACCTCTCTTCGGCACCGAGCTGGCCAAGGTGACCGTCACCTCGCAACGCCTCAAAGGAGCCTGCTTCTACGTGGTGAGCGGACACGGAGGACCCGACCCCGGCGCCATAGGCAAGGTGGACAAACACGAGCTGCACGAAGACGAATATGCCTACGACATTGCACTTCGCCTGGCCCGTGTGCTGATGCAAGAAGGGGCCAAGGTACACATCATCATTCAAGACCCCAAGGACGGCATTCGCGACGTGGCCTACCTGCCCACCGGCAACAAAGAGACCTGCATGGGCGAGACCATTCCCCGCAAACAAACCCAACGTTTGGCGCAGCGTTGCCGGCAAATCAACGCACTCTATGCCAAGGAGCGCAAGAAATACACCTACCATCGTTCCATCTTCATCCACGTGGACAGCCGCAGCAAGAGCAAGCAGACCGACGTCTTCTTCTACCACAAACCAGGCTCGAAGCAAGGCGAGCTATTGGCCGGGCGCATGAAAAACAAATTTGAATCCAACTATGGCAAGCACCAGCCCGGCCGTGGTTTCCGAGGCACGGTGAGCGACCGCAACCTCTATGTGCTCAACAACAGCACCCCCACCGCCCTCTTCGTGGAGCTGGGCAACATACAAAACACCTTCGACCAAAAGCGACTACTCATCAACCACAACCGTCAAGCCTTAGGCAAGTGGCTGATGGAAGGCTTCGTGGTCGACTTCTCCAAGCAGTAATCCCCCTCGCCTTTCGGCTGCATGGCCACCGCTCCTTGCACCGAAGATGCCCATAGCCCGATGCTTGCCCACCCTGCCTGCCATCGGCCCGCCTCCCTTTTCGTCGAAAAAAAATGCACGCTTGTAACATGGGTTACAAACCTGGAGCACGGCTCTCCCCTACCTTTGCCGTGTCAAGTCAAGAAAGTAAATAAACAACAAACATTCACCCATCATGAGCAAAGCATACGCCCAAAGCACCGTCGGCGAAATTGTGGCACGCCGATTCGACCACGCCCAGGTTTTCTACAAGCACGGCATCGACTTCTGTTGCGGAGGAGCCACCCCGCTGAGCACAGCCTGCCAACGTGCCAACGTGGACATGCAGCAAGTCATCGACGAGCTTGCGGCCAACGAGCAAACCGAGGTTTCGCCCACCGTCGACTTCAACAACTGGCCCACCGACCTGCTGGTGGACTACATTCTGAAGTATCACCACCGCCGAATACGTCAAGAAGGACCGCAGATTTTGGAGCTACTCGACAAGGTGTGCCGCGCCCACGGCGAACGCCATCCCGAGCTCTTCGAGGTGCATGCCGCCTTCAGCGAGTCGTTCGAAGACCTCAGTAGCCACCTGATGAAGGAAGAAATGGTGCTCTTCCCCTACCTCGAAGAGATGCTTCAAGCCCAAGCCGAAGGCCGTCCCCTGCCCGGTTTCCACTGCGGAAGCGTGGAAAGCCCCATCGCAGCCATGATGGGCGAGCACGATGCCGAAGGCGAACGATTTCGCCACATCGAAGCACTCACCGGCGGATACACAGCCCCCGAAGATGCGTGCAACACCTACCGACTTTTGTATCTTAAGCTAAAATTGTTTCAGGACAACCTGCATCACCACATCCATTTGGAAAACAACATTGCTTTTCCCAAGGCCGTGGCCCTGCAATATGCCTTGGCCGGCCGCTAACATTCGATGCAGTAAAAACCACAACTACAAAACCGCTCCCTCTCTGCGAAGAGACGGAGCCAACCGAAGCCTTCTGTCCCGACGGACAGAAGGCTTTGGCCTGTTTGCCCCAACCACCCACACCGAGCTTGCAAAGCACAAACACTTGGGGCGCAAAGTGTGGGCACTTTGCTCGGTAAGTGCCCACACTTCGGAAGCAAAGTGCGGGATGCCACCGCATCGAACACCGAGAGCCGGAAAACCTGCCTTGGGCAAATTTAGGCCTGCCAACGTGCGGAGCGAGAGAGAGAAACCTTATCTTTGTGGCTGATTCGATAAACCATAGAAAGAAAACTAAGCATACAACACGACATGGCACAACAAGAAGACGTTTTCAAGAAACTCGTTTCGCACTGCAAAGAGTATGGATTTGTGTTCCCATCGAGCGACATTTACGACGGTCTGGGCGCAGTCTACGATTACGGACAAATGGGCGTTGAGCTGAAAAACAACATCAAAAAGTATTGGTGGGACAGCATGGTGCTGCTCCACGAAAATATAGTCGGCATCGACTCGGCCATCTTCATGCACCCCACCATTTGGAAAGCATCGGGACACGTGGACGCATTCAACGACCCGCTCATCGACAATAAAGACTCCAAGAAACGCTACCGTGCCGATGTGCTCATCGAAGATCAGCTGGCCAAATACGACGAAAAGATCGACAAAGAAGTGGCCAAAGCCGCCAAACGCTTTGGCGAAGCCTTCGACGAAGCCCAGTTTCGCAGCACCAACGCCCGCGTGCTGGAGTATCAAGCCAAGCGCAATGCCCTGCACACTCGCTTTGCCGAGGCTCTGAATGCCGGCAATTTGGAAGAGTTGCGACAAATCATAGTGGACGAAGAAATCGTTTGCCCCATCTCGGGCACCAAGAACTGGACGGAGGTGCGTCAGTTCAATCTCATGTTTGCCACCGAAATGGGGTCTACGGCCGACGGCGCCATGAAGGTCTACCTGCGCCCCGAAACCGCCCAAGGCATCTTTGTGAACTATCTCAACGTACAAAAGACGGGACGGATGAAAGTGCCCTTTGGCATCGCACAGATAGGCAAAGCGTTTCGCAACGAAATTGTGGCTCGTCAGTTCATCTTCCGCATGCGCGAGTTCGAGCAAATGGAAATGCAGTTCTTCGTGAAGCCCGGCACCGAGCTGGATTGGTTCACCCGCTGGAAAAAGCTACGTCTGCGCTGGCACAAAGCCCTGGGATTTGGCGACGACCACTACCGCTATCACGACCACGACAAACTGGCACACTATGCCAATGCCGCCACAGACATCGAGTTCTTGATGCCCTTCGGCTTCAAGGAGGTCGAAGGCATACACTCGCGAACGGACTTTGACCTGACGCAACACGAAAAGTTCAGCGGCAAGAACATCAAATACTTCGACCCCGAACTGAACGAATCGTATGTGCCATACGTTATCGAAACCTCGATAGGTGTGGACCGTATGTTCCTCAGCATCCTGAGCGCATCGTACAAGGAAGAAACACTCGAAGGCGGAGAAACACGCACCGTGCTGCGTCTGCCCGCCGCTTTGGCACCGGTGAAGCTGGCCGTGATGCCCTTGGTGAAGAAAGACGGATTGCCCGAAAAGGCTCGAGAGATTATCGATTCGCTGAAGTTCCACTTCAACTGCCAGTATGACGAGAAAGACAGCATAGGCAAACGCTACCGTAGACAAGACGCCATCGGAACGCCCTACTGCATCACCGTGGACCACCAAACACTGACCGACCACTGTGTGACTTTGCGCAACCGCGACACCATGCAGCAGGAACGCGTGGCCATTGCCGACCTTCACAGTCTCATTGCCGACCGCG
Organism: Bacteroides sp.; assembly: GCA_034176395.1. Classification (GTDB taxonomy): domain Bacteria; phylum Bacteroidota; class Bacteroidia; order Bacteroidales; family Bacteroidaceae; genus Bacteroides. The sequence continues at coordinate 16,376 of JAXFUC010000116.1, read as the reverse complement.
TGAGCATCACCTCATTGCTCAAAGCCATTCAATCGTAAAACACTCATCTCGCAATGAAAAAACTATTCGCACTTGCCCTGCCCGCCCTCTTGGCACTGACCTCGTGCAAGGAGAGCACCGAAGAAAGTCGATATGCCAACTGGCAAGCCCGCAACGAGGCCTTCATCGACTCCATCGCCAATCGGCATGCCAACACTTCGACCCGCGGACAGCTGGACTCCATCCACTTACTGTCTGCACCCGGCACACCTATCTACTTCAAACGCAAGGCCACAGCCCCTGCCGACGCCGCAGACTCTCCACGCTACACCGACTATGTGAAGGTGTTCTACAAAGGAACCAATATCCTTGGCGAGTACTTTGACGGCAATTTCAAAGGAAGCGACCCGGTTGAAGCAGGCGAATCATCGGCCGTGGCCGACTCAAAGCCCTTCATCACCTCGCTTCAAAGCCTCATCGTGGGCTGGCAAGAGGTGTTGCAGCGCATGCGTCCCGGCGACCGTTGGGAGGTCTACATCCCTTGGACACAAGGCTATGGGGCAGCAGGTAGCGGCAATATTCGAGGCTACTCGACACTGGTGTTCGACCTGACACTCATTGAATCTTCGCCCAAGAAAAGCGATTTGTAAAAAGCCCAACGACGTTTGTCAAGCCCTACGAATACTGCCGCAAGGCTCGGCAAACGCCGCAAACAAAGAACGCACCCACCGTGGACACATAGTTGCCTTCGGTGGGTGCGCTCTTTAGATAAGTAAGTGTAGACCTTCGGCAGCTCCGCTGGCCACGAAACAGCTGCCACGCCTACGTGTTTACTTAGTCTCGATACCGCTCGATGGTTTGTGCGCGGTCGGGGCCAACGGAAACAATGTGAATGTTCACGCCCAGTTGTTCCTCCAAGAACGATAGATAGGCATTGAACTCTTCGGGGAATTCGTCTTCGCTTTGCATGGCCGTCATATCGGTTTTCCAACCCGGTAGCTCAACGTAGATGGGCTCTACCTCTGCATCCATGAGGTCGTAGGGGAAGTGTTCCACCTCTTGACCTCCGATGCGATAGGCCACACAGGCTTTGATGGTGTCAAAGCCGTCGAGCACATCGCTCTTCATCATAATGAGTTTCGTAACTCCGTTGACCATCACCGAGTAGCGAAGTGCCACAAGGTCGATCCATCCGCAACGGCGGCGGCGGCCGGTGACCGAACCGAACTCGTGTCCCAGCTCGCAAAGTCTATCGCCCGTGGCATCGTGCAGTTCGGTGGGGAAAGGGCCTGCACCCACTCGCGTACAATAGGCCTTGAAGATGCCATACACCTCACCGATGCGATTGGGGGCTACGCCCAGTCCTGTGCAAGCTCCTGCACACACGGTGTTGGACGAGGTCACGAAGGGATAGGAACCGAAATCCACATCGAGCATGGTACCTTGTGCGCCCTCGCAAAGTACAGATTTGCCTTGCGTCAAGTAGCCGTTCACCTCGTGCTCGCTGTCCACCAATGAGAAGGTGCGCAGGTAGGCTATGCCCTCCATCCAAGCCTCTTCGGCTTCTCGCAGGTCGTACTCAAAGCCCAAAGCCTTCAGTGTGGCCTCGTGACGTGCCTTGGCCGCGGCATATTTCTGCTGGAAGTTATGAAGTAAATCGCCCACACGCAAGCCGTTGCGACTCACCTTATCGGTATAGGTGGGCCCAATGCCCTTGCCCGTGGTGCCTACCTTGGCATCGCCCTTGGCAGCTTCGTAGGCTGCATCGAGCAAGCGATGAGTGGGCAGAATGAGGTGTGCCTTCTTGGAAATATGCAGACGTTCGCGCAAAGGATGGCCCGAGGCCTCGAGTGCTTCGGCTTCACTTTTGAACAGAGCCGGGTCGAGTACCACGCCGTTGCCTATGATGTTGACTTTGTTTCCTTGAAAGATGCCCGAAGGAATAGAACGCAAAACGTACTTTTGCCCTTCGAACTCCAGGGTGTGACCGGCATTGGGGCCGCCTTGGAAGCGTGCGATCACATCGTAGCGAGGCGTCAATACATCCACTACTTTTCCCTTGCCTTCGTCGCCCCACTGCAGGCCCAAAAGGACATCGACTTTCATTGTATTCATGCTATCTTTATTTGTTTGGTGCTTGTTTCTTACTCTTCTTGGCCCGTGCACATTTGTTGCACAACCCGTAGAGGTAAAGCGAATAGTGAGACAGGGCAAAGCGAATGAGCTTCGTTCCTTCGATGGCAGCTTGGAGTTCATCGTTTTGGAACTCGGTGACCTTCCCACACTGCGTGCAGATTTGGTGGTGATGTGTGTCGCGATTATAAGATTTTTCGTACTGTGAGGACGCACCGAATTGGTGCTTGATGACCAAGCGGGCGTTGATAAGTAGAATGATGGTGTTGTAGAGTGTGGCGCGACTCACGCGGAAATGTTCCTCTTCGAGCATACGAGAATAAAGGGTGTCGATGTCGAAGTGTCCGTCGATGGAATAGATTGTATTCAGTATGGCAAAGCGTTCGGGAGTCTTCCGATGCCCGTTGGCGGTGAGATATTCCGTAAATATCTGCTTCACCGTTTCCTTGACGTTCTTCAATTCCATACCTTGTCTCAAAGTTTCTCCCTACAAAGTTAGGCCTTTTCGAGCAACAAGAAAATACTTGCCGCTCTTTATTGACAAAAAGCGACCGGAATACCTATCTGTGGGGAGCCAACGAAGCCCCATGGACAAACAAGCGGATGGCATGAAGAGAACAAGCCGGTCTTTGACACTCATCGCGGTAAGTGTCATGGACAAACAGGCGGATGGCATGAAGAGAACAAGTGAATGACGCCGAAAAAGCGGACAAGCACAGCAAGAACGGTCGATTAAGTCCCCTTGCTCAAAGGGCGAACAACAAAGCCGAAACTTGCTAAGCCCCCATACGAAGGGAGGAAAACCTTAGTCGGCTATGGCTTCGGCTTCCTCTTGCACCACGGCACATAGCCTGCGAGTGCATTCGTTCTCCGAGTCTTTCAGTCCTTCGATGAGCCTACACACCCGAAAAGCGTTCTCGGGGCTGTGGCGCATATAGCTGCGAACAACCAGCAAAGCGGCCTGCCTGACGTGGTAATGTTCCGAGTGAGCGGCCGTGAAGGCTTGGTCGAGCAGTTGCTCGGCGGCTCGTTCCTCCATATCGCCCTTGGTGCGTAGCAAGCGAGATGCGGTGAGAAAGCCGCATACCTGTACGTACTCGCGCTCATCGGCCATCCAAGCAAACGACTTGGCAGGGGCGTAGGACAAGCGTTGGAATAGGTGCATACTCGTCATTTCGGCCATCTCTATGTTGTCGATGCGCTCCACCCAGATGTCGGCAATCTCGGGATAGAACGATTCGGTGGGCTGCAACAGAGCGGCCAGTATGCGGCATTCGCGCACATCTTCTTTCCACAGAGCTTGTGCCAAGTCGTGGTTCGGCTCGTAAGCAGCTGCTATCTCCTTGATGCGTGGCAAGTCCACGCCCAGGTTGAGTTTGTAGCGTAGGCCTTTCTCGCGCATACTATGCGACACAGCTCCGTTCATAAAGAGACGGAGCTGTGCTTTGATATCTTTGATTTGGTCTTGTATGGTCATTCCAATCATCGGTTAATTGATGGAGGGCAGCGAAGAGTATTCCTTGCTGTAACGCAACATTTGCTCGGCATATCCCTCGGTATAGTCCACCTTGATGTCGGTGATGGCACCCTCGGCATTGGTTTCCACCACGTAGCGAGGATTCACAAAGCCTTTGTAGGGTGCGAGGTTCAGTGCCTTGTAGCGAGCCAGCACCTCGGCGTGCAGAGTTGGGTCGACCTTCACGGCATAATCTTCCACCAATCGGCGAGCTGCTTCGAAATCGCCGGTGGACTTGATACGCTGCACTTCGGCCAAAAGCTCACCGAAGAGTTGACGAACACGTGCGTAATCGTTCACCACCACATAGGTTTTTCCGTCTTTCTTCTTCATCTCCACAGCCTTTGTGTCTACTCCTTTCTCAAACACCCATCGGGCTATGAGTTGACGGTTGCGCATATGGGCTTCTTCCACATTATTGCCCGGCTCGATGCGTACCAGCTGTGTCATCAATCCGTTCATCAGGAAGTTGTAGTACTCGGCTTTGTAGGCGTCCGGAGTGGGTAAAAGTCCCAGATCCACGAGTTTCTCATCGCCCAAGTAGTATAGTCCGAAGAGGTCGGCACGTGCTTCCTCGATGGTCGATCCGTAGGCACGAAGTGCATCGGGGTCTACTCCCGGCAGCAATTTACCCGAGCCATGGCCCAAGCATTCGTGCAGATCGGTGTGGAGATTGCTTGTCAGCGAGCCATAGGCCTTGATGCGATCCAATTCTTCGGTGTTGTACACAAATTCTTCGCTAAATCCGTTGCCCTTGGCTGCCTGCGCATAGGCATCGGTGATATTGCTGATCGTAACCGACTTAGAGCCGTGTTGCGCACGAATCCAGTTGGCATTGGGCAGGTTGATACCGATGGCTGTGGCCGGATAGAGATCGCCTCCCAAGATGGCTGCGGTGATGACCTTGGCCGACACCCCCTTCACCTGTTCCTTTTTATAGGCAGCATCCACGGGAGAATTATCCTCAAACCATTGTGCATGTTCGCTAATCAGCTCGGCACGACGGGTTGCTTCGAGGTCTTTGAAGTTGGCCATACCTTCCCAGCTGGCTTTCATTCCCAAGGGATCGCCATAGGTTTCGGTAAATCCGTTCACGAAGTCGATGCGCGAATCCAAGTCTTTCACCCAGAGAATAGCATACTCATCGAAATCTTTCAGGTCGCCGCTCTCGTAGTATTGCACCAGCTTGGCAATGACGGCACGCTGTGCTTCGTTCTCGGCCACGGCTTCGGCTTTCTTCAACCAAAAGACGATGCGTTCCAATGCAGCCGAGTAGAGTCCGCCCACCTTCCACACTTGCTCGCGGATGGTGCCGTTGTCCTCTTTTACCAAGCGGCTGTTCAGTCCGTAAGACACCGGTGTCTCGTCCTTGGGGTCTTTCATAGCAGCATAGAATGCTTCGGCTTCGGCCTGCGTCACACCTTGATAATAGTTTCCGGCCGAGGTTTGCACCAGGTCTTCGCCATCGGCTTGATTCACACGCTTGGCATGCACCGTGGGGTCGAAAATCACGGGCATCACCTCCTGGCAAAAGGCTTCGAGCGTCTGCCCCTCGGCCAATGGCAAGGTGGCAGGGTCTAACTCAGCCAGTACTTTCTTGAGATATTCTTCCGAGAAACCGGGGACAAACTTATCGGCTCCGTAGTGATGGTGGATGCCGCTTGAGAACCACACACGCTTCAGGTAAACTTCCAGTTCCTGAAAGTCGGGCACTGAGCGATCGCCGGTATAATGAGTATAAACGGCTTCCAGCATACGACGGATGCGAAGGTTGTACGCTCCGTTTTGGTCGAACAAGATGTCACGACCTTCCAAGGCTGCTTGGGTGAGGTAGTACACCAGTTCTTTCTGTTTCAACGTCAGCTCGTCGAAACCCGGCACTTTGTAGCGCAAGATTTCCAAATCGGCAAATTGTTCCACTACGTATTCGTTTTTCTCGGTTTTAGTTTCCTTGGTTGGATTGCCTCCGCAAGACACCAGCAACGCGGCTACTGCGGCCAACATGGATGTTTTCTTCATCATACAAAAGGATTTCAAAGGTGTTTGTTCATATTAAGTTTTACGTTAACAATCGTAGGGCAAGCCATCGGTCACCCCGGGCAACAGCCCAACGGAGACCCGACTCAAACGCTTCGAACGCAAGCCTCACAGTGTCTCCACAAAAAGAAGGGCTGCAACCATGTGGGCCACAGTCCTCTATATGTATGGAGTATTATTGATTCTTGGTCAAACGCTTGCGATAACCGTTGGGGGTTTCGCCCACATTTTTATAAAAGGCCGCATAGAACGATTGGCGGTTGGCAAAGCCTACCATCTGACTTATTTCTTCCACATTCTTGTCGGCATAACGCTTATCGACCAGCAAGTGCAAGGCTTCCTTCACTCGGTACTCGTTCAACAGACATGAGTAGTTCATGCCAAAGCGCGAATTGATAACAGCCGACAAATAGCGTGTATTTGTTTTCAACTCTTTGGCCAAGAGCTTGGCCGAGTAGTCGGGGTCTTTATACTTCTTCTGCACAACGACTATGTTCAGTATCTTATCGTACAATTCGTCTGCCAATTCCGGGCGTATCAACGAGCGATAGGCTGCATTCTTTTCTTTCTTTTCGCGCAGATTGTACGGACGCTTAACGGTGGTTTCGGTTACTTGGGTTTCTACTACTTCACTCATGGGGATTTCATTTTTTACACCTGGTTCAACACTCTGATAAGATTTTATCCAACAAATCTTGGCCGCAAAAGTCTGTCATTCCGAGTGAAAAAGCAAGAAAACGACTTTCGTTTTTAGTTTATTTCAGTATAACAAAGGGAAAACTCGCTCCAAACGGGCTTTTAATAAGGCTATTTTAACAAATAAACATGGTAAATAAGGAGAGAAAGTCTGCTTATCGCCTCAAGTATTCAGGTCGACAGTTCATGCTCTCTTTATTGAGTACAAATATGCATCGCTCCATTCGCTTTGGTTCGAACCATCAACAGCCCGTAAAAAATTTGCAATTGTCCCAACTTCGAACGGTAACACATGATTGGCAAACAGCCCAATGAAAGGAAGAAAGACAAAAACCCTTCAATTTCACAACCCGAAAACAAGCTATACAAAGAAAGGAGCAAGAAGAGCCACCGAACCACCGATAAAGCAAACAAGCCACCACTTTTCTTCGCACAACTATATGCTCCATCTCCCTAAAACCCTACCTTTGCGCATACCGATTGCGCCCAATCGCTTTGCAGCAGGGTGGCCATTCCGTTTTATATTGACAATTGCTCACACATTCCGACCAAAGATGATTGACTTTCTTGCCCAGGTGGACACAAAACTTCTGCTTCTGCTCAACAGCCTGCACCATCCCTTTTGGGATACGTTCATGTGGATGTTTACGGGAAAAACCATTTGGATACCCATGTATGCAGCCCTGCTTTTCTTGCTGTTTCGCAACCTGCCTGTCCGCAATGCGGTGCTTGTCTTGGTGGCCATTGCGCTGACCATAACCTTTGCCGACCAAATGTGTTCGCACGTCATCCGTCCCTTGGGCATCCGCCTTCGTCCCTCGGCCGAGGGCAGCCCTGTGGCCGACTTACTCCATTTGGTCAACGACCGCCGTGGGGCCGGCTATGGCTTTCCCTCGTGTCACGCAGCCAATTCGTTTGCCTTGGCCATGTTCTTCTTCCTGCTGACTCGCCACCGAGCCTTGACCTGCTTCCTCTTCTTGTGGGCCACGCTCAACTCCTACACTCGCATCTACCTGGGACTGCACTATCCAGGCGACTTGCTCGTGGGTGCCGTGGTGGGCATGGTGGGTGCCTATTTATGCAACCGCCTATATGCCTACACGGCTCGTCGTTCGGGGCTGCACACACCGCCCCACCCAGCCGCTCGCAGTCCATACTCCGCCTGGTCCATGGCCATTCTTGCCGGACTATTCGTGATGGCCTACATCGTGGGACGCGCCACCATAGCGGTGGTTGCTCCGTGAGCCGGAGCCTCGCCTCTCTTATTTATAAAATGTTTGGCTGAAAGCTTCGAACTCGCCCTTTCTGCACACACAGCGTTGCCACCAAGCTCTTAGGAAGCCGGTGCCGTAGCCCACAAGCTGCACCGTGGAGGCAGCCACCGACAGCACAGCCACTCGAGGGCTGCGTGTTTGCCTAAGGGCATCGACCCCGATGAGCAGGGCAAACGCTCCCGGCAGGGTGAGCGACCATGCACACACCAAGCCCCCCAAGAGAAAAAAGCCCAGGCCCAGCGTGAAAGCCGCAGGCAGCAGATGCACGAGCTTCAACGAACCGGGATGTCGCTTCATGAGGTGGATGCGTGCAATGCCCGAATTGTGTACCTGTTTAAAGAATTTGCGCAAGTCGGTGCGCCTTTTGTGATAGACCCAGGCCTTGGGAAACAGCCGGGTGGTGTAGCCTGCCTCGATGATGCGCAGACTGAAGTCGATGTCCTCGCCGAAACGCATGGGCGAGAATCCTCCCAAGGCTCGGTAAACCTCGCTCCTGATGCCCATATTGAAGCTGCGAGGATGAAACACGTCGAGTTTTCGACGTCCGCCCCGAATGCCTCCGGTGGTGAAAAACGAAGTCATGGCATAGTTGATGGCCTTTTGCACATCGCTAAAGTCGGGGTGTGCCCGGTCGGGTCCGCCGAAAGCATCGCAGGGAGCAGCCCGCAGCTCACTCTCGATGGCCTCCAGATAGTGAGGTGGCGGGATGACATCGGAGTCGAGCACCAAGAAGTATTCGCCTCGAGCCTGCTCGGCAGCCACGTTTCGCGTTTGTCCCGGCCCGGAATTGGGCTTGGTGCGATAACTCACCGCCAACCTATCGGCATAACGCTCCACCACCTCACGGCAGGGAATGGCCGATCCGTCTTCCACGATGACCACTTCAAAGTCGGTAAAAGTCTGCTTGGTCAGCCCGGCAAGAAGCTCGTCGACCTCCTCGGGACGGTTGTAAACGGGAATGAGAATGGAGTAGCGCATGGGCGATGGAGCTTATGAGGTGTTCGACAATGGAAGGGTGCTACGGTTTGATTTCCTTGACCTTCTTCAAGAGTTCGGAGGCGAAGATGAAGTTGTTCAGCCGCTCGTTGGACGAGGTCAGCACCTCGTCCTTGGTTCCCTCCCACTCTTTTTCGCCTTGGTAGATGTAGGTGATTTGGTCTCCGATGCCCATGACCGAGTTCATGTCGTGGGTGTTTATGATGGTGGTCATGCCATACTCAAGGGTGATGTCGTGAATAAGTTCGTCTATCACCAGCGACGTGCGTGGGTCCAGCCCCGAGTTGGGCTCGTCGCAAAACAAATACTTGGGGTTGAGTGTGATGGCTCGGGCTATGGCCACACGTTTCTGCATGCCCCCGCTTATCTCGCCGGGATACTTATGCTTGGCCTCCAAGAGGTTGACTCTATCGAGGCAGAAGAGGGCACGTTTCATGCGGCTTCGCAGGGTGTCGCGACTGAACATATTGAGCGGAAACATCACATTCTCAAAGACCGTCATCGAGTCGAAGAGAGCAGCGTTTTGAAAGATCATGCCCATCTCACGGCGCAAAGCCTTGCGCTCGTGCTTGTTCAAAGCCGGCAGGTTGCGACCGTCGTAGGAAACAACTCCTTGCTCGGGCGTGAGCAGCCCCACGATGCACTTCATCAGCACCGTCTTGCCCGACCCACTCTGCCCGATGATGAGGCTCGTTCGGCCGGGAGCAAAGCAAATGTTGATGTCGTTCAGGACGGTTCGTCCGTCAAATGACTTATGTAGGTGTTCGATGCAAATCATCCCATCAAGAGTTTAGTAAGTATCAAGTCGGCAAAAAGAATGAGCACACTGCTCATCACCACCGAATCGGTCGAGGCCTTGCCCACCGCCATGGAACCTCCCTCCACCGAGTAACCGAAGTAGGAGGCCACACTGGAGATGATGAAGGCAAAGAAAATCGACTTGATGACACCGGCCCAAATGAACCATTCTTCAAACATATACTGAAGTCCGTAGGCCAAATCGGTGGCATTCATCACTCCCAAAAACCAGCAAGTGCAAAAGGCTCCGATGATGCCGGCAAAGATGCTGAACACCACCAGTACGGGGATGGCCGTAACCATGGCAATGATTTTGGGCAGAATGAGAAACGAAGCCGAGTTGATGCCCATGATTTCCAAGGCGTCGATTTGCTGTGTCACTCGCATGGCTCCCAGCTCCGAGGCTATGTTCGATCCCACCTTGCCGGCCAATATCAAACACATGATGGAAGAGGAGAACTCCAACAACATGATTTCGCGTGTGACATAACCCACCGTCCAACGAGGCATCCAAGGGCTTTCGATATTGAGTTTGATTTGAATCGTTATGACAGCACCGATGAAGAACGAGATGAGCAGAACGATACCTATGGAGTTAACGCCCAGCTGCTCCAGCTCGTGCACATACTGACGCCAGTACACCCGCAGCCGCTCGGGCTTGGCCAAGACGCGATACATCAGTAAGAGGTAGCTGCCCAGGCTTCTCAAAGCTTTGATCATAGACGTTGAGTTTGTTTGCCGACAAAAGTACGCTCTTTCGGGCAGTTCAGAAAATTATTTTCCTGCGAAACCGCTTTTCGCCTGCCACAAGCAGCCAACTCTTCCCCTTCCTCCTGCCCACCGAGCAAGCAGCCACCTGCCCCCGACAAGTTCCGAAACGCCCTCAATCCATCGAAGCACACCGCCCACAACTCCGCCGGCGGTTCACCCTGCCGACGTTCGCGACACGAACGCTACCCACCGTGTGGCGAACGGTAGCAACCGCCACACGAATGTTATAAATCGCGTCGCGGTTAAGAAAACTATCCATGCACGTTTGCTTCCTCCGAAACCGAGGTCTATATTTGCGAATCGTAGAAACCTTTTTCAGTAACCTATCCTTAACCATTGAATCGTTATGCCGCAGTACACCGTGCAAACCATGCCCGACCTCAAAGGTCAGGGTCACACCGTGAAATATCCTCGTATGCTCATCCGCGAACGCATCTGTCTACGCACCCTGGCAGAGCACATCGAACAGTCCAGCTCCTTCACCGTTGCCGATGTCGAAGGCGTGATGGCCGCCGTAAGTCGACAACTGAGCCGATTGGCCGCCCAAGGCTGCTCGGTAAAGATAGACGGACTGGGCACGTTCTGTCCCACGCTGGGCTGGCGCAAGGGGGTCGAACGTGAACCGGCCGTGGGTGGCAAGCGCAATGCCGTCAGCATCGAAGTCGACGGATTCAGCTTTCGACCCGACAAGGAGCTGGTGCGCACCACCCAAACCCACTGCCTGCTGCAACGTGCCCACGCACCCTCCTACGCCTCGCCCTCACAGGGCAGCAAGGAGCGATGGGAAGCCGCCCACCGCCACCTCGAGCAAAACGGACGGCTCACCGTAGGCGAATATGCCTGCATCGGACGCCTATCGCGCAGCAGTGCCTCGCGCGAACTGAAGCGATTTCTGGATCAAGGCTTGCTATCCACCCGAGGCAGAGCTCCTCACCGCTACTACATCTTGCCGCCCACTGCCGAGGAAAGAAACCCTTGAAGGGCACAACATTTGTTCGCCGGCCAACGTTTAATAGGAAAAACGAAAGCTTAGTCGGCGAAAAAATCCTATCTTGGGCTCGCCAATGGCAAAATACCAGTATCAAAAACACTCATTCAATGAAAACAGACATTCAAATTGCACGCGAAACACCGCTCAAGCGCATTCAGGAGATTGCAAGCAACATCGGACTTCCTGCCGAGAGCGTAGAACCCTACGGACACTATATGGCGAAGATACCCGCCCGATTGGTCGACCCGGAGAAAGTGAAGCAAAGTCGCCTCATCCTGGTGACTGCCATCACACCCACCAAGAGCGGCATCGGGAAAACCACCATGTCCATCGGCTTGGCTTTGGGACTGAACCGACTGGGCAAGCGTGCCATCGTGGTCCTGCGCGAACCCTCACTGGGACCCGTCTTCGGCATGAAGGGCGGAGCAGCAGGAGGCGGATATGCCCAAGTACTGCCCATGGAGAATATCAACCTACACTTCACGGGCGATTTCCATGCCATCACCTCGGCACACAACACCATCACCGCCCTACTGGACAACTATATCTATCGCAGCCAAGGCACACCCGGAGCCTTGAAACAAGTGCTTTGGAAACGAGTGCTGGACGTGAACGACCGTAGCCTGCGCTACATCGTCACCGGACTGCACGGACAAGCCAACGGCATACCGGCCGAAAGCGGATTCGACATCACCCCGGCATCGGAACTGATGGCCATACTTTGCTTGGCCGAAGGAGAAGCCGACCTGCAAAGACGCATCGAAAACATACTCTTGGGCTATACGGTGGAGGGCAAACCCTTTACAGTGGCCGACCTGGGCATAGGCGGAGCCATCGCCATCCTCCTAAAAGACGCCATCAACCCCAATTTGGTTCAAACCACCGAGCACACCCCTGCCTTCGTTCACGGCGGTCCCTTTGCCAACATAGCACATGGATGCAACTCGGTGCTTGCCACCAAAATGGCACTGACCCATGCGGATTTCGCCATCACCGAAGCCGGATTCGGAGCCGATCTCGGAGCCGAAAAGTTCTACAACATCAAATGCCGAAAGAGCGGATTGCGCCCCGCCCTGACCGTGCTTGTGGCCACCGCCCAGAGCTTGAAGATGCACGGAGGAGCCGATGAAAAGCGCATCAAAGAACCCAATATGGACGCTCTGCGCGAAGGGCTCAAGAATCTACAACGCCATTTGGATAACCTGGCTCGCTTTGGACAAACCGTTGTGGTGGCATTCAACCAATTCCCCACCGACACGGCCGAGGAACTGGATGCCGTGCGTCGCTACTGCAACGAGCAGGGCGTGCGCTTTGCACTGGTCACCGCCTTTGCCAACGGTGGAGCAGGTGCCGAAGAGTTGGCTCGTGAGGTACTGCAAGCCATCGAGCAACAACCCTCCAAGCCCTTGCAATTCACCTATGCCGACGAAGACAGCATCGAAGAGAAGATTCGCAAAATAGCCACCACCCTCTACGGAGCTGCCGACATCAGCCTCAGCGAAACCGCCCGCAAGAAACTCAAACTCATTGCCGGTACTGCCTGCGAACAGTTCCCCGTGTGCATTGCCAAAACGCAATACTCGTTCTCGGACGATGCCAAACGCTACGGAGTGGCCTCGGGCTTCACCCTGAAGATTGCCGACATCGTCATCAATCAAGGAGCCGAATTCCTCGTGGCCATAGCCGGCGACATCATGCGTATGCCCGGCCTACCGCCCACACCGGCGGCCATGGGCATGAGCATCAAGGATGGCGTGATCGAGGGGCTTAGCTAATTGTTGCACAACATCCCAATAGCGAATCGCACCGCCCCATGGGAATTGGTGCAAAACACAAAAGCCGAAGGATGCCATCAAGCTCCTTCGGCTTTCTTTATACTCCATCGCGGGTGCAGACCCTAAGCGGGGCAACCGACAAATGGGCAAAGACGCAATTGCTAAGTAGCTCCGAGACACTACGCTACCCATTCGCCATCGCCCTCTTGCATTGAAGGGGAAGCCCCTCAAGGCATCAACTGCACGCAAACGGGACTGGGGAGGTCGATGGCCTTGCCCGCCGGCTGCAGGAGTCCGCTGTGGGAATCTATGCGGTACAGTTCAATGCGGTTATCGTCCCTGCAAGCCACCAAGAGGAACTTACCGTTGGGAGTAATGGCAAAGTTGCGAGGATGCCTACCGGTGGGGTGATACCCCAATCGGGTGAGAAGACCGCGCTTCGTATCGCGGGCATAGATGCTGATGCCATCGCCTTGCAGGCGGTGCGAGGCATAGACAAACCTACCATCGGGCGAGGTATGTATATCGGCACTTCCTCCGGCTTGGAGCGTATCGGCCGTTATACGCTGAATGGAAGACGGTTTGCCCTCCCACGCAAAGACCTCGATGCAACCATCCAATTCATTGAGTACATAGAGATAGCTTCCATCGGGACTGAAGGTCGAATGACGAGGCCCGGCTCCCGGCTTCAGTTTCACGCAGCCGGCAGGTATGAGGTAGGGCAAGCTGTCGTTCACTCGGTATAGGTGGATGGCGTCCGTACCCAAGTCATTGGCCAGTAGCCAACCGCCGTCGGGACTGAAAGTGACTTGATGCAGATGCGGTTTTTCTTGACGAGTGGGGTGCGCACCCCTGCCTTCGGCCACAAAGTGATGGGCCATCGCCCCGATAGCTCCCCCTTCCAAGAGCGGAAAAGCCGTGATGCTACCGCCGCTGTAATTGGCCACCACCAGGATGTGTCCGTTGGTGGCAAGGTGGCAGGGGTCTGCCCCCAGCGTGGGTTGCGTTCCGAGCAAGGTCAATAGGCCTTGTGGCTTATCGAAGGCCATGGCTGTGACTTGCGCCGAGTCATGGGGCAGCTCGTTGACGGCATACACCGTGCGAGCATCGGACGAAGCAATCACAAACGAGGGATTTTGCTGTTCCAAGGTCGAGAGCGGCGTACACTCACCGGTCTCTTGATCGAAACGAAAAGTATAAATGCCCTTGCTACCGCCCGAGGTGTATGTGCCCACCAGCATGGTCAGCAGGTTGGCAGGGGCGGTGGATGCAGCGGTTTGCTTCTTGGGAGGCCGGCAGGCAATAAACAATCCCAAGGAAATGAGTAGAACTACCTTTAGTTTCATTGCTTTGTTTCTTCTTTCGAGAGACCGCGAGCGGGCTCTTCGTGGTTTCAGTTCTTTCCGCAATGCCGACCCGAACCTTGGGCACGACACATTGCGAGAGCCTGTCGCAACGAAGCGGCAGACCCGCACAAATATAGCCAAGATCGGCGACAGGGCATGTCCGAAAAGGAAAGAAAGAGAACGCCCCCTCGGCTCACAAAGCAAGCCGAGGGGGCATCTCTTAAATCATCCACCAAGCGAATCGATTCGCTCAACGGTCAACTGCTCAACGAGGGTTTTGCACCATGGTTTCTTTGTTGAAACGCATCACCACTCCGGGAATGGGCAAGATGTACTTAGGATCGTTGGGTTGGAGCGTATAGGTTTTGCCCTCCACAACGTGGGTCACTGTCTTGGCAAAGCGAGAATCCTTGTTCAAGCGTTTCAAGTCTACCAAACGGCTGATTCCGCTCAAAGCCAACTCGCGACGACGCTCCTCGAGCACCAGTTTAAGCGCATCCTCGGCGGTTGTAGCGGTCAAAGGAGTGGCATTCATAATGCGGTTGGTTCGCAGCGTATTGATAAGTTCCAAGGCGCGTTCTTTATTACCGATACGTGCCTCGCACTCGGCGGCAATGAGATACATTTCGGGAGTTGCCATGGCTACGTTGGCATACAAGAAAGGGAACCATAGGTTGGGTAGATTGGTGACATTTCCGAAGCTCTGAATGACATACAGTTTCACACGTTGGTCGTTGGCCGCATCGTAGAGCTTCATCAACTCATCGGAGAGACAAGTCTTCGTACTCAAACCAAATACCCAAGGGGTCATTCGGATGTAAATATTCTCGGGGTTGTCGGCTCGGTCGGGAACGTTGGTGCGACCGATCGCTCTATTGGGCGCGACAACACTATACTTTGTCAGGTCAAGCAAGGTGTTGTTGCCTTTCAGCGACAGATTGGCATTCTCCAAAGCTTTTGCATAATCGCCCATATATAGGTACATACGGGCTCTCATGCCATAACCCACCGGAGCCGAAGCACGGAAAGCGTTGTGCTTGGGTTTGGCCGGCAAGTACTTGGACGCTTCGTCGAGATCGCGCTGAATCTGATCATATACCTCCTTGACCGTGGCGCGTTTGAGATTGCTTTGTTCGATGTTCTCGTCCAGAATCAAAGGCACACCGAGGTCGGTGGCTGAGGTTTGTGCGTCGTAGTGCTTGGCATAGGCATTGACCAAAGTGAGATACTCGAAGGCTCGTCCCATCAGTGCCTCGGCACGCAAGGCACGTCGCTCATCGAGTGTAGACTCTGTGGCATCGAGTATTTGATTGGCCACCACGTTGAAGTAATGGATACGGGTGTAACATTGAATCCATAGGTGGTCATCCTCGGAGTCGCTGAACACTTCGGACTGGAAGGTATAAAGGTTTTGAACCGACGGCTCTGCCATGGAGAAGCGAATCATGTCGCCCTCATCGGGCAGATAGACATCGTCTGTCAAGAAGTTAGGATACGGATCGCCACCCTTGACGAGCTGATTGTAGTTCAACATCTTCTCATAGTCGGCCGCCGTCTCGGGGATTAGTTCGCCTTTGGGTTTGATATTCAAGTAGGAGTCGCAGGAAGCGAAAGCTACAAGCGCAGTCGATACGCAAAGTGCGCGGCATATTGTTTTGATATTCATGTTTTCCAAATTAAAGTTTAGAACTGGATGGACGCACCGATGGTGCAAGTGGTGGGGTTGGGTATTGTGCGCATGCCCCATCCGTAGCCGTATGTGGTCATGGCCTCAGGGTCGTATCCACGGCCGTTGCGCTTCCATGTCCAAAGGTTTTGCAGTTGGAGGGTGAGCACGCACGACTCCACTTTGAAACGGCTCAGCCACTTCTTGTCCAGCGAATAGCTCAGCGAGAGTTCGCGCAGCTTGGCATAGTCGGCCTTGACGGTGTGAATGTCGGAGGCAGCCCAGGGATGGATGTGTATATCGGGACGGACATCGGCATTTATCAATGCGGGCGTAACACCGGGCAGTTTCTCGTCGCCGGGCTTCATCCAGGGTGTCAAGGCTTCGCGCACAGGGTT